>JARHZF010000200.1 GCA_029258325.1 Anaerobiospirillum sp. | reverse complement strand
CACTATTAATGCGAAGACCTGATGATAATCTTTGATAAGTTGTAGTTAAACTATTTGTTGCATTTGTGAGTTTTCTTTGACCATTAATAGAACTCACGTTTGTATTTACGTAAAGTGCCATTTTGTTTCTCTCCTAATTTTTTTTAATGCTATTCCCATATATGAATATATTGTGCCAATTTTAATTCTTTTATATTTTTCATATAAAAATCAAAGTATTAAATATTAAAATTTAATTATTTTTACATTTTTGTACGAGGTTATTTTTATCTTTATTTAAACTTTTTAATTAAAGAAAGGACATAAAATGCCTTTTTTTATTAAAAAGATTTTTATTTTGTATTTTTATACTATACTAAACCTCTAAGGTTGAGGATTAAAGCTTAATTTAAATCAAATTTATAGGATTATTATTAATGTTTCCTTCATTTTCCCCTATTTCACCTACAGAAATTAAAAATAATATAAAAGATGGTTATAGCGAGATTAATCAACATCAAGCATATCAACTAATGCAAGAAGAAAATACCATTATTTTAGATGTTAGAACTAAAGAAGAATTTTTAACTGGTTATATACCAAATGCAATCAATCTTCCTGTAGAAGATATAACTAATACTACAAAGCTTGATAATACAAATTCTGATACTTTAGTTTTAATTTATTGTAGATCAGGTCGTAGAGCTATCGAGGCAGGTCATAAACTTGTAGAATCTGGCTACAAAAAAGTTGCTAATTTTGGTGGCATTCTTACTTGGAAATATGATGTAGTATATTAGCCTTTTATAGTGTGTAAACCTTACATGGGTTTACACAATATTTAAGTAAATAGGCTTAATTACAATAATATTTAATTTAGTTAATGTTTTTATATTTTAAATATGTAATTAAATTATAACTAATGTTTTTTTAATATATCCTATATATTTACACACTTTATAAGTTCTATATTTTAGTAAAATAAAATCTAAAAATAACTATTTATAATCTCTTTATTTTATCTTATAAAAATATTATAAAAGCCATCTCTATCTAGATTTGTAACATATCATTTATCTAAAGCAAAAATATTTTTGTCATAATTTTGTTTAAAGATTTCTAATTTTTGTTTGTTGATTTTTTACATTTATTTTTTGAAAAAATGTTTAAAAGCATATATTACATTTGTATATGTATATTATACCCATACATAAAATTTGTAAAATATTTATTTTTTTATACCATTTAAGATCACAAAATTTATAAAAAGTTATTCTAAGAGCTTTAAATAATATGTTTATATATCAACTACATTACAATAAAAAGTAAAAAAAACTTAATTTTTTCCTATTTATATGGAATTTTTTTTTACACTATTTATGATAATATTCTTGTGTTGATTTATAGAATATTACGTTTTTAAAAATCCGTAAAAATCAATAAGTCATATAAACATTAAGATAGATATAATCCATGCCTAGCACCAAACATGTTAGGCATTTTTCATTTAATTTTCCTAAAAAACAGAAATTTTTATTCAAAATACTTATCAAAACTTTGTTTATATCCATAGCTCTTTATGATAGAATACAGCTAAGTCGTAATTTGTTTTTTTATTGATTTTACTTATCAATCGTGAATAGGTCCTCTATAACAAGAGGACCTTTTTACTTATTTTAAGATATAAAAAAAGCCTTAGATAATATCTAAAGCTTCTTTATACCTAATAGTAGTTAAATACTATTTTTTTGAGAAATGTTCAATTGCCTTTTTAATTCTTTCAATAGTTCTTTCACGACCTACTAAAAGCATAGTATCACCAATACCTGGAGATGTAGGACCACCTGTAATAGCCATACGTAATGGTTGACCTACCTTACCCATGCCTATTTCTAACTCTTTAGCTAGATTTTCAAGTGCTTCATCTATACTCTTAACATCAAAGCTCTCTAAGTTTTCAATTACATTAAGGCTCTTTTGTAATACCTCAACAGAACCCTCTTTCATCCACTTCTTAGCACCAGCTTCATCATATGCTTCAATGTCTTTAAAATAACATACACTCTTTTGTGCCATCTCTTTTAAAGTTTGAGTACGTTCAGCATAGTTACTTACAATATCAGCAAGACTTGGACCATTTGATACATCAACACCTAATAAATCAAATTGATACTTAAGTTCACCTACAACTTTCTCTTTAGGTAGAGTTTTCATATAGTGAGCATTTAACCAATTTAATTTCTTAGTATTAAAACCAGATGCTGATTTTGTAATAGCATCTAAGGTAAATAGATCTATCATCTCATCACGTGAGAATACTTCTTGATCACCATGTGACCAACCTAGTCTTACTAAATAATTGATTAGAGCTTCAGGTAAATAACCCTCTTCTCTATATTGCATTACTGATACAGCACCATGTCTTTTAGATAATTTCTTACCATCATCACCTAAAATCATAGCTAAGTGACAAAATACAGGAACTTCAGCACCTAATGCTTTATATAAATTAATTTGACGTGGAGTATTATTAACATGGTCATCGCCTCTAATAACATGAGTAATTCCCATATCATAATCATCAACTACAACACAGAAGTTATAAGTTGGAGTACCATCACTTCTTTGAATAATAAAGTCATCTAATTCTTCGTTTTGAAACTCTACATGACCTTTAACCATATCATCAAAAGCTACAGTGCCAGTCTTTGGATTTTTAAAACGAACAACATAAGGTTCATCAGCACCATGCTCTTCATGACTGTCACGGCAACAACCATCATAACGAGGTTTTTCGCCTTTTTCCATTTGCTCTTCACGCATCTTTTCTAAGCGTTCTTTAGAACAATAACATTTATAAGCATGACCACTTTTAAGCATTTGATCTATTACTTCTTTGTAACGATCAAAACGTTTTGTTTGATAGTAAGGACCTTCATCCCAAGATAGATCTAACCAATTCATACCTTCTATGATTGCATCTATAGCTTCTTGAGTTGAACGCTCTCTATCTGTATCTTCGATACGTAATACAAATTCACCACCTGTATGCTTTGCATACAACCATGAAAAAAGTGCAGTTCTTGCACCACCTACATGCAAAAAGCCTGTTGGTGATGGAGCAAATCTAGTCTTTACCATTACTAAAAATCCATAATTCTAAAAATAATGACTATTTTAACACTTAGAAAAATTATTTTTCAAAAAACATTATTTCTCTAAGATTTTTTTCTAAAATTTAGTTTAATATTATAGATATCTTAACTAAAAATTTAGTGAGTCTTATCGTGTCAGAATCTTTTAAATTAGATCAAAGTATTACTTTACAAGGACATGGAGCAAGCCAAGGTATTGCCTTTGGTAAGATTGTATTTTTACAAAGAAATAACATAACTACTAATAAAAGATATGTTGAAAATACAGATAATGAAGTAATACGTTTTGAAAAAGCTCGTGAAGAAGCTATACATCAATTAGGAAATCTTTATGAAAAATCTCTTGAAAAACTAGGTGAAAGAAATGCCTTTGTTTTTCAAATTCATCAAATGATGTTAGACGATCCTGATTATGTATCTCAAATTAAAGATAAAATTATTAATGAACATGTTAATGCTGAATATGCTGTAGAACAAATAGGAATAAAATTCCAAACATTGTTCACATCTATGGATAATGACTACATGCAAGGACGAGGTGCTGATGTAGTTGATATCTCAAGACGCATTAATGAAATTCTCTCTAATCAATCAGGTGATCTCTTTAAAGCTCCTTTAATAAGTAAGGATGATGGTAAAGCAGTTATTCTAGCTACAGATGATTTAGCACCATCTGAAACTGTAAGCCTAGATCAAAATTCAGTATGTGGCGTTATAACCTCAAAAGGTTCTGCTAGATCTCATACTGTAATTTTTGCAAGAACATTAGGTATACCATCTATTATCTCTGTAGGTGATGAACTAAATAAAGAAAATCTTGATGGTCACTATGCAATTATTGATGGTTCTAAAGGTCTTATCATAATAGATCCGACAGAATCTCAAAAAGCTCACTATCAAAAGATAAAACTACAAGAAGATGCCTTATCTTTAAAATTTTTAAAATATAAAGGCAAAAAAACCTTTACTAAAGATGGTAGACAAATCAATCTCTATGCAAATATAGCAACAGATGCTGACATAGATCTTGTTAAAAATTTTGATGCAGAAGGTATTGGTTTATTTAGATCAGAATATATCTATCTACAATCTAAAGATTTTCCAGAAGAACAAACTCAATTTGAAATATATAAAGATGTTCTTGAACGTATGGAAAATAAAAAAGTAATTATAAGAACATTAGATATAGGTGCTGATAAAACTTGTGATTACTTTATGCTAAAAAAAGAAGATAACCCTGCTATGGGTCTTCGTGCTATAAGAATTTGTCTAACCCAACCTAAGATTTTTAAAACACAATTAAGAGCTTTATATAGAGCATCTATGTTTGGTAACCTTTCTATTATGTTCCCTATGATAATTTCAAAAGAGGAAGTAATTGAATGTCTCAATATTTGTAAAGAAGTTGAAAATGAACTTAGATGTGAAAAAATACCTTTTAAAGCTAATATTGAAAAAGGTATTATGATAGAAACACCTGCTGCTGCCTTAATCTCTGATGAACTTGCCCCTTTAGTTGACTTCTTCTCTATTGGTACAAATGATTTAACTCAATTTACTTTAGCTCTTGATAGACAAAATGCAGATTTAAACGCATTTTTAGATCCTTATCATAAAGGTGTCAAAAAGCTTATTAAAATGACTATTGAAAATGGTCACAAAGCAAATATCTGGGTAGGTTTATGTGGAGAACTTGCATCAGATAGAGATTTTGCAAAAGAATTAATAGATATGGGTATTGATGAATTATCTGTATCCCCATCAACAGTTTTAATGTTAAGAGCAAGCATTGCTACTCTATAGGATATAAATATGACAAAGTGTGTTGTTATTGCTGATGAAATTACAGGAGCAAGTGCAGTAGGAGCCCTACTTGAAAAGAATAAATGCTCTGCATGTTCTTTAATGACAGCTCGTGCCCTTAAAGAAGATAAAGTAAAAAAATATGACTGTCTTTTATACTCTACAAATTCAAGACATTTAACAAAAGAACAAAGTTATCAATTAGTTTACTATGCAGCTAAACTTATAAAAAATAAAGATATAAAAATTTACTCAAAAAGAATAGATCCATCTTTACGTGGAAATACTTGTACTGAAGTTCAAGCTCTACTTGATGCTCTTGATGATAAAAAAAGAGTAGCTATTGTTGTACCTTCATTTCCTGATTTAAATAGATCAACAGTTGGTGGTTATCTAATTGTAAATGGTAGACCTATGCAAAAATCCCTTGCAGGTCTAGATCAAATCACACCATCACAACATTCAGGTACAGTAAATGAATTATTTACTAAAAAATTTAGATATAAATCCTGCTCTATTCATTTAAATGAATTAATAAAAGGTCGTGAGTATATATCTAACTTAATACAAAAATTAGCAAATGATGATGTACGTGCTATTTTATTTGATAGCACAACACAAGAAGATATAAATTTAATTGCAGATTCTCTTTTAGATTCAAATATAGATTTTTTAGCTGTAGATCCAGGTCCTTTTACAGCAACACTTGCTCGTAAAATAACACGTGAAAAAGAAAAATCTAATTATAAAATCTTTGGCATTATAGGTGGTAATAATCCTCTTATTTCAGCTCAAGTTGAAATACTACGCCTTGAAGAACCTAATGCTCACTTTGTAACTATTAGAAATAAAGATCTTATTATAAATGAGCAAAAAAGAAAATTTGAAATACTAAGAGTAGTAAATGAAATAATAAAAGCTTTTAATGAACATACTGTCTGCCTTTTGGTATCAGATCACTTAGGTGCATCTAAATTACAATTAAAGGACTTTGAAGATTGTGTGCAAAATAGATATAGTTCAACACTTGAGGCTTTAGATATTATTGCTACATGTTATGGTCAAATTGCAGAACAAATTTTATCTGAAGTTACAAATGTAAAAGGTATATACACAGCAGGTGCTGAATATACTGTAGCTCTTTGTCGTGAACTAAAAGCTGTAGGCTTATCTTTAAAAGGTCAAGTTCTACCTTTATCTGCCTTTGGTGAGCTTATAGATGGTGAATATGAAGGGCTGAAAGTTGTTACATCAGCTGCATCTGCAACAGATGTTAATACTTTATCAGATTGTATTCAGTATTTAAAAAGAAAGCTTGAAATTTAAAATTTTATAAAAATTAAAAAAGCTCCCAAATTTTATTTAGGAGCTTTTTTTATAAGGTTTTTTTATGGGAGATGTATTACATCATGCCGCCCATACCACCCATACCGCCCATGCCACCCATGCCAGGTGCCATAGCTTC
The DNA here is from genome assembly GCA_029258325.1 of Anaerobiospirillum sp. Lineage (GTDB taxonomy): Bacteria > Pseudomonadota > Gammaproteobacteria > Enterobacterales > Succinivibrionaceae > Anaerobiospirillum_A. The sequence continues at coordinate 24,595 of JARHZF010000200.1, read as the reverse complement.
GCCTTCCTTCTTAGGTGCGTCAGCTACCATACACTCTGTGGTGATCATTAAGCCTGCAATTGATGCTGCATATTGTAAAGCTGAACGTGTAACCTTAGTTGGATCTAAGATACCCATTTCAATCATATTACCAAATTGCTCTGTTGCAGCATTGTAACCAAAGTTACCTTCGCCTTCACGAACCTTATTAGCAATAACTGATGGCTCTTCACCTGCATTAGCTACGATTTGACGTAAAGGAGCTTCCATTGCACGTAATGCTACACGAATACCAACGTCTTGATCGTCATTGTCGCCCTTTAATGAAGCTAGTTTTGCAGCTACACGAACTAAAGCAACACCACCACCTGGAACTACACCTTCTTCAACAGCTGCACGAGTTGCATGCATAGCATCTTCTACACGAGCTTTCTTTTCTTTCATTTCAACTTCAGTAGCTGCACCAACTTTAATTACTGCAACACCACCTGCTAGTTTTGCAACACGCTCTTGTAGTTTTTCTTTATCGTACTCTGAGCTTGACTCTTCAATTTGCTTACGAATTTGAGCAACACGAGCTTCAATTTCGCTATTATCACCCTCACCATCAATGATAGTTGTTTCATCTTTAGTGATAACTACTTTCTTAGCACGACCTAATTGATCTAGAGTTGTCTTATCAAGCTCCATACCAATTTCTTCAGAAATAACTTCACCTGCAGTTAAAATAGCAATATCTTGTAACATTGCCTTTCTGCGATCACCAAAGCCTGGTGATTTAACAGCAGCAACCTTAACAATACCACGCATATTGTTTACAACTAAAGTTGCTAATGCTTCTGATTCAACATCTTCTGCAATGATAAGTAGTGACTTACCTGCCTTTGCAACACCTTCTAAAATAGGAACGATGTCACGGATATTTGAAATCTTCTTATCGCAAAGTAGGATATATGGATTTTCAAGTTCAACTGATGAAGTATCTGCTTTATTTACGAAGTAAGGTGATAGATAACCTCTATCAAATTGCATACCTTCAACAACATCTAGGCTATCTTCTAAACCTTGACCATCTTCAATTGTGATAACGCCATCACGACCTACTTTCTCCATTGCCTCTGCAATTAAATTACCAACAGTTGCATCAGAGTTTGCTGAGATTGTACCTACTTGAGCAATTGATTTGCTATCTGCACAATCTGTAGATAAAGTCTTTAATTCAGCTACTGCTGCACTAACTGCTTTATCAATACCACGTTTTAAATCCATTGGATTCATGCCAGCTGCTACTGATTTTAAACCTTCAGTAACAATAGCTTGAGCTAAAACTGTAGCTGTTGTGGTGCCATCACCTGCTGCATCATTAGCTTTTGATGCAACTTCTTTAACCATTTGAGCACCCATGTTTTGGAAACGACCTTCAAGTTCAATTTCCTTTGCTACAGAAACACCATCTTTAGTGATTAGAGGAGCACCGTATGCCTTATCTAAAACTACGTTACGACCTTTAGGACCTAGAGTTACTTTAACTGCATTTGCTAGTGTATTTACACCCTCTAACATTAAGGTGCGAGCTTCATTACCAAAAAATACTTCTTTAGCTGCCATTTTATTTTCTTTCCTAATTTCTAATACTAATTATTCATTAACAATTGCAAGAATGTCGCTTTCAGATAGGATAATTACTTCCTCACCATCAATGCGTTCTTTCTTAGTGCCATAACCTTCATTAAAGATTACCTTATCGCCTACTTTTACGCTTAATGGAGCTACATTACCATTTTCAAGGATACGACCTTGACCTATAGCTAAAACTTCACCACGTGTAGATTTAACTGCTGCACTTCCAAGAATAATACCACCATCTGACTTTGATTCTACTTCAAAAGGTTTTACTATTACGCGATCATACAAAGGAACTAATTTCATTTGTCTCTCCACGGATATTCCGCATTAAAATTACTAAACAGTTTTTGTTATAACAAAAATTTTCTATTAAAAGACATGGGGATGATACTAAAATTTTTCAAGTAAAAAAATAAAAAAAAATTATAAATTCTTGAAAATAAAGAAATATTATTTTTTATAATCCAAGTTGAGCTATTTTTTACTTATAAAAAAGCATGTAATCTAAATCTTTTAAAAATAACTTTAAATTATGAAATAAATTATTAGAGAAATGCTTTTTTATCTTTTATTTATATATTAAACTAACACCTTGTTTTTACAAAATAAACTTAAACAAATATATTTTAACCTAAAAATTAACAAAAATGATATTTTTGTTTTATTAACTAAATAGTTAGTAAAAATAAAAATAACATTTTATAATAAACAAAAATTTGATTTATTTACTAACTTCTTTGAGGTTTTTATGAACAAGTTCAAGTACTATATACTACTAGTGCTTGTTACCCTTATATGGGGAACAACTCCTGCATTTGGTAAACTTTTAGTTGATGCAATGTCTCCCCTTGTGCTTACGGGACTTCGTTTTGGTGTTATTGCAACTTTATTATTTTTATTCTTAATTATAACTAAACAATTTAAAGAATTTAAACAGACAAAAGAAGTTTTATTTATAGCAGCTTGTCTTGGTTTTTTAGGTGTTTTATTACACAATGGCTTTTTATTTTTAGGCCTTCACTATACAACAGCTACAAATACAGCTTTAATTGAAAGTATAGGTCCTACTATGACAACTATACTTGCTTTCTTATTTGTAGGTGAAAGACTTACTAAACTTGGGTTTTTAGGTATCTTTATCTCATGTGTAGGAGCATGTACTATTGTATCTAAGGGTTCTTTAGATGTAATTTTAAATCTAAACTTTAATATAGGTGACCTATTTATTCTTTTATGTGAACTATCTTGGTCTTGCTATATTATTGTAGGTCTAAAAGCTAATGGCAAGATATCAACAGTATCTCTTACAGCATGGTCTGGTCTTTTTGGATCTCTAATGTGCTTTATTGTAGGTGCTATAACAAATACACTTTATATAAGTAATAATTTAAGTGGTATTGATATATTTAACTTCTCTTATGTAGCTTTAGCATCAGGTCTATTTTGTTTTGTTGCTTGGAATTATGCTGCAACAGGTGTTGGTGCAAGTAAAGCTGGTTCTTTTATTTATATTGTGCCACTTACAGGTGCTTTTATTGGTGTAACTTTCTTAGATGAACCATTATATACTTCACAAGTAATTGGTGGTCTTTTAGTAATTGCAGGTGTTATCTTAACTGTAAAATCAAAAGTTGTAATGAAAAGAACAAGTATTGAAGATAACGTTTTAGATAAATTTCCAGATTTAGTTAAAGAACATGATTTAAATATAAAAACAAAAGAAAGTTAAAAATAAAGGCATGTCTTTTTGGCATGCCTTTTTATTTTTAATCCTTTTTATTGTCCTCATCAAGAGGTTTTACATCAATTATAATTTCTTCTTTTTTATAAAGCTTATCCTCTTTTTCTTTTTTAGCTTTACTTACACCAAATTCATCAAAATCATTATCTCTTCGTACTTCACCTTCATAGTAATTATAAGTCTCTTTATAAGCGTATTGCTCCTCTCTCTCTTGCATTTTCTTTTCATCTTGTTTTGCTTTTATTAAGATGAAAATACCAATAATATCTGAAATAAAACCAGGTAATAAGAAGATAAAAGATACTAAGATTAATTTACTATTAGTAATAACTTGAGATATGCTCTTTTGATTACTTGTTGCTAGTTGTTTTAAAGAATTAACAAAAAGTGATATACCTATTAACTCTGATAAAATCAAAAGTAAAAAGGCCATAAGACCACCTGTAAATCTACCTACAATAAAAATAGAACTTAAATCTATTAAAAATATAAGTAGGAGAACTATGGGAGTTATTCTTATCATACAAAAAGCCTCTAGAAGATGAATTTTTATAAAATATATTTAGACTAAAAGGATAGGATTTTTTAAATGTAATTTTGTACTTTTATAAAGGTATTTTCTTAAAAAAAGAAAATACCTAAAGATACTATAAATTAAGATATAAATTTAAAAATTACTAATTTTTAAATTTATTTTTTAGGAGTGCTTTTTGCCTTATCAGCAGCTGGTTTTTCAACTTTTACTAATTCAACATTGAAAATTAAAGCTGAATTTGCCTTTAAGCTATCACCTAATTTATTTGCACCATAAGCTAGATTTGCAGGAATATATAGCTCAAATACACTACCTTCCTTCATTAATTGAAGACCTTCAATCCAACCTGGAATAATTTGAGATAAAGATAATGTTATAGGCTCTTTTTGCTCATCAAATACAGTACCATCTATAGTTGTACCCTTGTACTTTACATGAACTACATCATTAGGAGTTGGTTTTGGACCTGTACCTTCTTTGATAATCTTATATTGAAGACCTGATGCTGTAACTTTAACGCCTTCTTTGCTCTTATTCTCTTCTAAGAATTTTTGACCCTTCTCAAGATTCTCTTTAGCCTCTTGAGCTTCTTTTTCCATCATCTTAGTTTGAACTTTTTCATCAAGTTTAGTAATAGCTTCACGTATGGCATCTTCAGTCATAACACTCTTGCCATCTATGCTATCTAAAAAGCCCTTAATAATTAGTTTTTGATCAAGATCACCACTATATTCTTTTTGTTGCTTTTGCATTTCTACAATATTAGATGCAAGATAAGAACCTAAAGCATAAGAAGCTTTTTGTTCCATTGTTGCTTTACCTTCATCAAAAGCAACATCATACTTATTACCACCATCATTACATGCACTTAATGCTAACACAGAGCTAGCTATTAAGGTTAAAGCAAAACCTTTTGCTAAAGTTCTCAATTATTTTCTCCTTTAGTATTCTAATTTCTTAGTTATACTAATATAAATTACTTAGTTTTTACTTATTTTAAAATTTATATAAAAACTACTTTCTAAAACTTTTAGATAATAGTTAAAGTAAGTAAATTATTTAGACAAACTTATTTAAATAAATAGTCTTAACTAGCAGTTTTATAAAATAATAATATATATATATTCTGTCAATTATATCATTTTATTTATAAATGATAACTTACAAAATTATGTAAATAATTAAATAATTTTGTATTTTTTTTTAAGAAAAGATTTAAGTAGTTTTATGTATTTTATCTTTATTTAAATAAAATTAAAGATAAGAACTTCTTTTTATATCTACATTGTTTACACATAAGAATAAACAGTATTGTTTTAAAAATATTAAAAAGATAAGTCTTAAAATAGTTTTTGTGATTTTTTTCATTGTTACTTAAAAAATATTTAGTCATTGTGATTTTTTTGTTACTTAAAACAAAATAGTTCTTTATTATGTAGAAATTAAGATTGTTTAGAGTAAATCTCACATAAACTAACAAAATTTAGTTTTTAGCAACTAAATATATATTTAGGTAACTAAAAATGTTCAAAAGCTTTTTTAATATCTAATCTATTATTATTAAAATTAATAATTAAATCTTTTTTATCTGTAATCTTGCCTATCTTTTGAATTAAAAGATTGTGTTTTTTAGCTATATCTAAAACTTTATTTTCATTTTGATCATTTACTAAAAATAATAGTTCATAATCACCACCACCATATAGGGCATAATCTAAAGCTTTATCTTTTGTAATAGCATTTAAAGCAAATACATCATCAAATATAAAATTACTTAAATCTAAATTTGCACCTTTATTTGATAATTCTAAGATATGTTTTAAATCACCAATAAGTCCATCTGATATATCAATAGCAGAGTGTACATATGAGTTTAAAGCACAAGAAAAAGCACATCTATCTTCCATAAGCATGGCTTTTTTATGTGTATAATCTAAAGATTCTTTATTTATATTTATCTTATTATACTTAGCATCTACAAATAAGGCTGCTACACCTAAGGTATTTGTAATATAGATATTGTCATTATTATTAGCTTTTTCACGTAAATACTCATAACCTTTTTTAATAGTACCAAAAGCTTCAATTGTTATAGATAAAGGACCTTTTGAGGTATTACCACCAATTAGAGCCATATTTAATTTATCAGATAAAGAAAATAAGCCTTTTGAAAACTTATCTAAAAATTCTTCATCTGAATTTGGTAGCGTTATAGATAAAGTATAATACTTAGGTAAAGCTCCCATAGAAGCTAAATCAGAGACATTTACTAAAAGTGATTTATAACCTAAAAAGAAAGGATCTTCATCTTTAAAAAAATGAATATTTTCATTTAAAGTATCAGTAGTTATAGCTAATAATTCATCATTACTAAGAGATAGGAGAGCACAATCATCACCTATACCTTTTACTAATCTTTGATCTTTTACATCTTTAGTAAAATATTTAGATATTAATGAAAACTCTCCTATCATAACTTACTCTTCTTATTTCTTCATTGATTTAACAACTTTGTCTAAAACACCATTTACAAATTTATGGCTATCTTGTTGAGCAAAAGATTTTGCAAGTTCAATAGCTTCATTAATTACAACTTTAAATGGTATTTCTTGTCTATAAGTTAACTCAAAAGTTGCTAATCTTAAAATAGCCTTATCAACAAGATCGAGATCATCTAGTGGTCTACTTGTAAAAGGAGAGAATAATTCATCTAACTCCTCATAATTTTCAACAACACCTGCTATTAGATCGTGAAGATAATCTAAATCAGTGCCTCTAATAGGTTGATCTTCTAAAAATTGTTTTTCAATTTCAGCAGCCTTGTCACCTGTCATTTGCCATTGATAAATAGCCTGTAGAGCAAAGTGTCTTGCTTTATGACGCATAGCAGGGCTTACTGCACCTTCAGTTAAATCCATTATCTACCTCTAAAAATTAGATAGCTTTTAAAACATTTACCATTTCAAGAGCAGCTTTAGCAGCTTCTGCACCTTTATTACCTACATGAGCACCAGCTCTTTCTATAGCTTGCTCAATTGTATCTACAGTTAAAACACCATTTAAAATAGGCATTGAGTGTTGAAGCATAACTTGAGTTAGACCTTTTGCACATTCGTTTGCTACAACTTCAAAGTGATATGTTGAACCACGAATTACACAACCTAAAGTTATAATAGCAGAAGCTTTTTGCTCTTTTGCTACTTTATTTGCAACTAGAGGAATTTCAATTGCACCTGGAACTTTAACTACAGTAATGTTTTCTTCTTGAACATTACCTTCTCTTTTTAAAGTATCTAAAGCACCATCTAATAATTTTTCAGTAATAAAACTATTAAAACGTGAAACAATAATTACAAATTTTGAATCTTGAGCTTGTAAATTACCTTCAACTACCTTAATTGACATTTTTATCTCCTAATTTAGTGTTTTTAAATAAAACCATTTTTTAAAAGTATATCTTTTGTTAAAGTGCTTGTAGTCTTTTTAGATATAGCACCTGTTTGAAATAATCTTTGTAAATAGCGAGCTAATACATCTACTTCAATATTAACAAAAGCACCTACTTTCCATACATCAATAGATAAAACATCTTGAGTATGTGGAATTATGGTTAATCTAAATTTATTATCAGAAACTGAATTGACTGTTAAAGATGCACCATCTATTGCTATTGAACCTTTATGAGCTATAAATGGAGCGATTTCATGAGGTGCTTCAATCCATATATTTAAAGCATCACCTAATTTTTCAATAGATAAGATTTTGCCAACACCATCAACATGTCCTTGCACAATGTGACCACCTAAATGTGTATTTGGGGTACATGGAAGTTCTAAATTTAATTTACTACCTATTTTATAGTATTTATAACATGTTAATGACATAGTTTCCTCTGATATATCAGCTGAAAAACCATTATCATTAATAGCAGTAGCTGTTACACAAACTCCATTTGTAGCAACACTATCGCCTAAATGAACACGCTCTTTTACTTTAAATATCTTAGGAGTCTTAACAAAGATAATAGCTCCACCTTGTCTTTTTTCAAGTGAACCTAGTTCTCCTGTACACTCAATAATTCCTGTATACATAAAACCTATCTTATCTCATATAGTCAATTACAATATCATTATCAAAAATCTTTACTGATTTTATACTATATTCATTACATTTATTAACATCTTTTACATTATTTGCAAAAAAAGCATTAATACCATCTTTACCTAAAAACTTAGAAGACATAAAAACTAAATGTTCATCTACTAAATTTTCATTTATAAAAGATGATAGTAGTGTGCTTCCACACTCTAGTAATAAACGTCTTACATTTAATGTATTTAAATAAGAAAGAACTAAATCTAAATCTAAATGCTCTTTTTTATCTGTATATAAAAAGACATCATAAACATTATCTTTTATTTTTTTTAAAAAGCATTCTTTTTGCTCTAAAGTAAAACTAGTTAAAGATGCATAAAATTCACTATCTTTACTTTGTTCTTTAAAGTATTGTGATTGTGTAGATGCTATTCTATATAAAATACCATCTTTTATAATCTCTTTATCATCTAAACACACACTATGATTTGTATCTAAGATAATTTTAAGAGGAGCTGTAAAATACTCGCCTCGTACTACACTTTGTAATTTAGCATTTAGAGTATTAGCTCTTATATTAAGTCTTGGATTATCATCTATAACAGTTTTTGATGAAGTTAATATACAATCGACAAAAGCTCTAGTTTTTTGGGCATAATTTCTTGATTTTTCATTAGTTATCCATTTAGATAAACCATCTTTATTGGCAATTTTACCATCAAGAGACATAGCACTTTTAGCAATTACATAAGGTCTATTAGTTTTTATAGATTTAAAAAATTCTTTATTTAAAGCATATGCTTCATCAGAAAGTACACCTACACATACTTCAATATTAGCATCTTCTAAAATCTTAACTCCACCACCAAAAACTTTAGGATTTGGATCTAAAACTGCAATAACTACACGAGATACTTCATGCTTAACTAAAGCTAAAGCACAAGGTGGAGTTCTACCATAATGAGAACAAGGCTCTAAAGTAACATAAACTGTAGATCCTTTTATTTTATCTTCATTACCATTTTCTTTACAGTTTAAAAGAGCATTTACCTCTGCATGAGGTAAACCTGCTTTTTTATGATAACCCTCTCCTAAAATAACATTATCTTTGACTATTACACAACCAACACAAGGATTTGGTGATGTTGTATATAATCCTTTTTTAGCAAGCTTTAAAGCTCTTTTCATATAAATAATGTCTTCTTTTAAAAAGAGATTATTTTTAGCTATCATAAAAACTCCAAAGGGCAACATATAGTTATGCTGCCCTAAATAAATAAGAATAATTTAATTAAAAAAATTATTTTTTAAGCTTTGTATACTGGGAATTTTGCACAAAGATCTTTTACTCTCTCTTTGCACTTTTCAATAACAGCCATATCTTGATAGTTATCTAAAACATCACAGATGATATTAGCAAGTTCACGTACTTCTGCTTCTTTAAAGCCACGTCTTGTACATGCAGGAGTACCTAAACGAAGACCTGATGTTACAAAAGGTGATCTTGGATCATTTGGAATTGAATTTTTATTTACTGTAATGTTTGCAAGACCTAAAGCAGTCTCTGCATCCTTACCAGTCATTTCCATGCCAATAAAGTCCATTAAGAATAAGTGGTTTTGGGTACCATTTGAAACTACCTTATAACCTCTTTTCATAACTTCATCACACATAGCTTTTGCATTTGTTACAACTTGTTGTTGATATTCTTTATACCAAGGCTCCATAGCTTCCTTAAATACAACAGCTTTAGCTGCAATAACGTGCATTAAAGGACCACCTTGTGAACCTGGGAAAATAGCTGAATTTAATTTCTTATATATAGCTTCATCATGACAATTTGATAGAATAAAGCCAGAACGTGGACCACCTAAAGATTTATGTGTAGTTGATGTTACAACATGAGCATGATCAATTGGGCTTGGATATACACCAGCTGCAACTAAACCTGCAACGTGAGCCATATCAACTAAAAGGTAAGCACCAACTTCATCAGCAATAGCTCTCATACGTGCCCAATCAACAACACCTGAGTATGCACTAAAACCTGCAACTAAAACTTTTGGCTTACACTCTTTTGCTACTTTTAAGATCTCATCATAATCTAAAGCACCAGACTCGTTTACACCATATTGTACAGAATTATAAACTTTACCTGAGAAGCTTACAGATGCACCATGAGTTAAGTGACCACCACAAGCTAAAGATAAACCTAAAATTGTGTCACCTGGATTACATAAAGCCATATAAGCTGCTGCATTAGCTTGGGAACCTGCTTGAGGTTGTACATTTGCATATTCACAATTAAATAATTTACATGCTCTTTGAATTGCTAATTCTTCAACTTTATCTACATACTCACAGCCACCATAGTAACGCTTGTGAGGATAGCCTTCTGCGTATTTATTAGTTAATAAAGAACCTTGAGCTTCCATTACACATAAAGAAGCATAGTTTTCTGATGCAATAAGTTCAATATGATCCTCTTGACGTTGACTTTCAGCTTCCATAGCTGCCCATAGTTCTGAATCATATTCTGCAATGCATTTAGCTCTATTCATGATTAAGTCTCTTTAAAATGGCAAAAGCACTTAAAAAGTGCGATAAAAAACACATCGCAAATTTTAACAAGTTTTATAATAAAAAACAAAAAAAAGAGATTTTTGCATCTTTAATAAACATATACAAATTCAACAAAAAAAATGGTGTTTGTTTATTTAAAATAAAATTATCAATTTTTAAAAATCTTTTTTTTATATAAATTAAAGTTATTAATTATCTATATTAATTAATAATTAAGGTAAATTATTATTAATTAATTGTATTTTTTAGTATTTTTTTTAAGAAAAAAAATTTTTTAATTTTTTTATAAAATGAAGTATTTTTCTCTTTAAAAACTTATATTTGTCAAAGTTTCTAAATTTTTTTATTAAAGTTTTTTTTTCATTTTTTTGATTTTTTTCAAAAAAAAACAGAAAAATAAGCTACAAATCGCTAAAAAAACTACTAAAATTTATTTTAATTGATAAAATGTGCTAACAGAATTTTTTCTAAAAATTTACTTTAGAGGTTTTATTTTGTCTTTTTATAAAGTTTTAGTTATTAATGGTCCTAATCTTAATTTGTTAGGAACAAGAGAACCTGAAATCTATGGAAGTGATACTTTAGCATCACTTCAAGAGATGCTTGATAAAAAGGCAAAAGAATTAGGTATTGAACTTATTCACTTTCAATCAAATCACGAAGGTGACATTGTAGACATCATACAAAAAACAAGAAATGAAGTTTCTTTTTGTCTAATAAATGCAGGAGCATATACACATACTTCTGTTGCTATTAGAGATGCTCTATGTGGTGTTGATTTACCTTTTTATGAGATCCATATATCTAATGTGCATAAAAGAGAAGAGTTTAGACATCATTCTTTTTTATCAGACAAAGCATTAGGTGTAATTGTAGGTTTTGGTGTTAGGGGCTATGTATATGCTCTTGAAAATGCATATTACTATCTTACTAACAAATAGATTTTTTTAAGTTGCAATGGGCAACATACACTAGGTGATAACAAATGCAAATTGATATACACAAGATAGCTAAGTTAATTGATCTTGTTTCACACTCTGATGTTTCTGAGATTAATCTAAAACAAGGTGAAGAAGAGCTTAGAATTTCTCGTTCTTCTAATTTAAGTCAATCAATGCACGTAAGTGCACCTATAGTGGCAGCACAACCAATACAAGCCCCTGTTCATGTTCAAGCTCCAGCACCTGCTGTTGAAGTTAAAGCTGTTGAAGCTCCTAAAGAGCAACAAACAGTTGGTACAAATGTGATGCGTTCACAAATGGTTGGTACCTTCTATCGTTCATCAAGTCCATCTGCTGAACCTTTTGTTAAAGAAGGCGATACTGTAACAGAGGGTCAAACAGTTTGTATCATTGAAGCAATGAAGATGATGAACCAAATTCAAGCTGATAGATCTGGTACTATTAAGAAGATTTTAGTTGAAAATGGTACTACAGTTGAATTTGACCAAGCTTTATTCGAGTTTGAATAAAGGCAGGTAATTATGAAGCTTGAAAAAGTACTTATTGCAAACCGTGGTGAAATTGCACTTAGAGTTCTTCGTGCTTGTCGCCAATTAGGTTTAAAAACAGTTGCAATTCACTCTACTGCTGATAAAGATCTAATGCATGTAAAACTTGCAGATGAGACAGTATGTATAGGTCCTGCATCTCCAAAAGAATCATATCTAAATATACCTAGCATTATTGCAGCTGCTGAAGCTACAGGTGCTAGTGCTATTCACCCAGGTTATGGTTTCCTATCTGAAAATGCTGATTTTGCAGAAATGGTTGAAAAATCAGGCTTTATATTTATAGGACCTACAGCTGACACTATTAGACTTATGGGTGATAAGGTATCAGCTAAAAAAGCAATGATCAAAGCAGGTGTTCCTTGTGTGCCTGGTTCTGATGGTGCTTTAGGCAATGATATTGAAGAGAACATGAGACTTGCTCGTGAAATAGGTTATCCTATTATTATTAAAGCAGCAGGTGGTGGCGGTGGCCGTGGTATGCGTGTTGTGCGTACTGAAGCTGAGTTAAAAGAATCTATTGACCTTACAAAACGTGAGGCTGATATGTTCTTTAATAATCCAGCTGTATATATGGAGAAATTCTTAGAAAACCCACGCCATATTGAGTTCCAAGTTCTATCAGATAGTTATGGCAATGCTGTATATTTAGGTGAACGTGATTGCTCAATGCAAAGACGTAATCAAAAAGTTTTAGAAGAAGCTCCAGCTCCATTTATTACACAAGAACAAAGAGAGGCTATTGGCTCTCGCTGTGCTCAAGCTTGTGTAAATATAGGCTATAGAGGTGCAGGTACCTTTGAGTTCCTATATGAAAATGGTGAGTTCTACTTCATTGAAATGAATACACGTGTTCAAGTAGAACACCCTATTACTGAAATGATTACAGGTATTGATATAGTTCGTGAAATGATAAAAGTATCAGCAGGCGAACCATTATCTATAAAGCAAGAAGACATCAAATTAAGAGGTCATGCTTTTGAATGCCGTATCAATGCAGAAGATCCAAAAACCTTCATGCCATCTCCAGGTGAAATAACTCGTCTTCATGTTCCAGGTGGTCCTGGTGTACGTTGGGATAGTCATATTTACCAAACATATAAAGTTCCACCTCACTATGATTCATTAGTAGGTAAATTAATCATTCATGATGATACACGTGAACTTGCAATAGCTCGTACTCGTGGTGCTCTTGAAGAATTAATTATTGATGGAATTAAAACAAATATCCCTCTTCACATTGATCTACTAACAGATCCTGTAGAAATTGCAGGTGGTGCATCAATTCACTATCTTGAAGATAAGTTGAAAAAAGAAGAGAAATAATTAAAAATTTATTCAAAATAAAGGCTGAAAAGATATCTTTTCAGTCTTTTTTTATAGCAAAATAAAAGGCATGGTTAAAAAAACATGCCTTTTAGAATATTATTTGAAGAAATATTTATTTTGAAAAACAAAAACTTATTTTAAATAAAGTGCATTAATTCAACATATAAATACATAATGCACTTTATATTTTACTCAAGGTTTGTTCATATATAATTTAGATAAAAATATACAAACATAAACTATGAACAATTAAATACTATTTATAATAATATTATAACAAAAAACTTTCTGTTTTTATAATTAATTTAATTTTTAGAATTAAAAAAATAATAAAGGCTCTTAAAAAAGAGCCTTTTATTTTACACTTTGAGGAAAGTATGCAAAAACTAAATATATTTCCCGCAAATTATACACTATAATTTTTTCAATGTACATATATAAAAAGTCAAAGAATATTTTATAAAATATCCTTTTATCTTTATAAGACATGGGTTATACATATATATATTATATCTAATAGCAAAATATATATTTATATTTTTATAAATTAAGATAAATGTATAAAATAGTACAAACTAGGTTTTATGTAAAATATAAAATTAAGTATTTGTTTTACAAGATTTTTTACATATTTATATAAAAATATTTTTTTATTTTTATTAAGGATAAATATATTAATAAAGATATAAATTATATTTATCTTCTTTAACAATAAAATTTAGTTTTTAAGAGTAAAAAAAAGACCACTAAAATTAGTAGCCTTTTTTATTTTATTGTATCTTTTATAAGCCTTTTTCGTAAACAGTATTTCTTATTTGAATTAGCTTTTCAGATAATAAAAATTTAGGTACAGGAGATGTAAAGTTATTAAACTCAGTCCATATATCTGATGCTTTTTGTTGATAGTAACTATAGTAAAGTTGTGAGCCATTTTGCATCTCACGAGCTGCCTTTTTATTCAATCTTATTAAAGAATAAAGACCACAAAATATAGCATATCTTACATAAAAAGATGTATTGTGTTTACCACAAAGATATCCATCTATACATCCTGCTATAAAATATGGATAACTATCTAAATTATCTACTGTTAATATAGCTAAATCCTCATAAGGATCACCTATAGTTGCCGCATAAGATGGAGCTAAAATAATGTCATTATCTTTATTTAAAAACATCTGCTCTGCATTAAAATTACCGTAACATAAAACAGCATGATTTAAATTTAAAGAGCTAATGCGTGAGTCTAAAGCCTTTACTATATGATCATCATTTATAAATCTATATTTTGAATTTATATATGATTGAAATCTTGTATAACATCTACGTAAATGAGCTGATGATTTTGTAGAATCAAAATCATTAAAAGGTGCTTGATGGAGACGTAATAGTGCCCATCCTGCCTTTTTTCCTAGGATATACTCATTTAAATTACTTTGTCTATCTAAATGCTTTTGTAAATTAAAAAGAGGTATATTTGAAAACAAAGCTGTAGTCATTGTTCCTTGTACAGCAGCTTGCTTATAAGATATAGGCTCTAAAAAATTGTCAGGAGCTACATGGTAATAACGCTTAGCAAGCTCAAATGCTTTTTTTACACGAGATGAATAACGTGTTGATGATTGCATTGCTATATAACTTTGCCCATTAGCTTTTATTTCCATAAGCTCAATGCCAAGTCTATCTTGACTTAGGGTTTGTAATGATACTTGCACTTAACTTTTCCAAATTTTTTCTAATAATCTACGCTCTTGGATGTGCTTTATCATATGTATCATGCATATGAGCATTAGCAACATGAGTATAGATTTGTGTTGTTGTTAAACTTGAGTGACCTAATAACATTTGTACTGTTCTTAAATCAGCATCATGATTTAATAAATGTGTTGCAAAAGCATGTCTAAAAGTATGAGGAGATGGCTCTTGCTTTAAACCTATTTGCCTTGCATAAACTTTAACCCTATACCAAAAAGCAATTCTAGTCATAGCCTTTATACCTTTTGCAGATAAAAAGACATATGGACTTGTTTTATTAGGGTCTTTTGCAGCTCTTAATGTATGCACATAGGTTGATACCCAATAAATAGCATTTTCACCAAGAGGTATTATTCTTTCCTTATCGCCCTTACCTTTAATTAAGATAAAACCATCAATTAAATTTAATGACTCAAACTTTAAATTAACAAGTTCAGATACACGTAAACCTGTTGCATATAAAGTTTCAAACATAGCTTTATCCCTTAAACCTACATGTTTGTCAATATCAGGAGCACTTAGCATAGCATCTACTGTTTGCTCTGACATATCTATAGGTAATTTAAAAGTAATTTTAGGATTTTCTATGTACAATAAAGGATTATCTTCTCTTCTTTTATCAATTATTAAAAATTTAGAAAAAGATCGCAAAGAACAAAGATAGCGTAAAGTAGATCTATCCTCTACCTCATCTTCATATGCTTTTTCTAAATATTCTCTAACATTCTCTGATGTAAAACTTTCTAAATCAATATCTTTTTTTTGTAAAAATTCATCAAATCTTTTTATATCAGATAGATAAGAAGAAATAGTTAAATCTGATAAACCATTTTCAAGAAGTAAGAAATCTTGATAGGAAATAAGAAGTGATTCCTTAGCATTCATAATGCTCATCTTACCTTTTATTTTATAGATTTAAAAAATTAAAAAGTGTAAAACAATATAAAAATATCTATTGTTTACACTCTAAAATTTACTTTATAAATATATTAAATAGCTACTCTATTTTACTTATTTGTTAGATGTAAATAAATATCCAGGAGTAAATAATAGATCTTCTATAGTAGCAAGAGCTTTATCTGTTCTTTTTACCTCAGCATAGTATTGAGAACCTTTTTTAATTAAACAGAATCTATAATTACCATCATTTTGAGGATAAAATTTAATTTCCTCAAATCTTGAATTTGGATTTACTAAGATACTAGACGCACCTTCTTGTATATCACCAGGAGGAGTTGCAAAACCAAAATTTGAACCAACTGTCCAATTAGCATCTGCGAATTTAAATCTATAAGGAGACCAATCTGCACGTAAAGGAGCTATTGTACAGTAGACATTATCTTTTACTTTTTCAAGTCTATATGCTGTATTTGTAGCATAGTCATTCATCTCTCCTCTTAAATAAATTTCACGTCCATCTATTTTTAGAGAATCAGATGTTAAAGAGATAACACTTTTATTAGTATTATCCTCTGTATCAGATGTGACATCATCTGAACTTGAACATGCATTTAATAAAAAAAGTGAGATAAAAGATAGAGAGAGAATAGATAATTTTGACATCTAGGTGACCTCAAAATACTTATGTTTTTACAAATAATAAAGTAAGATATAGCTCATATAGAAAAAAAATAAACAATATAATATTTATATATTCTTATTCTCTAAAAAATATTTGAACTATAAAAATTTAACATAGTATAACATATATACAAGGCTAATAATCTGTGACGTAATATACATTTTGCTTTTTTTGTTAAATTATATGAAATAGTAGCTTTTTTATAGAAAAATATAAGTGTAGAATTATAAAAATAATTTATTTATTTACTCCTTTGTTTTATCATATACAAGATTTTTTTGATCTTTTTTAAATGGTATGTCTTGTGCAAAATAAATGTAATTTTAAAGTAGGTCTTACAGGTGGCATTGCTTGTGGAAAGACTACTTGTGCTAATTTATTTCAATCCTTAGGTATTGAAATTATTGATGCTGATATTATTGCACGTGAGGTTGTAGAAAAAGGACAAGAAGCCCTTAATAAATTAGTTGAAGTTTTCTCTTTAAAAATTCTAAATGAAGATGGTAGTTTAAATAGAAAAAAACTAAGAGAAATTGTATTCTCTGATAATGAGGCTTTAGCTAAATTAAACTCTATTACTCACCCTATCATTTCAAAAAGATTAATTGAAAAATTAAATAATGCAAAAGGTCCTTATGCTATAGCAGTAGTACCTTTACTTTTTGAACATAATTTACAACACTTATTTGATCGTATTTTAGTTTTAGATTGTACATATGAGACACAAGTACAAAGAATAATGCAAAGAGATGGTTCTTCTATCGAGATTGCAAAATCAATTATTGCAAAACAAGTAGATAGAGACACAAGACTAAAATTTGCAAATGATGTCATTTTAAATAATGATATCCTAAAAGACGATCTTGAAAGTCAAGTTCAAGCCATGCATGAATTATATTTGTCAATGGCTAATAATAAGAGTTAAATTTACAAATGTTTGTATACGATTTTCCTTTAAGCCCTAAAGCTAGAACTTATCTAAAATTCGAGGCAATTTTTAATAGAATAGAGAATTGTAGATCTCTATCTAATGATTCTGATACATTATCATTAATTCGTGGTATTGTTGATTATATGGATTTAATTGATGGTTCTGGTGCTTTAAAAATTGAGATTGTAAAAGATCTTGATAAACTTACAAATATTTTAAAAAATTGGAAAACAAATCCTGAGGTTGATCCTCAATTAATTGAAGATCTTCTATCTCAATTAACTACTGCACATACAGCATTAGATAAATTTACAAGACAAAGGACAGTACTACAAGATGACCCTATTTTAGAGTCTATAAAGCCTCGTTTTATGACTCCTTGTGGTGTAAATTGTTTTGATACTCCACTATTTATATTTTGGAATGCTCTACCTCGTGAAGAAAAATTAGATACCATTGCAAAATGGCTTCATGAGCTTGACTCTATAAGAATTCCTCTTGCTACAATTTTATATATTTGGCGTCTTTGTGCTGATTTCCAAAAAAGAGTAGCAAAAAGTGGATTTATGCAAGAAACTTCTGAAAATTGCGATTTTATAGAGGTT
The DNA here is from genome assembly GCA_029258325.1 of Anaerobiospirillum sp. Taxonomy (GTDB): domain Bacteria; phylum Pseudomonadota; class Gammaproteobacteria; order Enterobacterales; family Succinivibrionaceae; genus Anaerobiospirillum_A. Next base: position 6,324 of record JARHZF010000200.1, on the reverse strand, counting down.
AAATATCCAAAAGAGGTACGTGGTTATCCTGTTGTATCAGGTTTCCAATCTAGTGTTAATGTTCGCTTTTTACCTTATGAAAAAGGTGCACAAGTAGGAGATATAGCTTTTGAGCTTGCTTATGTAAGAGGTTCATTATCTTGAGTTTAAAAGATCTTTTACCAGATGGTACATATGATGAGATTATTGCAGAAACTAAAGGTAATTTAAGTAAAAAGACAAAATGCCCTTACTGCAAGAGAGAAATTGTCTATGATACTAAAAATCCATATCGCCCTTTTTGCTCTAATAGATGTAAACTACTAGATTTAGGATTATGGGCTGATAATGGTATTATTGTAAAAGGTAAAAGTGTTATTGAAGATGAAGATGCAGATCTTTTAAACGATCCAAATCTTCCTAAAAGCAATTTATAGTAAATAGGAAAACACCTTGAAAACATCAAGGCTTAAAAGAACAAAATATTTTCAGTTTAGTCTAATATATAGTGCTCTAACACTTGCATTAGCTACACCATTTATAACATATGCAAAAGATGGTTTTGTTATCCATAATAATGTGCATATGTCAGTAGATCATGCAAAAAGAGTAAATATTTTTGCAACTGAAAATATTAAAACTATGCAAAGTTCAACAGCTACTTATTATCTAAAAAATAAAAAAGTAGCTGATGTATCAACTCTACCATCTCGTTTATTTGCAAAATATGAGAAAAATCCTTTTGTTAGTGCACCATTTATGCCTATAAAAGAGGAAGATCTCTCTTGTTATTTTGGTATCCCATCTTATAAAAAACCACTTGAATATGATATTAACACTACACCTGTAAATGTAGAGGCAGATAGTGTTACAGGTTCTATTGGTGGCGATATTATCTATAAAGGTAATGTTGTAATAAGCCAAGGCGATAACTTAATAAAATCAAATAAAACATCATATAATCAACAAGATAGCATATTAAAATCTGAGGGTAATTCTGTTTACTCATCAGGTACTGTTACTATATCAACAGATAAACCAATCATATCTAACTTAAAAGATAAAAAGGTTTTAGTTGAAAATAGTAAGTTCCAATTAAATGGATCAGTAGCTCGTGGTAGTAGTGGTAAGATTTTGCTAGATAATGAAAAAGGTACAGCAAATCTTCATGACATTAGCTTTACTACATGTCCTGTTAATGATAACTCTTGGATTTTTAAAGCAAGTGAAGTGTCATTAGATGAAAATGATTATTTAGGTAGTGCAAAAAATGCAGTGTTATATGTAAAAGATATACCTGTTGCATATTTCCCTTATATAACATTTCCAACTACAAATGAAAGAAAATCAGGTTTACTCTACCCTAGTGGATCTTATTCAAATCAATCAGGTCTTAAGTTTGCACAACCTATTTACTTTAATTTAGCTACTAATTATGACTATACATTTACACCTAAAATCATAAGTAAAAGAGGTCTAATTTTAGATAATGAATTTAGATATATGCCTTTTGAAAATACAAAAGGTACTTTAAATTTTGTTTATCTACCTCATGATAAATTATGGGACTTAGATGAAAATGATAGTTCACGTGAAAGATATTTAATTGATTTAAAACATAAAACATCTTTCTTTAATGAAGATGTTAATCTTGATATTAACTATCAAAAAGTTAGAGCAAATGACTTCTCTTATATTACAGATATAGGTGCAGATAATATATCTGTAACTGATGATAGCTTAATACAATCACTTAAAACTGAATATAATTCAGATCTTTTAAATGTAACTTTAGAGACTCGTACCTATCAATCTCTATTACCTGATAATGCTTATAAGGTAAAACCTTTTTCATTAAAACCACAAGTACAATTTGATTACACTCAAAATATTGATGATTATTTAATTTCAATTGAAGGTGATGTAACTAATTTTTCATCTCCATCAACTAGTACTTATGATGACTTTAATGCAACTAGATTCCATATAGAACCATCTATTAAATATCAATTATTTAATAATAGAGGTACTACTTTAAATACTCAATTTAGAGGATTCTTTACCCATTATAATCAAGATTCTCTAAAGAGACTTCCTCTTTACTATCAAGATGAACTTGGATTTACTGATATTGATAGATCTGTAAATCGCTCTCTTTATTTAATTGATATTAGAGGTAAAACAACTCTAGAGAAAAAAGTTTTAGATTTACGTCATACTCAAACTTTAGAGCCTGAAGTATCATATCGCTTTATTCCTTATAAAGATCAAGATAAAATACTAACTTATGATACAACAGATAGATCTACAGACTATTTCTCAAACTACTCTTTTAGAAACTATGTAGGTGCAGATAGAATTGCAGATAATAATTCTATAACTTTAGGTCTGACAACAAGACTTTTAGATTCTCATGATAGAGAACTCTATCGTTTTGCTGTTGCTCAAACTTATAGCTTTGTCCCTACACGTGTTAAGTTAAATCCAACAGATACATTAACTCAATACCCAAGATCACCTTTAACTATGAGCTTTGACTCAAATATAATCCCTGAGATTACAAGCCATGCATCTGTATCTTATACAAATGAAAAAAATAAGATCTATGCTTGGAATGCTATGATTGAGTATAAAGATGAAAATGGTCTTATGGGTCAATTAAGCTACAGATTTGTTGAAGATGGTAATAGAACTTTTGATAATGACAATATAGTTGATCTATCTCAAATAGGCGTACAAAGCAAGATTCCTTTTTATGACAAATATAATGTATCTTTTGCTATGTATTATGATATTGAACAAAGATCCAATATTGATAAAAAAGTATCTTTATCTTATGAGGATTGTTGTTATTCCGTAAGTTTTGTTTATGAGGATTATACAAGTACCAATTGGCATGATATATCAAGAAAAAGTGATAAAGTATTTGGTGTAATGTTTGAACTAAAGGGTGTTGGTTCACTTAATATTTCAGGTGATGCTAATGCTAAGGATACAGATACACACTTATTACCATACTTCAATCCAACAAATTTAAATAATTAAGGATTTTTAAGATGAAATTTACAAGATTTACTAAAACTTTAATTGCATTAGCTACATTCACGATATTTTCAGCAAATGCAGCTAATGTGCAAACACTAGACTCAACAGCAGCTATTGTTAATAATGATATTATCCTAACCTCTGAACTAGATAAAGCAACTAAAGATATTGCTCAATCATTTAAAAAGAGAGGTAATAATATTGATGTAGTTAGTGCAAGAAAAGCTGCTCTTGAAAATCTAATTACTAAAAGTTTAATTTTACAAATTGCAAATCAAGCAGGTTTTCAATTAACAGATTCACAAATTGATACCTTACTTGATCAACAAGCAATACGTGCTAATACAACACGTGAAAATGTACTAAAGAGCTTTGCAAATGGTCAGTCTACAGCTAAAGCACGTGAAGAATTTCGTGAACAATTTATCTTAAATGAAGTAACTAAATCTCGTGTTAGATCAAGAATCAAAATTTCAGACACTGAAGTTGATTTACTTGCTAAAAACTTACGTGATATAGGCTCTGTAGAACCTCGCTACCACCTATCTCAAATTATTGTTCCACTATCTGCAAATGCCAATGCAAATCAAGTGCAACAAGCAACAGCTACTGTAAATTCAATTAGAGCACAAATTAATAATGGTGCAAACTTTAATGAACTTGCAGCAAGATATACTCAAGGTGCTCTTGCAGCTCAAGGTGGTGATTTAGGTTATCTACCTGAATCAATGGTACCAGCTCCATTTATCCCATCATTACTTAAAGCTAAAAAAGGTCAAGTTATAGGTCCTTTTAGATCTCCTTTTGGTATTCATTTACTAAAAGTTCTTGATATTAGCCATGATAATGTTGCTCCAATTAAGACATATAATGCAAATCATATTCTTTTAACAACATCTATAATCTTCTCAAAAGAAGCTGCTTTTAATCAATTAATGGCTTTAAGAAATCAAATTCTATCAGGTAAAATTACCTTTGAGGAGGCAGCTCGTAAGTACTCTGAAGATCCAGGTTCAGCATCAAATGGTGGCTCTTTAGGTTATGCAACACCTGAAAGATATGACCCTGCTTTTGCTCGTGCTATGGTTGCACTAAGACCAGGTCAAGTATCTTACCCAATAGAATCTTCTTTTGGTTATCACTTAATTAAATTAAATGATATTAAGATCGATAGAGATTCAGATAATGCTTATAAAGAAAAAGCACGTGATCTAATCTATAGAAGAATATACCAAGAAGAAGCTATGTTATGGGAGCAAGAGTTGCGTGAACAAGCATACATTAAAGTACTTGATCCACAACTTAAAGGTGCAAATATAAATATAGATCAAGATAAAAAATAATAATGCAAAATATTCTAGCTTTAACCCCAGGAGAGCCTTCTGGGGTTGGTATAGAACTACTATACCACCTATCTTTACAAGATTTTAATATCCCTCTTGTCATAATTGCCTCAAAAGATCTTATAAAAGAAAGATTATCTTTATTTAAAGACCTTCATTTAAAAGACAACAATAAATATCCTCTAGATCCATCTCTTATAGACATTTATGATTATGATAAAGATAATGTGCAAAACCATAAAAAAGGCTCTTTATGTGTTTTAAACGTCAATCTAAATGATAAATGTGAAGTTGCTGTTTTAAATAAGAACAATGCATCTTATGTTTTAAAATGCCTTGATATAGCAATAGAAAAATGTAAAAATCATGAATTCTCTGGCATAGTAACAGGTCCTATATCAAAAGCAGTAATTGCAGATAATAATATTCCTTTTACAGGACATACTGAATATCTACAAGAAGCTTGTAATTGTGATGATGTAGTTATGATGCTTGGTTTTGATGGTTTTAAAGTTGCTTTAGTTACAACACATCTTCCTTTAAAAGAAGTATCAGATCATATTACTAAAGACAAACTATCATCTGTAATTGAAATACTTCACCATGATTTAATCACTAAATTTAAGTGTGACAATCCAAAAATTTATGTATCTGGATTAAATCCTCATGCAGGTGAAAATGGTCATTTAGGTACTGAAGAGATTGATATCATCATACCTACTTTAAATAAATTTAGAGAGAAAGGTTACAATTTAATAGGACCTATTCCTTGTGATACTATGTTTTCAAGAAAAAATATAAAAGACGCTGATGCTTTTTTAACAATGTATCACGATCAAGGTCTTGTTGTTCTTAAATATGCAGGATTTGATAATGGTTATAACACTACTTTAGGTCTTCCTTTTGTAAGAACATCAGTAGATCATGGTATAGCCTTAGATATTGCAGGTAAAGGCATTGTTGACCCTAATTCTCTTTTTGTAGCAATAAATACAGCAATAAAAATGGTAAATTAATATGGCACTACCTCCACCACATATGAAAGCGAGAAAACGCTTTGGTCAAAACTTCCTAATTGATGATTATATTATTGCCTCAATTGTTGATGCAATTAATCCAAAAGAAGGTGAAAGACTTGTAGAAATAGGTCCAGGTCATGCTGCTATTACACGTCCTGTGCTTGAAAGAGCAAAAGCAATGACAGCAATTGAGCTTGATAGAGATCTTGCTAAAATTTTACGTGAAGATCCTTTTTTAAAAGGTCTTACTTTAATTGAACAAGATGCACTTAAGTTTAATTTTTCTGAATTTGCAAAAGATGGTGATATAAGAGTATTTGGAAATCTTCCTTATAATATTACATCACCTATAATCTTCCATCTTCTTGAACAAAAAGGCATTATTGATATGCACTTTATGTTACAAAAAGAAGTTGTAGAAAGACTAGCTGCAGCTCCAAATAGTAAGGACTATGGTCGTCTTACTATTATGACACAGTACTATGCTCGTGTTTACCCTGTACTTGAGGTTCCACCTGAGGCATTTTCACCAAGACCTAAGGTAGTATCTGCTGTTGTTCGTTTAAAACCAAAAGGTTTAAATGATGAAGAAAGAGCTCTTGCTCCTTTATTAAATGAAGTTGTAACACAAGCATTTTCTGCAAGACGTAAAACAATTAAAAATGCTTTATCTGATATGTTTAATGATGAAGAGCTTTTACGTTATGGCATTGAACTTAATATGCGTGCTGAAAATATTCCGCTAAATACTTATGTAGAATTAGCAAAGCTCTTAAAAGAAAAAAAGCAAAATTAAAAATAGTTTTAGTTTAAGGAAAATAAAAAGCTAAACATAAATTGAGATGTTTAGCTTTTTTTTATTTACAAACAATAAATTATCTACCAAGTAAAGATAAAGCAATTTGAGGCTTTTGATTAGCTTGAGACAATATAGATTG
>JARHZF010000089.1 GCA_029258325.1 Anaerobiospirillum sp. | reverse complement strand
TTTAATCTTACTTTTTTGAATTACTTATCAATAAAGTTCTTAGTAAAAAATGACTACAGTAAATAAGTTATGAGAATAGAGATGTATAAGATAACGTTGTTTTCAAATTAGATAGAAGAAGTTAAGCTTGTTTACATATGTATAAGATAAAGTTGTTTTTATTATGAGATTTAACTAGGCTAAGTTAGCCTTATGTATAACATTTAATATAGAGTTTAAATACTTAATGTAGTTAATATGTATAAGCTTTAAATAGCATCAGCTATTTGTATGTTTAGTTTTCTATATTACTGACTTAATCAGTTTTTATCTACAACAACTATATAGTTTATAAATGTTTTTACAAAATTTAATTTTTTTTAAATGTGTTTTTAATCTAAAACTTTGATAGTAGATATTGATATTAAAGCCCTCTCTATAATATTTATAAAAAATCTTTGATAATATTAGGACTAGCTAAATTAACCTTCTATTAAACACTAAAAGTTACATATTAAACACAATAGAAAAAGTCTGAACTTTTACATTTAATTCAATCAATATGCAATTATTTGATTTATTTGATTGAATGTTTTTTTATCCAATATTAAATCACCTCTTTTAAATAAAAACTTGAAGATATTGTCTTTGTTTATATCTAAATCTTCTTTAGATATATCATAATTTATAGTGCTTTTAGTAAAGCATTTAACTTAAACTAGCCTTTTATCTTCATTTTATTCACTCTTTGTCATATCACAATTATCAATATTTATTTTATGTCTTTGCTCTTTTGTAGGATAAATAAAATCTAAAGTAAATTTCTTCTCTTTCACTCTTTGATATTCAAAAATAAGTTCATCCATTTTAGGTCCAACTCCTAAAACTCTTACCCATGCTTTACTTCTAGTAATAGCAGTAAATAATTGATTTCTAATTTTTGCTAAATTATAAGGAGAATAAAAGCAATCATCTGCATTGACAATGTATACCATAAAAGCTTCACAGCCTTTAGCTCTAAATATTCCTGTACATGTTATAGATGACTTATCTTCATCAAAAAATATATCTGAATACATATCAACTCCTGCTGTGTGTGACTGTATTCCTTTTTGATATAACTTAGATCTAATATTTGCCACATTCTGTCTTGTTGTTAATGGGGTTATATTGATTACAATTATGTCATCTAAACGTAGTTCATCTTCATTTAGATTTATTTGAATATTATTTGCTACATATTGATCTTGCTCTTCTTTAGTTTTAAAACTTTTAAATACAATTAAATCATCAATATCAGAATGATCTTCAAGAAACTTAGGACTACTATTATTAGTTCTTTCTAATACAACATGTTTACCATCTTCAAGAGAAGTCTCTACTACATTGTAGCCTATTTCATTCCATAAAGAACTTTCAGAAAACATTTGAACAAGGCCTGATGTATTCTCATTAGATGATTTTCTATATATACCAAAAGCTAATGCATGAGCTGTAACTAATGTAGGTCTTGAATTTCTATAACATGTGTCAAGTATAATATCTTGTATAGGCTGTCCATTTACATTAGGTTTAAATTTTACTTTCAAAGTACCATCACTATAAGTACCAAAAATTTCTTCTACTGATGTATGTGATTTTACTCTTGTGTTATAAAGCTCATCATAGGCATAAACTAAACGTTTAGGCTCATGTAACATTTTATAACACATGCTTAAAAATGCAGGTGAAAAATCTTGAGCTTCATCAACTAAAATAACATCATATAGAGGATTATTAGCATCATTTGCATCTAATAAAGCTTTTTTACAAACATCATAAAAAACATCATCAGAATTAAATGTCATTTTTGCAGATTTAAAATTTAAATATTCTATATTATTAGCTTCACAAAAAGTAGAATATATACCATTACTTTCACTATTACCTACAGCACCCCACGCATGCATAATCTGAAGATTATCAAAATTTACTTTTTTATTAGAGTGTTCAATATAAAATGTGTTAATTAATTGTCTCAACTTACCTTTTAATGATGGTGTATTAAAAGTAACAGCAATTTTCCATTCAGGATGTTGTGCATGTAAGTATGCAGCTTTAAGTGCTAATACTAAAGTTTTACCAGTTCCTGCAATACCATAAATTCTTTGTACACCATCAAAAGTCTCAATAACAGCTCTACTTTGCTTACTGTCTAAATTTGCTATAGAACCTTCTAATAATTTTAATTTATAAGCTCTTGAATCTACTTTAGTTGTATGTCTTTTTTCTTTTCTAAGAGTATATATATTCTTAAGTACTGACACTAATTGTTCATAATAACTACTATTTTCCCATTTTAATTTTTTAAGTTGTTTCTCTAAATCATCATAAGTCACACATAATACATAATCTTCATCATATTCATTTTTAACTTTGCACATAGGAGCATAAGTAATTACATTAATAGGGACTAGAAGTTGTCTTTTATTTACAAGTTGTCTATATCCCTTAAGTTTTGCTTCTATTTTATTAGCTAAATCATCTTGTAAATCTTCATATCCTTTAATATCTTTTCCGTCAATAAGATAAAAAATAACTAAACCTTTATCAGGAGATATAAAAATACTATCAATAGGATAAGCACCATCTACTGTTTTAATACTAGTATATCCAATATATAAATATCCATTAAGTTCATCATGCTTTTGAAAGAATTTTCTTAATAAAGCACTTGAAGATGGTTTTTGTGTTGTACCACTAATAATTGTAAGCAAAGTTTTTACTCCTTATAGCTTAAACTTTTGTAAGCCCTCTCTATTTTTTTTGCTACAAGTTGATGCACAAAGTACTTAAATTAATATAAGTTGTTTGTCTTTATATGCTCTATCTTTGCTTACCAACTTGTACCATTTTTATCTTTTAAAACAGAGAATCTATTGTTTCCATTATCTTTATATTACTTGGTATCTTAAAATCATCTATAGATGCTTTAGTCTTCACTAAGATAGAAAAAGAAAATTTTTTCTTCTCCATAACTTTTAATAAACTATCAATAGCATCTTTTAATGTCTCACTCTCTTTTTGAATCTTAACACCAATCAAGCCTTTATTTTGTGTATTCTTTAAAATACCATCTAAACCATTATTCCTTTGCACAATATCACAGCCTAAATACTCTAAAATCTTTAGCTCTTTGTCACTTTTAGTTGCATAAAAGCTCTTTCCTCTTTTAAGTAAATTAGACTCTGTCTTTATAGGATTTTCAACTCTCTCCTTAGCTAAAATGATAGCATTAATATTTTTATCAAATCCTATACATCTTCTATTTTTAAGTTTTCCTGCAACTAAGGTAGTACCACTACCACAAAATGGATCTAATATAAGATCGTTTTCATCACTTGCTATATCTAAAATTTGTTCTAAAAGTAAGATAGGCTTTTGTGTTGGATAAACTACCCTCTCTTTAGCTTTAGGATTTAAAAATGGAATTTCCCAAACATCGGATAAAGGTACTCCTTTTTTATCATGACAATAGGCAATTTCCCCATCATCACCTTTTTTATATAAAACTTTACCATTTTTATCTCTTACTCTCTCTTGTAAGATCTGATCTAAATTTGTGGTAGCAGAATAAGCTACATACTTTCTATTAAATTTAAAATCTTTGCTTTTTGCATACCAAAAGATAGATTGATGGCCTTTTAATAGACCATGTCTTGCATTAGACCATCTTTTGTAAGACCATATAATTTCATTATTAAAGTTATGAGGATAAAATACCTCATCTAAAAGTTGTCTTAGATAATGTGATGCCTTATCATCACAATGTAAGAAAATACTACCTGTATCTTTCAATACTGTCTTCATCTTAACTAATCTTACTTTTATATATTCTAAATAATCATCTAAGGAGTCACATTTATCATCAAATGAATATTCTTGACCATAACTATCTTTTAAACTTTGTACTTTTTGTGTAAAAAAAGGTGGATCTAACTAAATTAAATCTACACTATTTTCCTTTATATCATTTAAACCATCTAAACAATCACAGTGTTTTAGTACTATATCTTTCATTTTGTTGCTCCACTATGTGTATAAGCTAAAGTATTATTGAGTTTATAGCCACTTTTTAATTGTTTACCATTTAGAATTTTAGTTTCTGCTTTAGTATTCAGATACCTTAAAATTAAAAAACATTATTTATGTTTATAAGCTATATCCCCTAAAATAAAGTACTTGTGATTTTTTGTTGTACTTACAACAAAATAGTTATTTCTTATGTAGAAATAATGTAAATCTCACATGAATTTAAAATAATAGTCTATCACTACAATGAAAGTCTATTATTTCATATTAAAAAAGTTTAAAGGAAGATTTTTTTGTAAAATCTCTTTTTGTTCTTGTGTTAGATACTTTATATTTATAAGGTTTCTTTTTGAGATTTTATACTTAAAATAAGTAGCATTTGTTAGAATATCAACTTTATTTTTAATAAATAATCATAGTCTAAGCTGATAGACGTATTTATAAAAATAGCCTATCATGAAATAATTTTCATTTTAATAATTTTTTTATTTTTTTGCTTTTATTTCAAGATGTTTATGTTATTTTAGGTATAAAAACCACTTTTATTTTTCTATGATAGAC
>JARHZF010000189.1 GCA_029258325.1 Anaerobiospirillum sp. | reverse complement strand
TTATGCCAGGTGATAACACCAAGATGATCGTAACTCTAATCCACCCAGTAGCTATGGCAAAAGGTGAGAGATTCGCTATTCGTGAAGGCGGTCGTACAGTAGGTGCTGGTGTTGTTGGCACTATCATTGAATAATAGTTATTTATTTAACTAATTATTAAGAAAAAGGCTACCAAATTGGTAGCCTTTTTTGCTTTTACTTATTTTATTATTTTAAAATATAGTTTTACTTTTTATTTCTATTTTTTATTTAAAAAATAAAAATGAAAAATAAAATGATATTATATTATTACTAAAGTTTTATAAATTAATTACAGGAGGCATCATGTCATCTCATTTTAGTGATAAAAATATAGCTCTTGATCTTGTAAGAGTAACAGAAGCTGGTGCTCTTGCAGCAGCTAGATTTTTTGGTAGAGGTGATAAAAATGGAGCTGATGGTGCTGCTGTAGATGCTATGGCACAAGCATTTTCTGCTCTTAATATAAAAGGTACTGTAGTTATTGGTGAGGGCGAAAAAGATAAAGCTCCTATGTTCTATACAGGTCAAAATGTAGGATCTAATAATGGAGTTGAATACGATATAGCTATCGATCCTGTTGAAGGTACAAATGCTGTAGCTTATGGTCGTCCTAATGCTCTTGCTGTTGTTGGTATTGCTAAACGTGGATGTATGTTTAGCTCAAAGAGCTCTTATTACTGTAAAAAGATCTGTGTTGGTGCTGAAGCTGCTTCTGTTATTGATATTGATGCACCTATTGATGATAATTTACAAAAGGTAGCTCTAGCTTTAGGTAAAGATATAAGAGATTTAAATGTTTTTGTTTTAGATAAACCAAGACATACAAGACTTATTGCAGAAATTAGAGAAGCAGGTGCTCGTGTTCATCTTCATTCAGATGGTGATGTTGCTGGTTCTTTAATGGCTGTAGATCCAAGATGTCAAATTGATATGTTAGTAGGTACAGGTGGTACTCCTGAGGCTGTAGTTTCAGCTTGTGCTATTCGTGGCTCTGGTGGTCAAATGCTAACTAAATTAGATCCTCAATCAGAAGGTGAATACAATGCTATTTTACAAGAAGGTATTGATGTAAATTTAGTCCGTAGTATTCAAGATTTAGTTTCTACAGATGAATGTTATTTTGCAGCAACAGGTATTTCAGAGGGTGAAATATTAAAAGGTGTAAGATATGAGGGTAATTATGCTGTTACTTCATCTCTTACTACACGTGGTAGAACAGGTACTATAAGATATATTGAAGCATGGCACGATAGAATAAAACTACAAAGTATGTCAAATTTAGATTTATATTAAAATTAAAATGGGCAAATTTATAACAATATGAATTTGCTCTTTTTATATATAGATATAAAAAAAGCCCTTTTAATTTCTAAAAGGGCTTTGACTTATGAGTATATATAGAATTAAGCTGTTTTTACGCCTCTATATGCCTTTTGTAAATCTTTATGATCACGAGCAAACTCAGGTCTTGCATCCATGATTTGATTTAACATTTCATCTGACATCTTATTTCTTGTAAGGCCAATTGCCTTGTAAGTAATATAAGGACGTGCATGTTTTGAAATTTGCATTGGAATTTTGCCATTAGCATCTTCTTCACCTGCAATTTCTAAAATGTTTGACTCATATAATGAGATAACAGTAGTTTCTGTGCTAGGTAGAGAAATTACATTACGTCTTTGTAGAACAAATTCACGTAATAATGCTTTTTCAGCAAAATCTAAATTCTCAACAGAATTAATAATATTTTCTTTTAAAGCTTTTTCAGCTTTCTTATCTGATATGTTGCCATAAACAGATGCTATTAACATAGCTATGAAATTTGATGCTTCAATAATTAAAGCAAGATATAAGTAGTTACGATTTCTATCAATAATTCCTGCTAATTCACGTGAGAAATTATCAAAAGGAATAACTAGTAATAAAACTGTTAAACAGAAAAACCAAACAACAATAGTATTTATGCCAAATGATGATGCAAATACTGATTTTTTGCTGTCCATCTTTAACTCCTGATAAAAATAAAAAAACTTAGGTATCTACTCTTTAGCATTTGTTATGCCATATATAAAAATATATTAAAATTCAATAACTTGTTTATATAAAATGAGGCTTTTTGACGTTTTTTTATTTGTTTAGTCTAAATTTTGACTTTTAGTGAAAATTGCTTTTATATAGTGCAAAAAGTAACATTTTTCATGTTTTCTGTTAAAGGTATACATACTTTGCTTCATAAAAGTACGTCAAATAAACATGCTGTGTTATACTATTTGTCAGTAGAGTTAAGAATTAAAAACCTCATTTTAGATGAGGTTTATAAATATAAAGAGGACGCTTTGCGTATTTATTGTTTATGAAGAAGATAACTGCAATAATTAAACCTTTTAAATTAGATGATGTAAGAGAAGCATTAAGTGCAAATGGTATTTCTGGTATGACAGTGTCTGAAGTTAAAGGCTTTGGTCGTCAAAAAGGTCACACAGAATTATATCGTGGTGCTGAATATGTAGTTGATTTCTTACCAAAAGCTAAAATTGAATTAGTTGTTAAAGATGAAGATGTTGATATGTGTATACAATCAATTATAAAGGGTGCACATACAGGTAAGATTGGCGATGGTAAGATCTTCGTATCTGAAATAGAAAGAGTTGTCAGAATTAGAACAGGTGAAGAAGGAGAAGATGCTATTTAGTCTTAATCTTTTATTTCACAAAATATATTATAATAAGGTATCGATTAAAGATACCTTATTAATTTAGAGTGAAATAATAATGTTTAAATGCTTTAAAAAATTATCTATATTAACAACAGTGTTAGCAGCTGTAATCTTAAGTGCTTGCTCATCTAATTCTATTCCTAAAAATCCAAAAGATCTTTGTTCAGTTTTTCAAGAGAAAGATGATTGGTATGTTCTTGCTCATAAAGCTCATAAAAAATATGGTATACCAATAAATTCTGTAATGGCTATTATGTATCATGAGTCTGGATTTAAAGATGATGCAAAACCTCCTATGCGTTGGTTTTTATTTATTCCATATGGTCGTGGTTCTTCATCTTTTGGTTATGCTCAAGCTCAAGATGCAGTATGGGATGAGTATAAAGAAGAAGTAGGTTCTTTTTTCTCTGATAGAGATGATATTGAGGACTCTATAGACTTTATTTGCTGGTATATGCAAAAAACTAAAAAGATAAATGGTATTGATTATAGCGATGTTTATAATCATTATTTAAATTATCATGAAGGTTGGACAGGATTTAAAAATAAAACTTATAATTCTAAACAATGGCTTTTAAATATAGCAAGAGATGTTCAAAGAACATCTGATAAATATAAAGAACAATTACTTCGTTGTGAGCTTTACTAATATGTCAAAACCTGCTGTATTTTTTGATAGAGATGGTGTTATAAATATAGATACTGGATTTGTAGGTCAAATTGAAAGATTTGAGTTTATTGATGGAGTAAAAGAAAGTTTAAGCTTTTTAAAAGAAAAAGGTTATTACTTAATCTTAGTTACTAATCAATCTGGTATTGCTCGAGGTAAATATACTGAAGATGATTTTCATGCTTTAAGTAATTTTATGCAAGAAAAATTAGGTGATAGTGCTTTTTTTGACAAAATATATTTTTGTCCACATCATCCAGATGCACCTTTAGAACAATACAAAAAAGTATGCTCTTGTCGTAAACCTAATAGTGGTATGTTTTTAAAGGCTATCTCTGATTTAGATATTGATGTAGATAATTCTATAATGATAGGTGATCATGCAAGCGATCTTATAGCGGCACAAAAAGCTAATATAAAAACAAATGTATTAGTTGGTAATCATATAGATAGCGAAAAAGAGCTTGTATCTAATATTTTAATTTTTAAATCATTAAAAGACTTTGTATCAAACTATAAAGGATTTATTAAATAATGACTAGTAAAACAAATATTATATTCACAGCACTATGTGCTTTCATAATTAGTGCATGTACAAATGATAACTCTTCTAATAATAGTGATTATAGAGGACATGCTTTTTCAACTGTAGATAGTAATGTTGTTGTACAAACAAAATTAAATCACTTTTATAAAGAGTATGACAGCATATGCATAACTCAAACATATGATGTATCTTATAAGGGTGTTACTTATAAAAATTCAGGTCCTTATATATCTCAAGTTGTTTATAATAATTTTAAACAACATAGTATTAATACACATAAGATTAAAGGTTATAAAGCATCAACAGCTCAACCTATAGCAAAATCTTTAGGTTGTAACTTAATTGTTGTACCAAAAATTTTACATTGGCAAGGTCAAGCTATAAAGAATAATGAGGTCATCTTACGTTTAAGTACTTATGATGCTGAGAATCTTCATCTTTTAAATCAAGCAACTTTAAGAGGAAGATCTAAGTTTGATGCCTCAAATTACTCTTATGATCAAGAGGCAATTGACTATGCAATTGAGAACTACATACATAACTTATATCAAAAAATATAAATATAATTTAATTTTGTAGTGATACTTTTTTAAAAGTGTATTAAAATGAGCAAAACGGCTATAGTAGCTGTTTTCTGTTTAAACAGTATTGGAGACAAAAAAATGAATAAGTATACAGCTTTAATGGGTGCTTTAGTTTTAGGTGCTACTACTTTAGTTGGTTGTGCATCAGATTCAGCTTTAAATGCTAAGGTTGATGCTATTGCAGCTGATGTTGACGCATTAAAGGCACAACAATCAAAGCTAGCTAACGATGTTGCTTTTGTTAAATCAGATGCAGCTCGTGCAAATGAGCGTTTAGACAACCTAGCACGTCGCTACAAGAAATAATTTAACTTTTTAAGTTAAATTATTTTAAGGAAGGGAGCTTTTTGCTCCCTTTCTCTTTTTATATTTAAAAACTAATTTAAGAAAAATTAGTTATTGTGATTATTTTGTTTTAAATAAAACAAAGTAGTTCTTTCTTATGTAAAAACAAAGTAAATATCATATGAAGTGAAAAATTTATTTAAAAATAAAGTTTAATTTTTAATTTTTATTATAAAGTAAAAGATAAATCACATAATTTTAATATATATAGATATATATTTTCTGCAATATTATATTATAATTATATATATAATATATTTTATTTCTTTGTAAATAAGACCTATAGTAATCTTGAGTGTAAATAGTCTTTAATAAAAGAAACTACATTTTATACTCTAAATTTTTCCATTTATTTTTAAGTGTTTAATTATGTCAGATGAAAATTCTTTTTTTAATGTAGTAAATTCAAATGATATTTCTGTTCTTGCAGCTCTTTGTGCAAGAATTATTAGAGCAAAACCCCTTAAAAGTCCTTTTGATAGAGAAAAAATTCTTATCATGAATAATGGTATGACTCACTTTCTCGAACAGGAAATAGCAAAACATAATAGTATTCATATTCAATGTGATTACTATGAAGTGTGGACTTTTATTTGGGAAATTTATAAGAAAGTTACTAAAAATGATAACTCAAGAAATTTATATTCACGTCAACAATTGACATGGAATATATTAGGTCTTAAAGAAATTTGGAATGATAGAGAAAAAGAACCTTTGCTTGAAAAAATGCGTCAATATGTTGAAAAAGATATTGATGGTCGCATGAGCTTTGAACTTGCAAATGAAATATCAGATACCTTTGACCAATACCAAATCTATAGACCCCATTGGATAGTTAAATGGCAAAAGTTTACTGATGCTGATTTTGATAACTATAGACATGGCTATGATAATCCTATTGATGCTTGGATAAATAGCATAGCTAAAAATAATGATAAAGTTAAAGAAATTTTAAAATCTAATGTTTGGCAAATTAGACTTTGGTCTTTACTTAAAACTAATTTCTCTTTACTTGTAGATATTGAAAAAGGTCGTGCTATAAATAATGAAGCAAAAGGCTATCTTAGAGATATCTTACTTAAAAGTAGATCAGAGGTTATTGACTCTCTTATCTATAAATTAAAAAAAGAAAAAGATGAATATGAAGAAGAAGCTTTAAAAAAATTATTGCCAGAGAGAGTATTTATCTTTGGTGTAAGCTCCTTTGCTCCTAAAGTTTTTGAATTTTTAGATGCTATATCGAAATATATTGAAGTTTATTACTTGTTTTTAAATCCTTGTAAAGAATATTGGTGTGATTTAAAAAAAGATAAATTTACTAAATTTTCAGACTTTAGCAATACAATACAAAAAGGTTATAAGAGATCATGCATAGAACATAATCTTTACGATCTAGATGATAGCCTTAATATTTCAAATGCAAGTGAAAGTCAAAATAGTATCAATTTTGATAAATCTAAAAAATTTATAAATAATGAAGATTTTAAAATACCAAAAGAAAGCTCTTTTGATAATGAGGGTACTTTAACATCTGGTAACTCTTTATTACTATCTTTAGGTAAACAAGGTAGTGATAATCTCTTTATTTTATTAAATGATCTAGAACAAGAACCTAACTTTATAGATGCTTTTGTTGATATTTGTGAAGATGATAAACCTAAAAATTTACTTCAATTCATAAAAAAACAAATGCTAACTTTAGAAAGTGAATTTAATGGAAAATATCAAATACAAAATAATGATAACTCTATAGTAATTCACTCATGTCACACTAAAAGAAGAGAAGTTGAAGTTCTACGTGATGCTATCTTACAAAAATTTAAAGAAGCTAAACTGCAAAATAAAAAACTTCTTCCTCGTGACATCATTGTTATGGTGCCAACTATTAACGAATATGCTCCATATATTAGTGCTGTCTTTGGTTCTATAAATAAAAATGATGAAAGCTATATACCTTATGCTATAACAGATAAAACTATAGTCTCAACTAATGTTGTAGCTGAAGCTATTATTACTCTTTTATCTATAGCAGAACTTAAAGTTACAAATAATCTTATAATTGATTTACTCTCAATTCCATCTATATCAAAACACTTTAATATGGAAGCATCTGATATTGATGTTATTAGTAAATGGCTTAAAGATTGTAATGTTCACTGGGGTATTGATTCTTTTGATTGTAAAAATGAACTTTTATTTGATGAAGATGAAAGCTTTAAAGATAGTATAGCTGATAATGAATACGATCTACCTTTTACCTTTAAAAATGGTCTTGAAAGAATGCTTCTTGGCTATATGCTAGGTAATAATAATTTTACTAATTCTTATAATGAAATTGATGGTAATGATAGTAAAATTTTAGGTAACTTCTGTGACTTTATAGATAAACTATCTGTAGTAAGACGTGTCTTTACGCCTCATCTTAAAATTGATGTTGATAATTGGAAAGAAAAACTTGAAGATATTATCATAAGACCATTTTTTGACGATGATGATGAAGCTCGTAATGCTCGTATCTTAGTATCTGATGTAATTGATGATCTAAGACATCAATCTCTTGAACAAAAGATAACTCCAAATATAACCTTACTCTTATTTAAGACAACCTTAGCTCATAGTTTAAGCTCACAAAGAGATCATAGAGAGTTCTTACATGATAATGTAAATTTCTGCTCTTTAATTCCTATGCGTGCTGTACCTTTTGAGCATATCTTTATATTAGGTCTAAATGATTCAGCTTTCCCTCGTAAAGATACAAGTCCTGCTTTTAATTTAATGACAGATCCATCTTTATATCAAAGAGGCGATAGATCAAATATAAATGATGATAAGTATCTATTCTTAGAGGCTATCTTATCTGCAAAAGAAAGTATTAATTTTTCATATATAGGTGAAAGCCCTATAGATAAAAATGAACAAAATCCATCTTTAGTTTTAACTGAGCTTATTAACTATATAGCTGCAAATTGTGAAGTCTTAGATGAACATAATAATGTTTTAAATAAAGATCATAGTCAGATGCTTATAAGTGGTAATGAAAATATAGCTAATACTTTAAATGCTTTATATAAAGAGTATGAAAATATTAAAGATGATGATAGTTCTTTAAAAACATTTAAAGATAATCTCAAAAAGAATTATAAATTCTCTTTAGATAGTATTGATACTATAAAGACTAGATTAGTTGTAAAAGAAACTTTAAGTGCTTTTGATCCTCGTAATTATATGGAAAATAATAAAGGATATGGACGCTTACTTTCTTTTAATAAGAGTAATTTTATAAAACATACTACAAAAACACTAAGTAATGAAAATATCTTAGGTAGTTATGCTCATTATGTAGATAATGAAACATTAAAAGAGATTGCCTCAAAAGTTCTTGATATCAATAATTTTATTGATAAATTAAATAGTTTAAATAGTAAAGTATTTATGTCAGAGGTTTTTAAATTCTCTTTAACTGAATATCAAAATAATATCTTAGATGAAGATGAAGATTTTATCTTTGATGATTATAAGGTAAGTACCATACTTTCTCTTATAGAAAAAGAGCATAAGGATGATATTTCTTTTATTATACAAGATGAAAATAAGCTTAATAAGCTTTTTGCAACTTATGAAGATAAAGGTGTTATTCCTTATGGTATTTTCAGACATGTAGCACAAAGAAAAATCTTACAAAAGATAAGAGTATTAACTAAAAAGTTAGATAGTATTAAAGATAAATTACAAATAAAGGATGTAAATATCTTTAATTTAGGTGAATTAATATCACTTTCTAAAAAACTTACTAAAGATAAAAGAAGCTTTGATATTACTCTTTCTTATCCTTATTTAGATGGAGAGAGTATAAATTTAAGAATTACTATAGATGGCATGTTTATAAATAACAATGTAACTATAGATTTCTTTAGAAATAATACTTTCTTATATGTAAGTGCTTTTATTAAAGCTTATTTCTATTATCTATTAAATAATGAAAATGAAATTATTTACTATGTTATAGATAAAAAGGGTGATATATCACAAATTTCAATTAAAGATGGTATGGTCTCTAATAATAAAAAAAGTGCAAGCACTAGTTCAAAAAGCACATCAAAAACGACCAAAGAAACTAATGTTGATGCAGATGCTGTTTTTAACAATATTTTAACTCTATATTTTACAGCTCATAAAAGAGCAATACCTTTTACTTTAGATATGTTAAAAACAAAAGAAAAAGAACAAAGTTTTTTACAAAAAGATTATATGGAGTTTTTATTTTCATCTTTTGAAAATGTAAAAGATGATGATTTATATAAAGAATATATAAAAGATATACAAGATAAAGTAGATTTAAATCCACTTTATCAATATATCAATTTATTTTAATGGGATACAAAAAAATGGAAAAGAGTGTAATTGAACGTTTTGATTTGACTAAATCTTCTTTAATTGAAGCTAGTGCTGGTACTGGTAAGACTTATACTATTACCTACTTAATTTTAAGATTACTTTTAGGTATTCATAATGTTAAAGTGTCTGATATTAAAAATAATAAAGTAAGTATTGATTATTTAAAGCCAAAGTTAATAGAAGAAATCTTAGTTGTAACATTTACAAATGCTGCAACCGATGAACTTAAAAGAAAAATTTTAGAGAAAATTCGTTATGCAAGAATATTCTTTGAAATTTTAGATGCCTTAGATAATGGTGAGAAGACATTTAATTTACAAAGTAAGCTTGAGTATTTAAAAAATATCAATATCTTTGAAAAGAGTTTAATTGATATTGTACAAATGCTTATTGTAAAAAATGATGACTCTTATATAGCTTTAAATGTTTTAGTTAATAAATATCAAAGAGCAAATGAGGGCGGGCTTTGTGCTAAAGATTTTATTAAGGTTTTAAAAAATGCAGAAACCTCAATTGATAAAGCACCTATTTGCACTATACACTCTTTTTGTAATCGTATCTTAAATCAAATTTATTCATTTGAGGCAGGTGAGGCTTTTAAAACAGAGCTTTTAAATAGTAATGAACAACAATTAAAAGAGTCTATTTATAATATATGGCGTAAGTTATTTTATGATTTTAAGCTCTATCAAAATGATATAAATATAGATATGAGTTATCTTTTACCTCTATTAAGCTTAGATGCTCCAAGTGACTTTGTTACATATATAAATAAGATTAATAAGGTACGTAAATCTTATAAAGATGAAGCTGATTTAAAACAAGATAGTAATAACTATCAAAGTGTTTATGGCTACAATATTGTAGGCATTAAGCTAAATAATAAAGAAAATAATCTACAATCTTTAAAGACTAATATAGATGAAAAGCTACATATACTAGCAACTAATTCTATAGACATAATAGAAAAGTATTTTTATGAGCCTTTAAAAGATATAGATTTATCATCATTTTTAGCCTCACTTGAGGGGGATGATGATGGTTATGCTATTAAATTTAATAGTTATGTAAAAAGGATTTTAGATTTTTTAAAAGATATTAAAAATTTAGACTTTAAAGATAAAGCTCTTATTATAAAGACAGTATTAAATATAAAGTTTGCAGATTTATTCCCAACAAAGGAAGATAAATTTTTAATAAGTTGTAAAAATTATGTAGAAAATAAAGATGGTAAAGATAATTTTATCTTATTAACAAAATTATCAGGGAGACAAGTACCATCAGCTCTTGCTAATGAAGCTTTACAAAAAATATTTAATAACATCATAAGCTCTTTTTATATCTTAAAAGAAAAGCAAGAAGAGATAGAGCAAGTATCTAAAGAGATTAAATACTTAATTGCTATTTATATGCAAGATAGAATAGATAATCTTGCCTATCGTGATCAGGTTATGTTTAATGATGATCTTTTACGAAAACTTGATAATGCTTTAAATAATCCTGCCTTTATTGAGAGTGGTAAAGGTGAGGAATTGGCTTTAAAGATAAGACAAAAATATCCTGTAGCTTTGATAGATGAATTTCAAGATACAGATCCTGTACAATTTTCTATCTTTAAAAAGATTTATTTAGATGAAAAATCTAAAGAGTCTAATGCTTGTTGTTATTTAATTGGTGATGATAAACAAGCAATTTATAGCTTTAGAAATTCAGATATTAATTCTTATGAAAAAGCTAAAAGAATAATAAAAGAGCAAGATCTAGATGCACCTGATAAGTATATTTATAGATTAGATACAAATTTCAGATCAACAAAAGAAAATATTGAATCTGTAAATATTATCTTTGGTGATAGATTTAAAGATGAAAATCTAAACAATAGAAGTGCTTTTGTTAAAGATCTTAGTCAAAGTGATACTAATTTAAATATTGAATATAAAGATGTAAAAGGTGTTAATGAAGGTGGAATTTTCTTTTTAGATGGTGATAAAAAAGAAGATATACATGGCTCTTATATTCAATATTTAGATCATGATAAGTTATCTAAAAAAGAGACATCAAAAAAAGAAACATCTGCAAAAGGTTTATCTAAAAAAGATGCTGAAGAAATTTATACTAATGCTTGTGTAAATGATATTTTACGTTGTTTAAAATATGGCTATATACAAGATAAAGACTCTGATACTAAAAGAAAGATTAAGGCTAAAGATATTACTGTTTTAGTATCTAATGCCAATCAAAATGATAGTATACAAGCTAAACTTAAAGAGTTTGGTATTCAATCTGTTTATTATTCAGATAGATCATCTGTTATATCAAAAGAAGAGTCCTTTAGTTATAAAAAGAAAGGTAATAAGGTAGCAACAAAAGCAGCAAATGCTATTATTTATTTAATGCAAGCTATGTGTTCAACTAGTGATATAAGAGCTTTACAAAGATCACTTGCATCATCATTACTTGCCTTAGATGCAGAAGACTACTTAAAGTTAATTGAAGAGAAAAACTTTGAAAAAGAAATTATCTTTATTAAAGAATGTGCTTATACTTGGAGTAAGTACGGTTTTCAGGCGGCTTTTACGCATTTTTTTGAAAAAGATAGAAATGATCTTGCTATTGAAAATAGCCTTAAGAGATATTTACATACTAAAAATGGACAAAGAGTAATTTCTGATTTATATCAAATAAGTGAAATTATTCAGACTGTACATGGCAAGATCTCAAATTTAAATGCTCAATTACGTTGGTTTAAAGATCTTATTGAGAAAAATGAAAGTGTATTTTCAGATGTTGAGGTACAAAAACGTCTTGAAAGTGAGCAAGATCAATTAAAGATCTATACTATACATAAATCAAAAGGTCTTGAATTTCCTATAGTCTTTACTCCATTTTTATGGATACCTATGATTAATTCAAGTAAAGATGAAGATTGTATTTATTATGATAATAATTTAGGTCATAGAGTATTAGATATTAGCAGTGACAATATAAGTGATGATACAGAGACTAAAAAAATTGATTTGACTAAAAAAGAATCTTTAGAGGAGGGCTGTCGTCTTGCTTATGTAGCTTTAACACGTGCTAAATACACTAATTTTATATATTTAACAGAAGTACAAAATCAAAGTATTGAGAATATACCTTTGATGCATTTAATTACAAGATATAGATATGAGCTACAAGCTGAAGATAAACAAGACAATAAGGAAAATTCTTTAGATAATTTAGAGGATACGAATACTAAAAATATTTATGCAAATCTAGCACTTTTATTAGAAAAACATGAGAAAGAAGGTGGTATGAAATGCATAGATATGAAAGAAATAAAAAGTGAAGATCAAAGTTCATCTAGCGATGACATTATTTTACAAAATAATGAGTTAAACATTGATTTTTCACAATTAAAACTTAATTCTATAAAAAGAGAAGATATCAATAAGGACTTTACAATATCTTCGTTTTCTAAAATAACTAAAGGTTTACATGATACAGAAGAATCTTTAGTAAAAGAAAAATTAGATATAGTTCGTGATGAGATAAAAGATCTAAATAATATAGAAAAAGAAAATATAGCCTGTCTTCATGTTGAGGATTTAGATGAAAGTGATATCTTTTATGCAAGATCAACTTTTGCTAAAGGTCCTGATGCAGGTACATTTTTACATGCTATTTTAGAAGATTTAGATTTTACTTTAAAAAAGCAACATATGGATTATATTGCTTCTTTAGGTAACACTAATACAAGCAAATCTAAGATAAGAAAAGATGATATAAATAAGGTGTCTCAATTAGTTAAAAAGGCACTTGCATCTTTAGAATATCCTTTATCTTCTTATAATGGTGATTTTGATATCAAATCTTATTTATTTAATAAAGATTTTTATTTATATAAATACATAATTAATTGTATTAATAATAAAAAAGGTAAAGTCTTTATTAATAATTGGAAATCTATTAATACAAGTAAGTATGAAACACATAGGGTAGAGGAGAACTTTAATGAAAAACTTCTTCTTTTATGGATTATAGATATTATAAGAACACCTTTATTTAAAGATTGTAAAACAAAAGTAGCTCTATTGAACTTAGAAGAAAATTCTTGGTTATCAGAGCTTAAATTCTTAATGCCTGTAAGTCATACTAATACAGATTTTATTAACGATTTAGCAAATAAAATAACAGAAGATGTTTTTAAAAAGGATATCTTTGAGAAGTTAAAAAATAGAAAGTTAAATAAATTAACTTTAGATGGTTTTACCACAGGTACTATAGACTTAGTATCTGCATTTAAAGGTAAATATTATGTAATGGACTATAAGTCTAATTATCTTGGTAATGATACATATGCCTATTTAAGTAAATATGTAACTTTAAGTGTATTTGATAGAACAACACGTTATGACATTCAGTTCTTACTATATACCTTAGCTTTACATAGATTTTTAAAAACAAGAATAAAAGATTATGACTATGACACACATATAGGTGGTATTTGTTATCTCTATTTAAGAGGTATGAAAATATTTTCAGCAAAAGATAAAGATAGTGAGAAAAACTTTTTAAATAAGGAAAGTGATTCTAAACATGGATCTTTTTGTATTAATGATAATTTAAATTTAGGTGTCTTTAGTATCAAGATAGCTAAGGATATTATTTTAAAATTAGATGCTCTTTTTGATGAAAGTGCTAATGAGGAATAATGTTATATGTATATAGATAATGAGATTGTAAATAATCAAAATGAAGATACAAGCACTTTATTTTATTTTATAAAGAGCAATAATTATGTATCTAATATATCTAAATATAGCCTTAATTATATTATTACAAATTATTTTAAAGAAGGCTTTCAAAATGATGAAGAGCGTGATTTTTTATGCTTTTTAGTTCTATCTCTTTTTATTAAGATGGAAGATGGAGATGTTTGTATTAGATTAGATAAAGAAAGTTTTGATTCTATACATGAAAAGTATAAGTTAAATGATGAAGACATTGATGCACTTGATCTTGTAAATAAGATATTTTTATCTGATAAGATAAAAACTATTTTAGATAAATTTCCAAAATTTTTAGATTTTATCTATGGTCTTGCACATAAAAGTGATTTTTTATTAGTAGATAATAGTTTTTGTATAAATGAAGTTTTAGATAAAGATTACCCTTTATCTTTAGATAATTTAAATAATAATGCTATTACTCTTTTAAAAAGAGAAAGAAAAATACATGACTTTTCTTTCAATGATTTTCAAGGTTGTCCTTTTATCTTGCATAATGAGCGTATTTATTTAAGGCGTTATTTTTTATATGAAAGAAATATTGCTCAATTTTTAGCAAACTCATTATCTAGTCATTTTATTATTAAAGATGATTACATAGACAATATTAAAAATTTTGTAAATAAATTATTTGATGAAGATAAAGATGAAATTAACTTACAAAAGTTAGGTGTTCTTTTATCTTTAAGAAATAGATTTTCTGTAATATCAGGTGGACCTGGTACTGGTAAAACTACTACTGTTACTAAACTTTTATTACTACAAATTTATAGTCAAATTGCAAACTTAACTTTATCTAATGAAGATAATATAGAGCAATTAAAACAAAAAATTGTTTTATGTGCACCTACAGGTAAGGCTGCAGGTCGTATGTCTGAATCTATTATTAATACAATAGAAAGAGATGAAAAAATAAAGAAAGTAATTGAAGAGATGGGAGATAGTTTTGTAAAAGAGCAAATACCAAAGGTTGCTACTACTATACACTCCTTACTTGGTGTTATTCCGCATAGTTCTAAAGCTAAATTTAATAGGGATAATAAATTAGATTGTGATATTTTAATCTTAGATGAAGCATCAATGGTTGATATATCTATGTTTTCAAAATTAATAGATGCACTTGGTGATAATACAAGATTAATATTACTTGGCGATAAAGATCAATTAAGTTCTGTGGAATCTGGTTCTATTTTAGGCGATATTTGTTCAAGTTTAGGTTCTATATCTGACTCTACTTTAGAATATCTAGCTAATGTATCAGGTTATACAAAAGATCTATTACAAGATTTAGCTCTATCTAAAAAAGCTTTATCTGATAATGTAGTTTTATTATTAAAAAGTCATAGATTTAAGGAAGGTTCCATCATTCATAAATTTGCAAGTTTTGTAAATAATGGTGAGATTGATGTAAATAATGATATTTATAAATTAATACAAGGTGATGACAATCCTAAATTTCATGAAAGAACTTATATATCCAATATAGATCATGAAATTGTCGAGTATAAAAAATCAAAAACAAATAATTTAGATAATTCTTTTATCTCTTTTATTAAAAAAGATATTAATACAGAGAAAAAGGAAGTATATAAGTATTTAGATGATTTTTGTAATGATCTTATAAAGATTGAGCCTAAGCTTTTAAGTGTTAGAGATAATCTTTTTGCAAAATATACATTACATGATTTTGTAGAGAGAGAAATTCCTAAATTTTTTAAACAAGATAGTGTTAATTATAAATATAGTGCTTTTTTAAATGCACTTGCTTATATAGATTTTACTATTACAGATAATAGTGAAGTTTTAGAGCTATTTAAGCTTATGGATACATTTAGAATAGTATGTTCTCATCATAATGGTATTTTTGGAACAAATAAGCTTTCACAAAAGATAGAGCATTTAATAAAAGAGCAATATTCTATTGATACTAAAAATAGTGAATTTTTTGCAGGTCAAATGATAATGATTACAAGAAATGATAAGTCACTAGGTGTCAATAATGGCGATGTAGGTTTTATTGCAAAAGAAGTAATTAATGATAATAAAACTAGATTAGTTGCTTTCTTTAGAGGAGATGATAATAAAATTATAAAGATTGCAACACCATATTTAGCACATTATGAATCTGGTTTTGTTTTAACTGTACATAAATCGCAAGGTTCTGAGTATGATCATGTAGTTTGTTGTTTTAATTTTAATAAGAGTATTTTACTTACAAAGGAATTAGTTTATACAGCAATTACTCGTGCTAAGCGAAAGATTAGTTTAATTTATAATGATGAATCTTTAAATGATGCTATTTTAAAAAGTACACAAAGAGAAAGTGGACTTAGTGAGTATATAAAAGAAATTTTTAATAAATTAAACTAAAAATAATAATTCTGTATAATAAAAAAGAGACTTAAACAAAAAATGTCTCTTTTTTTATTTAAATTTAATTTTATAGGAAGACACAAAATGATAGATGAGACTTTAGTTGGCTTAAGTGAAGAAGAGCTAAATAAAGAGAGAAAGAAAAGAGAAATGCAATTAAGTCATTATAAGATGAGCATAGAAATAGGTGTTGATGGTAAACCTATGAATGAAGAGTTATATGAGCTTTATCATAAATACATAAATCTTGAGATTAGCTTTCAAGAATTTACAGATAAATCATTTACTTTATTAAGAGCTGGTATAGATACAACTGGTTATAAATTACAAATGACATCTTTAGATATGCCAATGAGTAAAAAATAGTATTTTTTTTATAAAAATAAAACGTGTTAAATATCGGGTTTAATACTATTTTTATTTTGAAAAAACTAAAAAAATTAAAAAAAACTAAAAAAAGTTGTTGACAGTTTTTTAAAAAGGTCTATAATGTGACCTCACTTAAGGCAAGCACTTAAGAAGTTCTTTAAAAATCAGTACAGACAATCTGTGTGGGCCCTCAAAGATGAGGGTTTTAA
>JARHZF010000173.1 GCA_029258325.1 Anaerobiospirillum sp. | reverse complement strand
GCATGTTTACAAATTTCTGACAGATTAACTACACAAATCAATGGTTTAAATCAAGGCAACCGTAATGCGTCCGATTCGATAGCTCTAATGCAAACAATGGAAGGAGCTATGGATGAGATGTCTGGTATGCTTCAACGTATCCGTACTTTAGCAGTTCAATCAGCAAATGGTACAAATACAAAAGCTGACCGTGAGGCTATTACAGCAGAGTCTGATCAATTAGCAGCTGAAATTACACGTATTGCAAAGCAAACAACTTTTGGTGGTCAAAAGATTTTAGCATCAGCAAAAGCAGGTGAAACATTCTATACTAAGAATACTTTAACATTCCAAGTAGGTGCTAATACTGGTGATACTATTAATTTAACAGTATTTTCAAAAGGTTATGCTTTATCTGCAATGATGGATGCTGTAGGCACTGATCAAAATGCAATTAAAGGTGCAGCTGCTGCTGGTGCTGGTAAGGGTAATGCTTTTGCTTTATCACTAGCATCAAAAGCACAAGCTGCAATTAATGCTGTTGATGGTATTATTGCTCATATTGATAAGCAACGTGGTCAATTAGGTGCTATGCAAAATCGTTTAGAGTCAACTATACGTAATCAATCAAATGTATCAATGAACACAGCTGATGCAAGATCTCGTATTCGTGATGCTGATTTTGCTGAAGAGAGTGCAAATCTAACTCAACAAAACATTATTCAACAAGCAGCAGCTTCAATGCTAATGCAGTCAAATATGAGACCACAAATGGCTCTATCATTAATTGGCTAATTAAGTTTTGGACTAATACTAGATTTAAAAAGAGAATGACTTTATTCATTCTCTTTTTTTACATTAATTAAAAGTTTATAACTGTAGTGTATAGTTAAGATAAAGAGCTCTTAAGACTTAACTTTTATATATCTTAAATTCTTATTTTCATATCAATATAAAATCAATTAATTTTTTATATAAAATGAGTTATAAAAAATATTCCTTAATAGATTTTATTATTAAAGATAAAGTCATTTTCAAAAAAATAATCAATGATTTTTTCTAATTTATTTGAGAAAAATTTATACGATAAAAATAAGTAATAAATTTAATTTTTCATACTAATAAACAAAATATATATCTTTTATTAAAAAATAAACATTTAATTTTTAAAGAAATGTATGTTTATTTAATTGATTCTTATTTTATTATGTGATTAAGTACAAATTATTGTTATTAAAAAGATTTATGTAAATCACATTTATGTAACAAAATTCTACATTCATCTATTTTTATAAATAATTTTATTGATATTTTATTGAATATAAAAGAAAATTGATAAAAGTTAATCTTTAATACAAAGTTTTTTATTTTGGGGGAATTATGACAAGAGCAGAGTTAATAACTGCATTGATAGAAAAATATCCAGATGTAAATCACTCTGATATTGATGAAGCTGTTAGAGAAATTTTTGAATTAATGATTAAGACTCTATCAGATTCACAAAGAATTGAGATTAGAGGTTTTGGCAGTTTTGAAGTTCGTGTAAGAGAGCCAAGAGTTGCACACAATCCAAAGACAGGTCAAAGAGTTGAGGTTACAGAGCGTAGAGTTGTTCACTTTAAACCTGGTGTTGATTTACGTGAAAAGGTAAATACTTTTAAAGATAATTCTCTTATGGATTAAAAAAACAAAAGCATTATTTAAGTAATATGTTATCATATGAAGATTAATGCTGAGGTTTTATATGTTAAAGATTTGGATCTATTTTATAGTTTTAGCTATTTTGTGTGTCATAGGTTTTGCTATTGGCTCTGCAAATGATGGAACTGTCGTCTTTGACTTTTTATTTATAAAGTCACAAATGTCTCTTGCAACTTTATTTGCAATTGGTATTGGTGTAGGCGTTTTATTAGGTGTTTATATTTCACTTTTATTCTGTCTACGTGTATTTGCAAAATCCCTAGGCTTAAAATCACAATTAAGACAGGCTAAAAAGCAAGAAGAAAAGTTATTAAAAGAACAAAAAGAAACACAAAAAGCATAGAGTAACTAGATATTATGCTTGAATTGCTTTTTCTTTTATTACCTATAGCAGCAGCTTATGGCTATTATATGGGTAGTACATCTTGGAAAAATAAAAAACAAGATAAGCAAAATATAAAAACGTATAGTTACTTAAAAGGTGTTGATTATCTTTTAAATAATGACTCAGATAGAGCACTTGATAACTTTATTGATTATTTAAAGAATGATGATCCTAGTTTTGAGACATCACTTGCTTTAGGTAATTTATTCCGCAAAAGAGGTGAGGTTGATAGAGCAATCTCACTACATGAACAACTTTCTAAAAATCAAAATAATCACCTTGATGATAATCAAATAGAAATCATAAGATTAGAGCTTGCTCAAGATTTTATATCTGCAGGTCTATTAGATAGAGCTGAGCAAATTCTAAATGATATGATTGACATTCCAAGACAAAGAAAAAAAGCAGCCTTACTTCTTATTTCTCTTTATGAGCAAGAAAGAGATTTTACTCGTTCTATTGAAATATCATTAAAACATAGAGATGTTTTAGGACAGCAAATAGATAAAAAGATAGCTAATTATTATTGTGAAAGAGCTAAAGGTGAATCTTTTCAAAAAGATAGTGATAAGTCTATATCTTTATATCAAAGTGCTCTTGATATAGATATTAATTGTACAAGAGCTATGCTTTCTTTAGCCCAAATTTATGTTTATAAAAAGGATATAAAAAAAGCTTTATCTTTTATTCATAAAATAATCTCTTTAGATAGAGATAGAGGTATGGAATGTCTTGCTATAGTAAAGCAATGTTTTTCAAATAAAGCAGATCCAGAATATAGAAAAGAGTTAGAGCTTTTAGTAAGTTCTACAAAATCATGTGAAGCTATTGTAGAACTTGCACATGTTATTGCTTTAACATCAAATATAAATAATGCAGTTTTAGTTCTTACAAATTATGCTCATGATAATCCTAATATGAAATTATTTTCAGCATTAATGGAGCTAAAATCAAAAGATATAAATAGTGTAGGAAGTAGTGAGTCTATCTTACAAATTAAAAGTTTAATTGATGCACAAATTGCATCTGCTAATAAATATTCATGTAAAAGATGTGGTTTTGAATCAAAGATCATGTTTTATCAATGTCCATCTTGTAGAAGATGGAGTACCTTAAAGGCTATACGAGGTTTAGTTGGAGATTAATGATGAATGATAGTCGTGTAATTGTTGCCCTTGATTACGATGATGCAAGTAATGCTTTAAATTTTGTAGATAAAGTAGATCCAACTTTATGTAAATTAAAAGTAGGAAAAGAATTATTTACAAAGGCAGGACCACATTTTGTTGAGGAATTAATAAAAAGAGATTTTAAAGTATTTTTAGATTTAAAGTTTCATGATATTCCAAATACAGTAGCAAAGGCATGTGAGATGGCTGCAAAACTTGGAGTATGGCTTGTAGATGTGCATGCATCAGGTGGTTCTAAGATGATGGAAGCTGCTGCTAATGTACTTGCTAACTATCAAAACAGACCTTTATTAATAGGTGTTACTGTACTTACTTCTATGTCAGATGAAGATTTAAAAGAGTTGGGTATAAATAGAAGTGCAAAAGAGCAAGTATTACATTTAGCAAAGCTTGCAAAACAATCTGGTTTAGATGGTGTTGTATCTTCAGCTAATGAAGTTGAGCTTATAAAATCAAATATAAGTGATTTTATTACAGTTACACCAGGTATTAGACCAATAGGTGCTGATGTTGGTGATCAAAATAGAGTTATGACACCACAAAAAGCTATAGCTATTGGTTCTGACTATTTAGTTATAGGAAGACCTATAACAAAAGCATCAGATCCATTAAAAGCTCTTTTAGATATTAATGAGAGTATAAAATAAGATTTAGTAAAAAAGCTTAATAAAAAGATTAAGCTTTTTTCATATATTAAGGAGTAGATATGATTGTTATTATTATGAGACATGGCAATGCTGAGACTAGGGATAATGATAGGCATTTAAGTCAAAGAGGTGAGGGTGAGGTCTTAAATGTTGCCAAATACTTAGTTAATAAGTATAAGATAACAAAGACTATATCATCACCAAAGACAAGAGCAAAAGAGACTTTAGATATTATTTTAAAAACCATAAATGATGAGAATTTAAGACATGAGATTATGCTTGAGCTCTCTGATGATAGTGAAGATAGTGCTATGGTTTTAGATTATGTAGAGGCATCAACTATTGATAGTGATGTTGTTTTATTAGTAAGTCATATACCTGTTGTAAATTCACTTGCCTATGAATTTATACGTGATGATGTAAATTCATATTTTTCATTTTCAACAGCAAATGCTTTAGTTTTAGAAAGAGAAAATGGCAAGTATAAAGTATTAGAATTTATAGATAAAAAATAGTATAAGTTTAAAATAAAATTAAACAATCTTTTTACATTTATAAAGAGATAAGATAAAAGCATAAAGTGATTTAAAAGCTTTATGTTTTTTTATTTAAAAAATAATATCTTAAAAAGAGAAGTATTAATTATAAAGTCAAAAGAGTAAGTTTACTTAATTACATTTGTAAATAGTATTTTTTTATTTTTGCTTTATTTTTAAAAATAGATACTAACTAGATAAGAACAACAATAAAAAATAATAATTTTTTATTAAGTAACTACTTGATATTAAATAATAACTTTGTATTTTACTCTACTTTAGACACTCTATTTTTATATAAAAAAGTTCATGTGAGATTTACATTATTTTTTACATAAGAAAGAACTATTTTGTTTTTTTGGAATTAATCATTTTAAGTAACAAAACAAAAAGCACAAGGACTACAAAAAAGCATATTTTTAGAATTTTTATCTTTTACATATACCTTTAAAAATGCAGAAGTTATGAGAATAAATATGTATAAGATAAAGTTGTTTTTAATTTCCCACAAGAAGAAAAAAGTAGAGATTAGAAATTTCCCACAGATATAGAATAGAAGAAGTAATACTTTCCCACAGGTAAAGAATAGGAGAGGTTAATACTTCCCCACAGATAAACAATAGAAGAGTTTAATACTTTCCCACGGCTATAGAAAAGAAGAGGTTAAAACTTTCCCACAGATATAAAATAGTAGAGATTAAGACTTTCCCACAAGTATATAATAGGAGAATTAAAACTTTCCCACAAGTATAGAATAGAAGAGATCAAGACTTTCCCTCAGCTATAGAATAGTAGAGGTTAATACTTTCCCACGGCTATAGAATAGGAGAGATTAAGACTTTCCCACAGATATAAAATAGAAGAAGTAAGACTTTCCCACAGCTATAGAATAGAAGAAGTTAAGAGTTTCCCACAGATAAAGAATAGGAGAGTTTAAGAGCTTCCCACAGATAAAGAATATGAGAGTTTAAGAGTTTCCCACAGGTAAAGAATAGAAGAGTTTAAGAGCTTCCCACAGCTATAGAATAGAAGAGGTTAAGATTTTCCCACAGGTAAAGAATAGAAGAGGTTAAAACTTTCCCACAGGTATAGAATGGAATAAGTTAAGATTTTCCCACAGCTATAGAATAGGATAAATTAAGGTTATGTCATTGTGTAAACTATCTTTTATACTTTTAGCTTTGATCTATATATTAGCAGTACTTTATAAAAAATATTCTTTTATATCAATGTATTATCATCTAAATCTAGATTAGAGCTTTTATGCTTTTTTCTTTACTTATGGAAGTAGTGACCTTTATCTTTTAGATAAAGAATAGTATTTTACATATTATTAACAATAAATTTATTTAAAAATAAATATTTATTTTTATTTTTTGATTTTTTTATAAAAGATAAAAAATCTAACGTGATATATATCAAACTTTATTTTTAAAAATAGTTATCTTTTTTCAAAAATTATGTTTTTTTACATAAAAATGTTGAATAAAAGTAACAAAGATATTTTTTATTAAGATATAGATCTAAAGTTTAATAAAAAGTAATAAAGATGATTCAAATTATCATTTGTTTAAAAATTATTTAACAAATTATAGCTATAATTAAGGTGTGGAATATAGAAAAGAACGGAGATGTTTTTATGCGTATTTTCAAGCACTATGCACCAAGATTAATTGCAAATCATGTGATTTCTTTTTTCAAAGGTGGTTTTGAAGTTCAAGGCGTAGGTACATTTCGTTTTGATTTTGGTAAAGTGATTATAGAAAAAGATCAGGATGTACGCTTGCGTGAAGTCTCAAAAGAAATAAATTCAACCATCTTAAGTTTAAAATCAAATTGTTAAGTTTCAAAGCATATAATAAGACTAAAGGCACAAAAAAGTGCCTTTTTTGATGCCTTTTTATTTTATTCAAGCAAAGTTTTCTTTTACATAGTTTTCATTTATTTTATTTAGTAGAATAAGAAGTATATTATATTTTTTTCTTGTGACTTTAAGGTTAGTTATATGTCAGATAGTATTGATTTTAGTGAAATTGAGTCTTTGTATGAACTATTAGATTCTCCAATAGAGGCAAAGGATATTGAGGAGTCTATTATAAATGAATTATTTACAGTACAAGATGTAGTTCGTTTTCTAGTTTCTTGTTTTGCCTCTCATCGTGTCTATGTAGGTCATGGAACTACAAATTATTGGGAAGAGGCAATTGAAATTGTTCAATCAGTAATGCATTTAAAACCACCTTGTGATAAATCTACATTAAAGTCACGTTTAACATTACTAGAAAGAAAATTAATAGCAAAGATTGTAGTAAAAAGAATCTTTTTAAGAGTACCTACACCATATTTAACTCATAGAGCATTTTTCTGTGGTCATGAGTTCTATGTAGATAGACGTGTAATTATTCCAAGATCACCTATAGGTGAATTAATTGAAGAGAGATTCTCTCCATATATGCCTCGTAAAGTTGAAAGAGTCTTAGATATGTGTACAGGCTCTGGCTGTATAGCTATTGCTACAGCTTTAGCTTTTAATGAGGATATTGAAGTTGATGCTGTAGACATTTCAGATGATGCTCTTGAGGTATGTCGTATAAATATTGAAGGTTATGATTTAGAAAATTGTGTAACCCCAATTAAATCAGATTTATTTGATAATTTACAAGAGGGTGATAAGTACGATTTAATTGTAACAAATCCACCTTATGTTGATTTTTATGATTTAGAAAGTATGCCACTTGAATATCAAGCAGAACCAGCTTTAGCCTTAGGTTCTGGTTTAGATGGTTTAGATTGTGCTCGTAGAATTTTACGTGATGCAGCTAAATATCTAAATGAAGATGGTATTTTAATTATGGAAGTTGGTAATTCAGAAGAAAATTTAGTAGAAGCTTTCCCACAAGTACCTTTTAGATTTATAGACTTAAAGAAAGGTGGAAGTGGTGTATTTTTACTTACAAAAGATCAACTAGAATTTCATGCTGATGTCTTTAATTTAGATAAGGAAGATAAATAGGTGGCAGGCAATACTTTTGGTAAATATTTTACTGTAACTACCTGTGGTGAAAGTCATGGTGTAGCACTATCTTGTATTATAGATGGTGTTCCACCACAAATTGAAATTGATGAGAGCTATATACAAAAGGAGTTAGACAGACGTAGACCTGGTTCTACACGTTTTGGTACTCCTCGTGATGAAGCTGATAAAGTACGTATTTTATCAGGTGTATTTGAAGGTCAAACTACAGGTACTTCAATAGGTCTTTTAATTGAGAATACATCTCAAAAGTCGCATGATTATAATGATATAAAAGATAAAATAAGACCTAATCATGCTGATTATACATATTTAAAAAAATATGGCATAAGAGACTATAGAGGTGGTGGTAGATCATCTGCACGTGAAACATGTATGCGTGTTGCTGCAGGAGCTATTGCCAAGAAAGTTTTATTTGAGCAATTTAATATAACTATTGATGGTTGTGTAACAGCTATAGGTCCTTATAAAACATCTGTATATAATCCTAAATTTGCTTTAGAAAATGCTCTTAATTTTGCAGATGAGAGCATGATAGGTGAAATTAGTGATTATATGGATAATCTAAGATTAGAGCATGATTCATGTGGTGCTTTAATTGAAGTTAGAGCACATAATGTTATGGCAGGTTTGGGCGAGCCTGTTTTTGATAAATTAGATGCAACTATAGCTCATGCTATGATGTCAATTAATGCAGTTAAGGCTGTTGAAATTGGTGATGGTTTTGATTTTTGTGAGCAAAAAGGCTCTATGTGTCGTGATGAGATAAGACGTGATGGATTTTTATCTAATAAGTCAGGTGGTATATTAGGTGGTATTTCATCAGGTCAGGACATTAGAGTTAAGATAGGCTTAAAACCAACTTCATCTATAGCCAAAGAGGGTAGGTCTATAGATATCTATGGCAATGAGGTCAATATTGCAACACATGGTAGGCACGATCCATGTGTAGGTATTAGAGCTGTTGTTATAGCAGAGGCTATGCTTGCTTTAGTTTTATTAGATGCAGCTTTATTAAATAGAGCACAAAATGCTTTAAGAGTTGATAAGTCTTATACTATATAAATAAAAAAGGAAATAATAATGAACGCTTTAGATGTAATTTTAAATCATCAATCTGTACGTAATTACACAGGTGAACAATTAACAGATTTGCAAGTAGCAAATATAGAAAAAGCAGTTATGCAAGCTTCAACATCTTGTTATTTTCAAATGGTATCTGTAGTTAAGATTAAAGATAAGGCTGTTTTAGAGAAGATAGCAAAATTATCTGGTAATCAAGAGCATATAGCAAAATGTGCAGAGTTTTGGATGTTTTGTGTAGACATGACAAAGCTTATGCATGCTATTGATTTACAACCACCATTTGCTTTTAGATATTTTTACTCAGGTTTAAATGATACATCTATAGCATGTCAAAATGCTTTAATTGCAGCTGAAGCTCAAGGTCTAGGTGGTACTATTATTGGTGGTTTTAAATCAGGCATTACTGAAATTACAGAAATGCTTAAATTACCAGTAGGTGTTGCACCTTGTTTAGGTTTAGTTTTAGGTGTAGTAGATAAAGAGTATTTAGAAGAGCAAAAACCTCGTTTTGATAGATCATGGATCTTTATGGATGAGACATATGAAGATAGATTTTCAAAAGAAGAGTTAGAGGTTTTTGATGCTAAAGTAAATAACTATTATTTAAATAGAAAGTATAATAATAAGGGAGCTACTTGGTCATCTGCATGTAAGTATATGTGTGAAAAAGGTTCATCAAATAATGCAGATGAGATTATTGCACTTTTTAAAAAGCAAGGTTTTACTTTTGAATAATAGTTTTAAAAAACGTATATAATAAGCTTGATCATGATATGATTCTCCTATTTATTTATTTTAAATAGCCCATCTTAGGGCTATTTTTTTAATCTATATATTTTAGATAAAAAAGATAAAAGTAGAGTTAAAAAAATAATTTTGTTAAAGTTCACAGTTGTTAGTAATTCTGATATTTGACTTGTAATATTTTTTAATAGTAAAAACTCTATGTTCAAAATTATAAAGAGAGGGCTTAAATTAAAAAAGGTATGACATTTTAGGACATCATACCTTTTTAAGTAACATATAAATTTATTAAGTATTTATAATTAGCTTAATTCATAAGCTAGATCATACATACCTTCACGGAATTTATGTTTCATGTGCTCAATGCAGTCGATGATATCATGATGAACAAGCTCACCACGTTGAATACCAATACAACGACCTGAACAGCCTTCACGAAGTAGTGAAACAGCATAAGCACCCATACGGCTTGCAAGAACACGGTCAGCTGCAGATGGTGTACCACCACGTTGGATGTGACCTATAACATTTGCACGTGTTTCAATTTGTGTTAACTCTTCAATTTCTTCAGCCATCTTGTGAACATCAGTTTGATTTTCACAAACAACTATGATTGCGTGACGCTTACCTTTGTCTACACTTTCTTTAATTGTCTTATAAACTTCTTCTTTATCCCATGGTTTTTCTGGAATTAATACAGCCTCAACACCACAAGAAATAGCAGTTGCAACAGCAAGGTCACCACAGTGACGACCCATAACTTCAACAACAGCAATTCTCTTGTGTGATGAACATGTATCACGAAGTCTATCAACACAAATAACAGCAGTATTTAAAGCTGTATCAAAACCAATAGTTGTATCAGTACCTGCAATATCATTGTCGATAGTACCTGGAAGACCAATACAAGGGTAGCCCATTTCTGATAGAAGTTTTGCACCCATGTAAGAGCCGTCACCACCGATTACAACAAGAGCATCGATTTCATTTTGCTTCATGATTTCGATACATTCTTTTCTAATTTGTACATCTTTAAATTCTGGGAAACGTGCAGTACCTAAGAAAGTACCACCACGATTTAGAAGGTCAGATACACTTAGTCTGTTTAGAGGGATGATATTACCAGCATGAAGACCTGCATAACCATCTCTAATACCACAAACTTCGTAGCCAAAGTCTAAAGCAGTACGAACAACAGCACGAATAGCTGCATTCATACCTGGTGCGTCACCACCAGAGGTTAAAACACCGATTTTCTTAATAGCCATTTATAAATCCATTAAATAATTTACTATGTTTTATGTTCTTTTTATTTTTTATTAAGCGTTGTCAACAGCAGCTTTAATAATAGCACTGAAATCATCAGCCTTTAGAGAAGCACCACCAACTAAGCCACCATCGATATCTTTTTGTGAGAATAGTTCAGGAGCTGTTTTTGCGTTACATGAACCACCGTATAGAATACGAACGCCATCTGCAACTTCAGCATTGAATGAAGCTAGGAAGTCACGAATATCTTTGTGAACGTTTTGTGCAATTTCAGGAGTTGCAGTTTTACCTGTACCAATAGCCCAAATTGGCTCATATGCGATAACAGCATTCTTAAATGACTCAATACCACATAGATCGATAACAGCCTTTAATTCTTCACGAACTACGTCCATTGTCTTACCTGCGTCAAACTCAGCTTCTGATTCGCCAACGCATAGTACAGGAATTAAACCATTATCTTGAGCTGCCTTGTATTTTTGAGCTACATATTCAGAGCTTTCTTTGTGGTAATCACGACGCTCTGAGTGACCTACGATAGCATAAGTACAACCAAATTCTTTTAACATTACAGGAGAGTTTTCACCTGTGTATGCACCTGATGTGTGAATATCGCAGTCTTCTGAACCCCATTGTAGTTTTGAATCTTTTGCTAAGTCTTCAACCATGCCAATGAATACAGCAGGAGCACAAACTGCAACTTCAGCCTTTGGAGCTGCTTCGTTTGCAGGTGTTGTTAAAGCGTTAACTAAAGCCTTTACTGATTCTTTGGTACCATTTAATTTCCAGTTACCCATTACTAGAGGTGTTCTCATTTGATATATCCTCACAAAATAAAAAATGATTTAAAAACTAAAGTAATTCTATTTTAGCAAATGAAAACGTTTTCATGTAAAAAAGTTACAATTAAATTAGAGAAAAATAAGGGTAAAACAAGAAGTCTTTTGTTTAATAAGAAATTTTTTTACATATTAAAGTAAAAAATAGCCTACCTCTACAAGAGATAAGCTATTTTATTAATAAAAAATAGGAGAGAAATTTTTATTATCTACCTAATAAAGATAGAGCAATTTGAGGTTTTTGATTAGCTTGAGACAATATAGATTGTGAAGCTTGTTGAATAATCTGTTGTTGAGTTAGATTTGCTGTCTCTTCAGCAAAGTCTGTATCACGGATACGAGAACGTGCATCTGACTCATTTTCAGCAATAGATGCTTGGTTACGTATTGTTGATTCCATACGATTTTGCATAGCACCTAAGTGAGCTCTTTGTTTATCAATTTGATAGATCATATTATCAATAAAGGATAAAACAAGTTGAGATGAAGAATATGAATCGATCTTTAAGAACTGATCACCTTTACCAGCAACAGCTGTTGTAAATGCTTTTAATTGATTACCTGCAATACCAGCTAGTTTAGCAATACCTGACAATGTAAAACCACGAGATAAACCAGTAAGTTTTAATGTATCGCCAGAGTTTGCACCTACTTGTAGTGTAATAGTGCCAGCAGATGAAACAAGACCGTGATTTTTATTTGCTGTATTTGCACCAAACTTACCATTGCCAGCTAAAATCTTTTCACCTGCAAATGTTGAACGACATGCTATAAGTGTGATCTCATATGATAGTTCTGTAACCTCTTGTTGTAGAGCAGCTCTATCTTGTTTTGAGTTAGTACCGTTTGCTGACTGTACTGCAAGAACACGAATTCTTTGCATCATATTAGTCATTTCGTCCATAGCTCCCTCAATAGTTTGAGTTAAAGCTATGCCATCATTTGTATTACGATTACCTTGATTTAAACCGTTAATTTGTGATGTTAAACGATCAGAAATTTGAAGACCAGCAGCATCATCTTTAGCACTATTAATACGAAGACCTGAAGATAGTCTTTGATAGGTAGTAGTTAAAGAGTTTGTAGCATTTGTAAGCTTTCTTTGTGAATTTAAAGAACTTACGTTTGTATTTACATAAAGAGCCATTTTTCTACCCTTATTATTGTTTTTTACTATCTACCAAGTAGTGATAGTGCAATTTGAGGTTTTTGATTAGCTTGAGACAATATAGATTGTGAAGCTTGTTGAATGATTTGTTGTTGAGTTAGATTTGCAGTTTCCTCTGCAAAATCTGTATCACGGATACGTGAACGTGCATCTGACTCATTTTCAGCA
>JARHZF010000078.1 GCA_029258325.1 Anaerobiospirillum sp. | reverse complement strand
ATTATTTATTATATCTAATAAATAGCTAAGTCTTAAAGATCATTTTTCAAACTTAGGTGCAAATATTCAAGATGTAAAAAGAACTTTAAGACAAAGGGGATTTGAGATTATTCGTGATTATAAAGACTATAGAAACACTATGTTGAGGTCTCTTAATATATCATCAAATGCTATATCTTTATTCAATAAGACTGTATCTACAAAGGACATTCCTTCTTTTTCAAAATTTATAAAAGAGTTTGTGCTAGACTATGTTGATTTAAAAGTATATGGTATAGTTGATAATTATAGACATATTAATAGCATTTATAAAGAAATTGAAAGAACTCAAGATAAAATCAAGATTCTAACTCCTTTAAGATCCTTATATCATGACTATGAGGAGTCAAATTTACTTTTAAAAAAATATGACAAAGCATCTAATTTAGTGAGATTCTTTTTGGCTAAAAAAGCAGAACCAATTTTAATAAAAGATGTTCAAAACTCTAAATTAAAATTAGATTCTTTAGAAGAAGATGAAAAAGTAAAGAGAAAAGAGAAAGAAGAAAAAAATAAGACAAAAGATCAAGTTTTTCTTGAAATGAATTCTCTAGGTGGTGATCATTTAAGAGAGCTTAAGAAAAACTTAGATGATTTAAAAGATAAGAGAGTACAGATATCACGTAATTATCATGAGTATTTAGATAATGCAAAAAAGATAGGTATTACATCTTGTAATGATAAAGATACCTTTATCTCAATAAAAAACTCTTTAGCTACAAAGAAAGATGAGTTTGAGTCTAATATTGCAGACTTAGACAAAAAACGTGATGATTTTAATTTACAACTAAGAGATTTAAATAAGGATATTAGGGAAAATGAGCAAGAACTTAATATTTTAAAGTCTTACAGAAGTAATATTGATATACATAAACTAAATTTAAGACAAAGCATTGCAAGCTCTCTAAATATTGATATAAAAGATTTACCATTTGTCGGTGAATTAATAAAAGTTAAAGATGAATATAGTGCATTAAATGCCTCTATTGAATCTTTATTATATGATTTTGCAACATCTTTACTTGTAGATAAAAATCTTGAAGAGAAATTTATTGAGGTTTTACAAGATCAAAAATATAAAAATAAAATTAACTATTATGTTGTAGATAAGGTCACTAATACTAATTTTGAGAAAGGACCTGAACATTTAGTAAGTTCTCTTTTGTTTAAAGACGATAAGGGTAGGTTTGAAAACTTTATTAAAGAGCAGCTTCTAACTAAATTTGATTTCTCTTTTGTTAAAACTTATGATGATTTTAATAATAAAGAGAGGGCTATTTTAATAGGTGGTGATGTTAAATACGATCTAGTATCTTATTCAAAAGATTTTAATGTAGTGAATAAAGATAATAGATCTTTTGTTCTAGGTTGGTCTAATGAAAATAAGATAAAAGCACTTGAGTCTTTAATTTATAGTTTAAAAGAACAAGTTATAAAGATAAATTATGAGGTAAATAAACTTAGTAATAATCTTACTAAATGTCGTACTTCAATAAATGCAATTGAATTTTTAATGCGTTATATGAGTTTTAGTGAGATTGATGTTTTTTATATAGACTCTAAGATAAAGTCTTTAGAAAATGAAATTGATGAGATTGAGAACTCTAATAAAAGTGAGTATATAAGACTAAAAGAGCAATTTGAGAAATTAAAAAAAGATATAGCTCTTTTAGAGGCAGAATTAAATCAAATATCGATTAATCAAGGTGTTGAAAAGCAAAATTATGATAGTTATAAAAATGTTTTTGATGATATCAGAAATAGTTTATCTAGTGTTTCAGAAACTGAAATAAATGAGATTTTCCCATTTATTGAGGAGACTTTAGATAAAACTATTTTAGATAAACTAAATAGTATTGAACATTATACAGCTGGTATATTTTCAAATCTAAAGGAAAAGAGTAAAGACTTCTATACTCAAAAATTTGTAGATACTAATGAGATTGTATCAAATCTAATATCTAAAATTACAAGTTGTACAATATCATATAAAGCAAAGTATACAGAAGAGTGTGTCAATGTAATTGCAGATGAAATAGAATATATACCTTATTTTCTATCTCTTTTAGACAATATTGAAGAAGATGCTTTAGTTCGTGATAAAACTTTTAGATTACAGTTAAAACAGGACAATATTGAAGGTGTTGGCCTTTTTGAGCATAATATAGCAGAACAAGAAAAAGCAATACAAACAAAGATTAAGAATCTTAATAAGATATTAGCTAATATTGAATTTGATGCAAAGAGTTATATTGAGATTGTATGTGAGCCAACTCGTGATAGTGAGATTTTAAAATTTAGATCTGACTTAAAATCTTGTACTGAAAATTATCTTACAGATGGAGATTCAGATGAGGAGATACATGCACGCTTTTTAAAATTAAAAGATTTGGTTGAAAGTCTAGATTTGGCAGGTGATAATAAACATAAAAAAGACTATACAGATAAGGTTACTGATGTAAGAAATAGTTTTGTATACTCAATTCGCAAATGTGATAAGTTAACACATGAAGAGGTTGAAAGACAAAATAGTACAAGTGGTAAGTCAGGTGGTGAAAAAGAAAAGATTTCATTTGCTATATTAGCAACAGCACTTGCATATCAATATAATCAAATTGATAGCATAAATTATGCTATAAATAATGTATCTGCTTTAAATAAAAGTTCATTTAGACTTGTTATTATTGATGAAGCTTTTGCAAATGTATCAAATGATGCTATTGAATTTGCATTAAAACTCTTTAGAGATTTAAATTTGCAATTATTAGTAGTCACACCAAATCAAAAGATAACTACAATAGAAAAATATGTAACTACAACAGCTATTGTTTTTAAGGATTTAGAGAATAAATCACAAATAGTGAATTTTAACTTTGAGGAAAGACAAGCTATTTTAAATAAACTTAGGGCTATTGAAGCAAAAAAATTAAGCGAAGATGAAACATTAAATCTTATAAGTGAAGAGTTAGAAAAAACAGTAAATGCTAAAGTTAAAGAAGATAATAGTAAAGATAAAGCTACTTTAACAAAAAATAATGATTTTGATACATTATTTAGAAACTTTGAGCAAGAACAAACTTTATCTGAAAATAAGCAAGAACCATCTAATAATATAGATGAGTCTAATAAAGATAGTTCTGAAACTTTAGTGTTAGATAAAGAGCAAAATACTGTAGATAATATGGACACTACAAAAATAGATGACAGTAGAGAGGATATTGTAATAAATGATGAGATAGATGATGATTTAAATATAGATGAAACGTTAGATGATACTTTATATGAAGAGTCTTATGAAGAGCAAGACACAAATGATGAAGATTATGAAGAGTATACATATGAAGAAGATAATCTTTTATCATCATTAGAAAAACATTCTACTGATAAAGATTAAATAAAATTAGGTATTAAGTCTTTAAAAAGAGCTAATAATGTTGATAACAATTACTTAGCTCTTTTTTATATGTAATTTAGAAGATTTTAGATATATAAATGTGTAAATATTACACATCATAAAAACATCTAAAACCACCTAAAACAACATAAAAAAAACAAACTAAAGCACTTAATTCCTATAAAAATCTATATTTTTTTAACTTTATCATATAAAATAACAAAAGTTATTCAAAATAAAGGCATATTTATCTAAAAAACACCTAACTTTAACTAAAGAGATAAAGATATTAAAAAGTC
The DNA here is from genome assembly GCA_029258325.1 of Anaerobiospirillum sp. GTDB lineage: Bacteria > Pseudomonadota > Gammaproteobacteria > Enterobacterales > Succinivibrionaceae > Anaerobiospirillum_A. Next base: position 45 of record JARHZF010000078.1, on the reverse strand, counting down.
TTAGTATATATCTAAAGTGTATATCTAAGCATATTTAACTATATC
>JARHZF010000169.1 GCA_029258325.1 Anaerobiospirillum sp. | reverse complement strand
TCGCCCTGGTTCGAATCCAGGTACCCCTGCCATCCAAATATCTTTAGTGGCTACGTAGCTCAGTTGGTCAGAGCGCGGCACTCATAATGCCGAGGTCACAGGTTCGATCCCCGTCGTAGCTACCATTCAAAACACTATAAATAATCAATTTTATATATAAAATGCTCTATATGGCATTTTATCTCTTTATACCTTTTACTTCCAAGATTAAAACTTAATTACATTAATACAACTTTTACATTACTTGTGTTTTTTGCCTTTAATTAAAATAACATAGTGCTATCTTTTGTAAAAATAATGTAAATCTCAAAACACTTTTACTTATCTTCTTTTTAAACATAAGACTCTATTTAGTTTTATAAGATATAATCTTTCTTATCTTTAAAAAATTAAATCATTACTTCATCTTTCTTAAAATTTTAAATAGCTTTTTACTTTTTGTAAAACTCTTTCTTACACTATAAAAACTTTTAAAGGTAAAAACTACACTAACTTATTATTTAATATATAGATATAAAAATTATTACATTTAAAAAAAAATAAAAATTTTCTTTATTTATTTATTTTATTGGTGTAGTATGTTCCCATTCTTTATAGATTATAAAAAGTATTTATTAGGGGTATAGCCAAGCGGTAAGGCAACGGGTTTTGATCCCGTCATCGCCCTGGTTCGAATCCAGGTACCCCTGCCATACAAATAAATATTTTTATAATTGCCAAATCTTTTTGGGGTGTAGCCAAGCGGTAAGGCAGCGGATTCTGATTCCGCCATTGCCCTGGTTCGAATCCAGGTACCCCAGCCATATATCCCACCCTTATCTTAATCTAGGTATTTATATGATAGGTGTTATTATAGGTGATATTGTTGGTACACACTTAGAACATAATATCCCTACTACATATAAAAATGACTTTATACACTATTTTAATAATTCTAAATTCACAGATGATACTGTAACCTCCCTTGCTATAGCTAAATCTATACTAGAGTGTCACAATAATTATCAAGATCTAGATAAAATTACTATAAAAAATCTAAAAGAATTAGGCAGAAAATATATAGATCGTGATTTTGGCTCATTCTTTATTAAATGGATTTTAAGTGATAATTCAAAACCTTATAACTCTTTTGCAAATGGCGGTGCTATGCGTGTTAGTGCTTGTGCTTATGCTGCTTATAATCTTGAAACATTAAAAGATCTTGTTTATAAAGTTACAGCTATAACACATAATCATAAAGAAGGATTAAAAGGTGCTCTTGCTATTGCTAGCTGTATATTTTTACTTCGTATAGGTAAAAGTAAAGACTTTGTTTTAAATTATATACAAAAAAATTTTTATAATCTTAATTATGAACTTAAAGATATACATAAATTAATACCTAATTTAAATACTAGTAAAGCAGAGATTACAGTACCTCTTGCTATACTTGCCTTTAAACATGCAAAGTCTTTTAATGAAGTATTAGAAAATACATCTTTTATAGGTGGTGATCTTGATACTATATCAGCTATGTCTTGCAGTATGGCAGAAGTTCTTTATAAAGTACCTAAAGAGTTAAGAGCTAAAGCATTAGATCTTTTGACTCCTGATTTAAAAACTATCTTATTTGAATTTGAAAATAAATTTATACAATAAAATAAATTTAACTTTTTAGTACTTGTGATTTTTGTGTTATTACTTAAAACAACATAATTTCATCTTTGCAGAAACAACATAAATCTCACATAAACCAACTTTTTTATTGTGATTTTTGCCTTTTGCTTAAAATCATATGGCGATTTTATATCTAGAAATAAAGTAGATCTAACTCTTTTTTATACTTAACTATTATAAAAAAACTAACTCATACCGTATAGGTCGCTAACTTGTATAAATAAAATACTTTAAAAATCAAAGGATTATTATAATAATTACAATTAATTAAAAATAAGTCTTGTAAAATTAAAAAGTTAGTATATAATGTGCTTCATTGTTTAACACAATCCTATGAAGTTTAAAACTTCTCTTTTAGGGGTATAGCCAAGCGGTAAGGCAACGGGTTTTGATCCCGTCATCGCCCTGGTTCGAATCCAGGTACCCCTGCCATCCAAATATCTTTAGTGGCTACGTAGCTCAGTTGGTCAGAGCGCGGCA
>JARHZF010000037.1 GCA_029258325.1 Anaerobiospirillum sp. | reverse complement strand
AAAGTTAGATATTAAAAAGTACAAACAAGGTCTTTTACAACAAATGTTTGTATAGTTTTTCTATGCCTAAAGCCCTCTCTTTAGGCATTTTTATATGTTCTTATTTTAAAAAACTTCTTATCTTTCTTAATTTTTATACTATATTTTCAATAAGTCCTTTTATTTTAAATTGTTATGGGAGAATAACATGCAAGAAGACTTAAAGTCAAAAATAGCACCTTTTTTCTTGGTGGAACATGAAACTAGTGCGTCTATTTGTCTTGAGGTAGGAGATTATAAAGTAGACTTATTTGAATTAAGAGCTGATGATGGTTTTGAGGGTAATGGTTATGATTGGGAATCCCTTGCTACTGTATTTTTAAAAGAGCAAGTACCACACCTTGTAGATATAGTAGACTTTGATTCTGAAGCTAGTATGTTTTGTGCCTATTCTAGTAATAAAGATGCCTTAATTGAATTTATTTTAAAATTTAAAGATGCATGTGAAAACAAAGAATTAATTGAAGATCTCTTTTCACGAGCTGAACTTGATTAATAAATTTGTCTTTGAACAATCTAAATAAAAGCTCTATTTAAAATAAGTAGAGCTTTTTATATTGTATAAGCTTGTTTTAAAGTATCTTCTTCAAAGCTTTACTTAGTTATATCTTTTTTGCATGTATTTTTTTCTTTATTAAGAATAGCTTTTTATGCTATTATTAACTTGTTGTTTTTGAGAGCTTAAATAGTAGTTTTACTATTTAATCTTTTCAATATAATGCATTATCTTATTAGATTATCTTTAGGTTTTTGCCTTTTAAGTTATGTACTTAACTTTAAAAGGCATATTTAAGCTATTTCATATTATCTTTATTTACCTACTTTCTACTTTTAACTTTACATATTAACAATAGCTCTTATTCTCTTAAATTAAGGTTTTAATAATTAATAAATCGTACAAAAAATACGAACTTTTACAACATTAACCATCAAATTTTCCCTAAAATTATGTGATTTTTATCACATATATGAGAGGGCTTAATTTTAGGCATAATTAAAAAATTTATATTTAACAATAAATTAGATTTTAAATTTTAATTAAATTATATTTATTTTTTACTTTTTTTTATAAAAATTTACTCAAAAAATTCATCAAATGAAAATTTACAAAAATATGTGCTTTATTTTCATTTTATATATTTCAAAGTAACACTAAATC
>JARHZF010000063.1 GCA_029258325.1 Anaerobiospirillum sp. | reverse complement strand
AAATGATATTGTAGAGAGGGCTCAATTTGCTAAGCTTTTTAAAAGTTTAAATGAACATGTTGAGGCTGCAAAAATACAAGGTTTTACATGGAAACAGCTTATATATAAGATTAATAAACAAGAAATTAAAGTAAATATAGATCAAAATACTTTTTTTACTTTAGTGCTACGTTATAAAGAACTTTTAACAAATAAAGGTGATAAAAAGGATAAACTTGAAGAAGTTCCTTTTGAGATTGATACTAATATAATAGAGATGCCTACAGATAAAATTGATAAAAACTATATGGAATCTAGATTTAAGAAGTATTTAAAGAATTTACAAGATGGTATAGAAACAAAAAGTGTTTTAGATGAGCTACATAAATCTTTTGCAAGTCTAACCCAAGAGGAGCAGAAGTTTGCAAACATTTTACTTCAAGATATTCAAAATGGTAATTTAGTTATAGATGAAAATAAATCATTTGGTAGTTATATTACGGAGTATAGAAAAGAGAATCAAGACTCTAAAATTAATAAAGTTATATCATCTTTTGATTTAGATGGAGATCTTTTAAGAGAGTTATTAAATCTTAATGTTACCACCGCATCTATAAATGAATATGGAAGATTTTCTAAACTAATTGCATCAGTAAACATTGAAAAAGCTAAACAATTTTTTGAGGAAAAGGAAGGATGCAACATACCAGTACCGAAAGTTAAAATGAAATTATATAACTTTTTAAGAGACTTTATTTTAGGAAAAATTAGTTTAGACTAAGTTAGACTTTATCAATTAGTTATTTATGTACAATATAAAAAGGGACTTTAAATATAGTCCCTTTTTTACAATATTTAAGTTGTAAAAGTTTAAAGTAATGTGTAGCACTTCTCACTTTTTGTAATATTTTTGATATGTAATTTCTACTATTTTTAAAGTTTAAGTGAACTTTTTACAAAAAATTAAGATAAATAGACTTAATTTTTATATTTATTACAAAAATTAAAATTTAATATAGATCACATTTTTTTTTGTAAAAATGTAAACTCTACAATAATCACTAAATGCATGTAAAGGAACAAAATACTTATTTGATAATATCTTAAGTAAAAATTTACTTATATTTAGTTTAAATAAATCAATACTTTACAAGTGTAAGATAAAAATTAAGTAAGTATTTCATTTTACTATTTTGATTTTTAAAGATTATTATTCTAATTAGTAAAAGAAATTTATCTTAATTAAGATTTATTTTTTACTTATAATAAAAATTATTTTCAATTTGTTTACTCTTTTGTTTGTATAAAAAATGTGTTGTCCTTAACATTATGTAAAACAAGGCTTAGAAAGTCATTCAAATATTTTTATTTTTTTAATATAATTACATTATTGATAATAATAGCCATATTTTTAGTTATATAAAAATATGGCAATTTTATATATGTTAAGTCCTTGTGATTTTTGTGTTGTTACTTAAAACAAAATAATTTTTTCTTATGTAAACACAACGTAAATCTCACATGAACTATATGTTATATGTGTTGGTTATAAATTTAGGAAAAGGGTATGCCTATTCAAAAATTCGGAAAAATTTATAATGTTTTAAAAGAACGAATTGAAGCTGGTATATATCAAGTAGGTGAATTACTTCCATCTGAAAATATGCTTATGTCTGAATTTGAAGCATCACGTAATACTATACGTAGAGCTATTTCAAATTTAGTCAAAGATGGTTATGTACAAACACAGCAAGGTAAGGGTGTTTTTAATATTTTTCAATCTGTAGATAATTCTTTTTATAAAATGGGTCATATTGAAACATTTCAAGAAAAAGAAGATAAGAGTAAACAAAATATTAAAACTAAGGTTGTTACTTTTGACAAAATAGTTGCTGATACTAAAATATGTGCTTTAAGTTCTTTCCCTGTTGGCACATCTTTATTTTATATTGAACTTATTCATTATGTAGATGACATACCAAGTATCTATAATATAAGCTATTTAAAAAGCAATTGTATGCCAAATCTTAATAAGACAATTTTAGAAAAGTCTTTATATAATTATTTGGAACAAGAGCTTAATATGTTTATTGTTACAAGTAAAAGAAAATATACAGTAAATCTAGCTACAGATAAAGATAGGGATATATTAAACCTTGATAATTACAATTGTGTAGCTGTAGTTGAAAGCTCTGTATATAATTCTCAAGGTATTATGTTTGAGTTTACTCAATCAAGACACGATCCTAAAGTATTTAAATTTCAAGAAAACGCTATAAGACGTAATAGAGAAATTTAATATAAGGTAGGAAATCTTGAGATAAGATTTCCTATCTTATTATCTTAATACATCTTCTTAAATGGCTTAATATCTTTTAAAGCGTCTTTATTATTTATATTAGTCCATTTTTCATGATAGTCATAAGCAAGTGATGTTTCATGATCAAAACCAACTTTCTTAAAGTGTTTTTCCATTTCATCAATAATACAATGTGGCATTATTGCAAAATACTCTTTAGCATCTTGTAGAAAGTAAATAAAAGATGGAAGTAGGGATTTATAATAAGCTATAGCTTTTGCATCATCTATTTCAGAGTAGAGAGCATTTTGTAAATTAGATAAAAATGCAATAGCAGAACCATATAATATATTTTCATATATTTTATCTTTATTATTTACATCTCCAAATAATGTAGCTAAATTTGACAAGTTTTGTACATACTCAAAACGTGTTGTTAAATCATTACGACTTACATTTTCTATAATATGATCGCAAAGAGCATTAAACTTGTTTTTATCAAAGATGTTTTCAATCTTATTAACATCAACATCAATAGTCTTTAACATATTCTTTTGAAAATAAGTAAAAAATTCTTTTTTATCTATATCTTTATATTTTGCAAAGTTTAAATCAAAGCTATGTACAGCTTTAGCATTAGGTATTTTAGAACCATCAGAGCAATTTATAACTTCAATCTTTGGTGATACACTCTTATATACTTCTATAATTTGATTTAATTTATCTACAGAGCTCATATAAATAGATGTGCTTTTAAAATGACCACCAAAGTTACCCTCAAGTACTTCTTGGAATTTAGTACGCATATCTTTAAATACACCACCTAATTTACTATATAAAATAGAGTGTTTAGAGTGATTATATTCTATATCTTTAACACCATTATCCACACCAAAGAGATATATTTCTTTAAAGCCAAAATTAAGCATAGAAGAAAGACCTAAGTTTGATACAAGAGGGTTCATTAAATGAATTTCCCTTATGTCTTTTAATTTATTTTTAAATAATTTATTTAGATCTTCATCTGCCTTTATAAATAAAGCTTGATGTTTAAATTTCTTTAAAACATTTTTATGTAATACATTAGAGCCTAATAAGATAATATCATCTAAGAAATTATTATTATCAAATATAGTAAGAGCATCAGTAATTTGAGATACTCTTTCTGTTGCTGCATAAAAGTCTGGTTTTACACCTATATTATATAATGTATCTAAGGCTGTACCACAGGCTACAATAAAAGCTTTATCTTGATTCTTACGTAGAAAATCAACATCATTATCAAGAGATGGACCATTTGCTACTATAAATACAGGATACTTTGTATATTTAGATAGATTAAATTTTGCTTTTACAAAAGTAGCTTTTTCTTTTATAGCCTCAATACCATGAGATATACCTACAATTGAGTCATCAAAATAGCCTTTAGATATATTTATAAATCTATATTTATTTGTGATTTCATCTATAATTGCTTGTATATTATCATCTGCATAATGAACTAAATTAGCACTAGTTGCACCTACACATCTACCATATTTAATTAAGATATTTTCAATTTGATACATAATAGTACTTGCATCTATACCAATTAAAAAATCTATATGTTGATTTTGAGATGCTAAAAAATCAAGCAAAGATGCGTAGTCTGTGGTAAATAAAGATAGGTAGAATAAGTCTTTATTAGGTTCAATAACAATAGCATTTTCAATTTCAATTTTTGAATAAATTTCAGATACTATATAACCAAGACCAGTACCTAAAATAAAGACAAGAGGGAGTGATTTAAAATCACGAATAAGAGCATTATTAGAGTTTAAATCTTGATTTGAGTAATCAAGAATCTTTTGATTCATTTCAAGAAGATAACGACAATGAATTTGACCATAATAATCCTCAAAGGTTGAATCAAATAATCTAAGAGGTTTTAAATTATTAATAAAGAGGTCAACTTGTT
>JARHZF010000182.1 GCA_029258325.1 Anaerobiospirillum sp. | reverse complement strand
CTAATGCATTGATCTCATCTAAGCTTACACTTGGAGCGTTCTCAAATACATCATGTTCTTCTGCACTTGCATTATCTTGATGTGCTTGATTTGCTTCTTGCTCTAAAGCATTAATCTCATCTAAGCTTACGCTTGGTGCATTATCAAATACATCGTGTTCATCTGCATTTGTAGTGTCTACAGGTGCTTGATTTGTTTCATTCTCTAATGCATTGATCTCATCTAAGCTTACACTTGGAGCGTTCTCAAATACATCATGTTCTTCTGCACTTGCATTATCTTGATGTGCTTGATTTGCTTCATTCTCTAATGCATTAATCTCATCTAAGCTTACGCTTGGAGCATTTTCAAATACATCATGCTCATCTGTAGTTGTAGTGTCTACAGGTGCTTGATTTGCTTCATTCTCTAATGCGTTAATCTCATCTAAGCTTACGCTTGGGGCATTATCAAATACATCATGCTCTTCTGTAGTTGTATTATTATCTACATTATGACTATCATCTATATTTAGATTATTGTCTTGACTAGTTTCTTTTGCAGAATAAATAGAATTATCTTTAACTAAATATTCAGGAACATCGCCACCTACATTAATATCTTCAGCCTTTACATTAGCGAAGATATCATCAGGTTCATATGAGTCATCTTGCTCTGTGTCTAAACCTTGTTCACTATCTTGTGCTCTTTTTATAGCTGCAAGGTGAGCTGCTTTTTCTTGAGCTTCTTGAAGTAAAGCATCATGTTCATCGCCAAGATCAGATGATATATTTTGATCTTGTTCTTGTTCATGTTGCATAGATTTAACTTGTTCTTCTTGTTCTCTTAGAGCTTGTTCTCTCTCTTGCATTTCTCTTTCGATCTTTGCACGAGTTTCTGCTTCAATACGAGCACGTGTTTCTGCTTCAAATCTAGCTCTATCTTCAGCCTCTGCTTTTGCTCTTTCTTCAGCTGCAAGTTTAGCAGCTGCCTCAGCTGCAGCAAGTTCAGCTGCCTTTGCTGCAAGAGCTGCAGCTTCAGCTTGTGCATTAGTATTAGCTTGATTTACAGGACTTACACTATTAAATGGTTGACCCATAACTTGAGCTTTAGTAGTTTCAAATTGACTACGTAAAGAATCAATTTCACTATCTCTTTGATTTTCTTTTTCTACTTGTTGCTTAATAGCAGCAGCCCAAGCGGCTTCTCCTGCACCATTATCTGCAGCAGCATCCCATGCTTGTTGAACTTCAGAAACTGGTTTTTTAGGAGCAGCTTGAGGTGGAGTGTCTATTTGAGGGAAAGACTCCTCTTGAGGTTGTTCTTCTTCAGGAGGAGTTTTTTGGAAGAAAGGATCTGATGTTAGATCATCATCAGACTCATCAATTATTTTTTTTTTTCGTCTATATCAGCTACGGCTACATCATCATCTGTTTTATGTACTGTTGATGATAGTAATACCTCATCTTCAATTGAGCTTGCACCATCGTCATCATCAGACATATTTGCCATAGCTGTTTGAGTCTGTTTATTTGAACTCTTAGTCTTCATACGGATAACCATAAATGTTGAAGCTAGAATTAAAGATAAAAGACCTACACCTAATAAAATCCACATCATAGGACCCTCAGGAGCCTTATCTGACTTTAATGAGGTTCCTGAAGAATAATTAGATAATAGTTGATGTACATCAGCTAAGCCATCTTGATTTTGTAGACCTAATGCTCTTACATTATCAATTTGCTTATTCATACGAGCTAAGGTAGCTCTTAACTCAATATTTGCTTGTTGTAATTGATTAATGATTTGCTCATAATCAGTTAAAGCTTTAATAACTTCATCTTTAGCAACTGTAGATGCAGCACTTTTTGCTACAACCTCAGAGCGTAAAATACCCTCATCAATCTTCTTGCTTAAAACATTATATTGACGTTTAGTATCTACTTGAGACTTCTTAATTAACTCTTGTAATGCTAAAGAATCTGCATCAGGTGCAACATTATTAGAGTTAACAATTTTATTCATATCATTACTCTTATTTAAGAGTTTACTGATATCAACACTTTTTACTAATTGAGTTGTATCAGCTGCATCTGTTGATTGTTTTTCAGCACTGCGAGCAAATTGATTAACACCATCTGCATCAATCATATTATTTTTTACTGCTGTTTCATGAGCTACATAATTAGGCTCATCTTGTGCAGGTGCAGCAGATGTTGTTGCTTTTGTATTTGGGGTAGATGGGATATTTAAAGCTTTAGCAATATCTGCCTCTGTAGTCTTCTTACCTTGTTGATTTTTAGCAAGCTGACTATCAAACATATTTAAAACATTATCAGGTAGAGCACCGCCTGTAGCAGTTTTTGTATTAGCAGCACTCAATGGTGGTAATTGAATGCTACCTTTTTTCAATAACTCACTACCTGTTTTTGGACTTTCAAGAGCCATCATTTCAGCTGATGGAATCTTGATCTTAGTCATACGTAGATTATTAACATTACCACGAGCAAAAGCATCTGGATTATGTCTATAAATAGAAGCTACTGCTTGAAACTCATTTACAGGACTATTTGCTGGTAAAAACTTATTAGCAATTGACCAAATAGTATCTTGCTTTTGAATATCATACTCTTGAGTAGGTGTATTTGACTCATTAGCAAGTAGATGAGGTGTAGCTTTAGATGCCATACTATTTAGAACATCGCTCTTACCATCATCTTTAGCATTAGCTTTAGGGGTATCCTTAGGATCAACCTTTGCTTCTACTTTTTTAGCAGGAGTTGTAGTATTTTCCTTAGCTGTAGTCTTTTGTTGAGTAGTAGTATTAACCTTAGCCTTTACTTGTGTAGTGTTGGTATCTCTAGTAACTACTTTCTTTGCTACTTGACTATCAGATGGACCTGTAATACTTATAGTAAAATTATCATCTTGAGCTAAAGCAACACTGCCAAGGCAAGAACCTACAAGCATTGCTATTAATGTTTTCTTATAAAGATGCATAACACCACCATGCATAATAAAATATTCTTCTAAATCTGCCAAAAAAAAGACAGATACCACTAAACTAATAACATGCAAAAATCATGCAAACTTTTTTAAATCTTTTCAGAAAGTATTTTTGCTATGTCAACACAGGTTATTGCTTCACCTCGTCTACTATTATCCATAATAGAAATAAAGCTAAAATTCTTCTTAGAATTTTGTCTTAGTCTTGAAACAACAACACAAGTTTCATTTACACCATGAGAATAAGGTGTAATCACATCATCTTCTATATATTTTATCTCATTATTAGAATTAAATAGCTCTTTTATCTCATCTAAGCTTGTATTCTCTTCTAAAGAGACATCAAAAGAAATGGTGTGACCATAAAAAACAGGAACTTGAACACAAGTAAGAGACATGCCCTTTTCAAATTTACCCATAACACGTTCTAATTGATTTTTTATACTATTTTCAAGTGTAGTATAGCCATTATCATCTAATGAACCAATAGAACAATGTACATTAAAAGCAACTTGTGATGGAAAATCTGATTCGTCTATATCCCTACCATTTAATAAACTTACAGTCTCATTTAAAAGAGTTTCTGTACCTAAACGACCATGCTCTGATACTGATAACATAGCTGTCATATTTACACTATCTATACCATATTCATCATGAAGAGGAGCTAAAGATAAGATAATTTGTGTTGTAAGAGCACTTACAGGTGTTATTAAATGTGTTTGAATTGCCTTATCAATCTCATAAGGATTAATACTTGGCATAACTAAAGGAACATTTTTATCATCAACATATAGTTTACTATTATCAATAATAATACAACCTGACTCCTTAGCTTTAGGTACTAATCTAAAACTTTCATCAGGAGTTGTCAGAAAAAAGGCAATATTTACTTTAGAGAAATCAAAATCACTTACACTTTCAATCATGTAGTTTTTACCCTTTACATTAATAGCATCAAATTCGCCATTTAAAGGAGATAAAGGATATATATTTTGAATATCTATATCTGATTTATCTAGAACTTCTATTACGATTTTACCTATATCTGTATCATAACCATATATTGCAATACTTACTGACATTTTTTAGTCCTTTTTATTTAATTTTTATCATTATATCAATATTTAACAAAATAATAATATATTTTTAACTTTTAAAGTTCTTAATAAAAGAATAAAAAAAATAAAGACCTAAATTCTTTACAAATTTAGGTCTAACTTTTATTTTATTTTTCAAAAAGAAGATTACTTATAACCATCTTTTTTAATATTTTCTGTAGCCTCTGCTACTTGCTTTGAATTTATTTTAAAGAAGTTTAGATCAACTAATAACTTCTCAATTAAGAATACAGCATGACCTGCAGTCTTCTCGGCATTTAAAGCAACATTTGAGGAGTCTTGTGCCATAGAAGTAATATTTTGAATATTAGCTGAAATTTCAGATGTAGCTGCAGTTTGTTCTTCTGCTGCTGTTGCAATTTGTACTATTTGATTATTTACATCATTTACAGATGTCATAATGTTATTTAGAGTAGACTCAAGCTCACCTGCTCTATTTGCAACATCTTCCATTTGAGATACAGAGCTATTCATAGACTCAGTTGCAGCTTGTGAATCTTCTTGAATTGCTTTAACCATGCTTGTGATTTCTTGTGTTGATTTTGATGTACGAATAGCAAGAGCACGTACTTCATCAGCAACCACAGCAAAGCCACGACCTGCCTCACCTGCACGAGCCGCCTAAATAGCTGCATTTAATGCAAGTAAGTTAGTTTGAGCTGCAATTTCATCAATAGTAGCAACAATTGAGTCGATCTTTTGAGATTGTTCTGCAAGACGGACAACCTTACTTGCATCTTCTCTTGTTTGTATGCTTTGTTCTTGAATTCTAGTAACAGTAGTACGAACTTTATCAACACCTAAATTAGTCTCATTTTTAGCACCTTCAGATGTTGTTTGAGCAATAAGACAATTCTTTGCAATATCACTTGTTGTTGATACCATTTCATCTGCAGCTGTTGCTACAGTTAATGATTGACTTTCAACTTTATTTGCACCATCTGAAATATTAGTAGATGCATCTTTTAATTCAAATGAATATGATTTTAATTCATTTGATACAGCCATAACTCTTGCTAAAGTTCCATTTAAGGTATTTATAATCTCAACATATGACTTATAAATCTCACCAATTTCATCTTTTGGAATAATAGCGTGATTAATCTTGGTCTCAAAATTACCATTAGCAATATCAGCTGCAATTTCTTTTAATCTAATTGTATGTTTAATAATGTAATCAGAAATTATATAACCTAAGAATAGAGCCATTAAACAACAAATAATGGTCATAGAAATTACTAAATAAAATTCACTTGTTAACTCTAAATTTTCAACTTGAGTTGCAATATCCTTACTATAAACTTGCTCAATTTTTTCTATAGATGTATTTACTTGAGCAGAATAAGGTAAAACATCCTTTAAAAAAACTTTATCAGCCTCTTCAAAATTTCCTTCATTTAAAAGAGTTGTAAATCTACCTTGTATAGACTGAATTAACTTTTTAGTAGCATCACGTATTTCTCTTTCTTCACTTTCATGTGCTGTAGGTTTTACAGAAGCTATGCTATTTAAATAAGATTCTAAATCTGATACTGCTCTTAAACCATCTGCTACAACACGAGAATTTGGTTCTACTTGTAATTTATGTAACCAAGAGTGAACAGCACTATATTTGTCACTTAAATTTGAAATACGTAATTGATTATCTATAACCTTAACCTTTAGCTCTTGTTCTACTTTCATAGACGTTGCTATAGACACGCAAGCTATAGTTGATACAATAATAGATAAAACAATAACAAAACAAAAACCTCCTAGAAGTTTTGTTCTCATGCTAAGATATCTTAAAAAAGTCATTGATATAATCCTACAACAATAATTTAAAAAAACTCATATTTTTTTATTAAATCAATACGAAATTCTTTTAAAAAATATTCATGAAATTAAAACTTTTATTACTTATTTATTTATATGTCATATAAATAATAAGCTTTAATCTTATTAGTTATACTCTTTTTTTTACAGATTAAAAAGATAGTTATTAATAATAAAGCTTAAATAGATTAATAAAGATATACTTTTACTTAAAATTAAGAGATAAAAAAAATACAAAGAGTTAATTTTTTTTGTTGGTAAAATTAAATTCTTATAAATAAACAATGTTTTATACTAATAAAAAGATCAATTCTAATTAGTAGAATTAAATAAAATTTAAACAACAAAATAAATATATTTACATATCTTTTAACATCAATTACTTTTATAAATGAAAAAAAAGCACATACTATATTAAATATGTGCTTTTTAAAATATAAAATTAGATTTAATTAGTATTGTTATTTAGTATCATTTGTAGACGTATCTTGCTCTGCTTTTGCTTCTACTTGATTATCTACTTTATTAGTGTTTGTTTTATTATTTGTTTTATTATTTGCTTTATTTAAAATACTCTTACGTTCTAAAACGAAAAACTCTAAATCGTGCATTAGGCGATTAATTAAATCAATTGCCTTATCAGAAATACTTACAGCATTAGTTGCCACATCATTTGAGTTTTGAGCAATTTGAGTAATATTTTGCATGCTAGAAGAGATTTCAGCTGTTGATGCAGTTTGTTGTTCAGCTGCAGTTGCAATCTGAATAATTTGACCATTTACACCATCAACTCTATCTTTAATAATATTTAAAGTCTCTTCAAGATCACCTGCTTGAATTGCAACCTCTTCCATTTGAGCTACAGAATTATTCATAGACTCTGTTGCAGCCTTAGAACCAACCTCAACAGCTTTAACCATATTGGTAATTTCTTGAGTTGATTTAGATGTTCTAAGAGCAAGAGCACGCACTTCATCAGCAACCACAGCGAAGCCACGACCTGCCTCACCTGCACGAGCTGCCTCAATAGCTGCATTTAATGCAAGTAAGTTAGTTTGAGCTGCAATTTCATCAATAGTGCTTACAATTGAGTGAATCTTTTGAGATTGTTCTACTAGACGTAAAACAGTAACAGCATCTTCTCTACTTTGAACACTTTGCTCACGTATTCTTGTTACAGTTAAATGAACCTTATCTACACCTAATGAGGTATCAATACGTGTTTGCTCTGATGCACTTTGTGCTTCATGACAGTTTTGAGCAATATTTGAAGTTGTAGAAACCATTTCATCTGCTGATGCTGCAACCATTAAAGATTGACTTTCAGCAAGTTTTGCACCATCAGTAATAGATAAAGATGAATCATTTAATTCTTTTGAAATTTCTTTTAATTGATTTGATACGTTAATTACACGACCTAAGGTTGAACTTAAAGTCTTAACAATACCAATAATTGCTCTATAGATATCGCCTATTTCATCTTGAGGAATCTTACTTTCATCAATATTTACACCATAGAAATTACCCTCTTCAATTAATAAAGAGTACTTCTTAATTCTCATAGTATGAACATTGATATAAGTTGCAAGAGTAAAGCCAATTAATAAAGCAACTATACAGCCAATAGCTGTAATTACTATAACAGTATATAAGTATGAACTTAAATTAAGTTCATCAATAACGCCTTCAACTTCATGTGTATAGTTATCAATTAATTGTGCAAAACCAGCACTTGCTTGAAGCATAAAAGGTAGAACATCAGAAATAAAGATAACCTCTGCTTCATCATATGCTTCTCTATCAAGAGCACCCATGAACTTGCCATTTAAAGCTTGTATTAAGTTTACACAAGCATTTTGTGTATTTTGATCTAATTCAATAAACTTATTTGGTTTTATGTGTGCAACTTTATCTAAATGCTCTGAAAGACGATTTATAAGTTCTTTACCTTCAATAACTAGTTCAGTTGAAGGGCTAGCTTGCATTCTATGCACCCAACCATGTACATTATTGTATGACTTAGAAAGAGATACAATACGTGATAAATCACCTTGAACATCTGCCTTTAATTGATTTTCAACTCTAACAGCTGTGGTAATTGCCATAGCGGCAAAACCTGCGACAATTAAAGAGAGAATAATAACAAAACAGAAACCAGATAGTAACTTAGCTTTTATTTTAATATTACTAAAAATTCCCATACCATCTTTACCTATAACCTAAAATGATACAAATTAAAAAAGGATATTAATGTTTGCTATTATATGATAAAAATATATTTTTACCACAATATAAAAAACAAATATCATTGTTCTTGTTACCACAAGATATTTATGTGTTTTAGTATATGATATTTATATTTATAAAGATATACATAATATGTATATCTTTTATAAATAGAACAAAAATCAAATATTGATCAAATTTTAAAAAACCATACATATTAATACGATAAAATATTGTGTTACTTCACAAAAATAGTAAAAGGTTGTATTTTTTAACATCTTATTTTTAAAAGTTTGATATAAATACAATAAATTTGTATATTTTTTTTTATAATATACTTACTATGTGAAATATAAGAATATTTCCATATCATTTTAATAATTTGAAAGAGCAAGGCTATGGCATTAACAAGAGCAGATATAGTTGAACGTTTAGTTTATAAATTTGAATTACCAAAACAGGTAGCTCAAGGTTTAGTAGACGATTTCTTTGAGGTTATTGCAAGTTCACTTACAGCAGGACAAGCTGTAAAACTTACAGGTTTTGGTAATTTTGATCTAAAACTAAAAAAAGCACGTCCAGGACGTAATCCTATGACAGGACAAGAAGTTATTATTTCTCCTCGTCGTGTTACTACATTTAAAGCAGGTCAAAAATTAAGAGACCGTATTGCAGGAAAATAATTTTTAGTTTTTCAAAATAAAAATAATAAAAGGGGATGCATTTTTATGTATCCCTTTTTTTATAAAAGATCTCAAGATCTTTTTTAGCTTATGTGAAATTTACATTATTTTTACATACAAAATAACTATGTTGTTTTAATTAACAACACAATAATCATAATGATTC
>JARHZF010000012.1 GCA_029258325.1 Anaerobiospirillum sp. | reverse complement strand
AATTTACCTTTGCAAAAACAACTTCATTTTCACTTGGTCTATATTGCAAATAGCAATTTTCATTTTGTGCATAAGATAGGGAATTTAATGTACATAAAAAGGGTATAAGTAAAAGTTTAGAATATCTCATAAAAATATATATTTTATAAAAGGCTATGTAAGTACAAGACATAGCCTTCTTTTTTTAGAATTAAGGTACAATAAAATCATCTGATGAAATAACTATAACATCATCATCTTTTTCTTTTGTATCTTTTTTCTTTTTAATATCAGTAAAAAGATAGGAAATTACATCTTCAAAGTTATTAGCATAATAGAATATAACATCTTTTGTAATTTCACTTTCAAGCTCAAGTACATCGCCCTCATTAGCTTTAGGAACAATAATATTAAAAATACCTAAGCGTCTTGCTGCAATAACTTTCTCTTTAATACCACCTATAGCATAAACTTGACCTGTAAGAGAAAGTTCACCTGTTAGGGCGAAGTTTTCTTTGGGTTTTACATTTAAAGCAAGGGATAAAAGTGAACTTGCTATAGTAATACCAGCTGAAGGACCATCTTTTTTAGTAGCTCCTTGAGGTACATGTATATGTATATGAGCATTTTTAAAGAAATTATCTTTTTTCTTTTTAGAGTAGTCTTTTATTATAGATTGAATATAGCTATAGGCAATTTGAGCTGATTCAACCATAACATCACCAAGTGATCCTGTTAAGGTTAAACCACGTCCATCTTTATGTACAAGACGTGATTCAATAGCAATAGTTGAACCACCATATTGTGACCAAGCAAGACCTGTTACAATACCTATGCCCTCTAAAAATCTTTCTTTCTTAAAAGCAGATGCTCCTAAGAACTTTTCTAAGTTATCCTCTTTAACTATAACTGTTTGTTTACCCTCAAGAATAAGCACAGCTGACTTTCTTATAATCTTTTCAATAGCTCTTTCAAGAGAGCGTACACCGCTATCTCTTGCATATTCTTCAATAATTTTATTTAAAACATTATCAGAGATCTTTAAATTGCTCTTTTTTAAGTTAGCTTTTTTTAGATTCTTAGGGAGAAGATGTTCTTTTGCAATATGTAGTTTTTCTTCTGAAATATAGCCAGATAGGCGTATAACATCCATACGATCTAAAAGAGGGGATGGAATTGAGTCTGTGCTATTTGCTGTACAGATAAAGGTACATTTTGAGAGATCTAATTTTTCATCTAAATATTGATCAAAAAACTCATTATTTTGTTCTTTATCTAAAGCTTCAAGTAAAGCTGCAAAAGGGTCGCCTTGAACAGATCTTGTTATTTTATCTATTTCATCTAGCATAATAACAGGATTCATAGCATGACAAGAACGCATTGCTTGTATAATTTTACCTGGCATAGAACCAATAAATGTTCTTCTATGACCTTTTATAACAGAGGCATCATTAATACCACCTAAAGATAGGAGATAAAAAGGTCTATTTAAAGCTTTAGCTATAGATTTACCTATAGTGCTTTTACCAACGCCAGGAGGTCCTACAAAAAGCAAGATTGAACCTTTAGTTTCACCACATAAAGCACCAAGAGCTAAATACTCAATAATTCTATCTTTTATATCTAAAAGACCATAGTGATCTTTATCTAAAATAGAGCGGGCTTTTTTAATATCAAGATTTTCTTTAACAGTATTACCCCAAGGTATACTTGTTAAAACATCAAGATAGTTACGAGTTACTGCATATTCAGGTGATCCTGCCTCAAGTATATTTAGTTTTTGAATTTCATTATCAAAACGTGTTTTTATATGCTCTGGAGGATTTAATTTTGCAAATCTCTTTTTAAATTCTTGTGAATCTAAAGTTTTATCATCAACTTTAATACCAAGTTCTGATTTAATTTCTTTTAATTGTTCTTTTAAGAAAAATTCTTTTTGTTTTTTAGAGATTTTATCAGAGACAGAACCTTTAATTTCATCTTGAAGATGAGCTGCTTGTAATTCTGTTCTAATAAGTTTTAAAGCACGTTTTAAGCGTTCTTTTAAATCTAAAGTTGCAAGAATTTCTAAAAGTTCTTTTTGTGATGAAGATGATATAGCTGCAACACAATCAGCAAGCATAGATGGGTTATTTTGATTAAAGCGAAGTAGATATTGACGCATTTCTCTTGTATAAAGAGGGTTTAATGGCAATAGTTCTTGTAAAGATGACACTAAAGCCATAGCATATGCACGAATTTCAACACTATCTTCTGATTTTGAGTCAGGTTCTATAATGTTTGGATAAGAGATTTTAGCTATAGATTTATCAAAATCTATCCACTCATCTATTTGGACGCGACAAATACCTTCACAAATAAAGTGTACTTCATTATGTGTATTTTTAGCATGTAAAAGTTTAACTAAAGTACCAAAGGCTGGAAATTTATCTTTAGTTATATTTTTATCTATTGAATTTTCATCACCTAATGAAAAAATAGCAAAAGTTTTTTGATTAGAATCTGCTATATTCATAATCTTATCTGACCACTCAATACCTATTTGAATAGGGGTAATTTGAGATGGCATAATAGGCTTTGAAAATATAGGCAAAATCATAACAGTTAAAGGATGAATTTCATCCTTTATATTTTGTTCAATTTTATTGGTATTAGATTGAACCTGCTCTTTTAGTTTACCTAATTGTGTTTGTAATTGTTTAAGGCTATTTTGATCCAAATTAGCATTGTCCTTCATAACCAAAATCCTATCTATATAGTAAATAAACCCATCTTTTTAAGATATTGAAAAACTTAATGTTAGTCAATACTTTCAAAAATTAAACTTTGTAAAATTGTAAAGCCATTTATAAGAGCCTTTTCATCAAAGTCAAAGGTTGATGTATGGTGGGGCGATGCAATATTTGCTCCAATCACAAAGTAAATAGCACTTTTACCTTTTGCTTGTACTTTATCAATAAGTAAAGAAGCATCTTCTGATGCATTAAAGCAATAATCAAAGTCAGTAATAAGATTATGATAAGAGCTAACCTTAGCTATGATATTTACTAAATTTTCACTATGAACTATATCAAAAGCCTCACCTCTTTTAATAAGTTTATAGCCTTTTTCATTATCTTTATAAATGTTATCAAGTGTAGATATTAATTTCTCTTTTAAAGCATAAAGAGATTTTTTATTTAAAGCACGAATCTCACCTTTAGCTTTAGCAAAATCACTAATTATATTAGATTCGCCTACGCACTCTAGCGAGCCAAAGTTTACATAAAGACCTTTTTGAACATCTTGTATATCCATTAAATGATTAATGCTCTTTGTTATATAGTAAAGTGCACTAATACCATCATAAGGTTTTGCTGCATGTGCTTTTTTTCCATAAGATTCTAAATAGAATTTAAAAGTAGCTAGAAAGTTTTTAGGGCAAGGTGCTATATAGTCAGTTTTAAGACCTAAGGCTAAATGATAACAATAAAGTACATCTATATCATCTAAGAAGTTTGATTTTAAAAGTATACTAGCACCTCTACATCCTTCTTCTGCAGCTTGAAAGATAAAGGATATTTTAGCAAAAGGACTTTTATCTACAATAGTGTCAAAATTTTTATCAATATAGTCAATTAAACTTAAAGATAAGGCCATATGACCATCATGACCACAGGCATGTGAATTATTATTTAATGAGACAAAGTTTTCTTTATATGGTCTATGTTCTATATTTTGACTTTCTTTTATAGGCAGACCATCAATATCAGATCTAAAAGCTAAATGTTTACCTTCTTTATTTAAATTAAAGGTTACTTTGACAAAAGGGAGATTAACATCTGTGTCTAAAAAAGTATGTATATCTTCATTAACTTCAGTTAATTCTTTAAATTCATCAAATAAAGATAAAGGTAAAAATTCACAAGTAGCCTTAGTATCTTTAACGAAATTTATAATATACTCAAGTGTTTGCCATTCTTTAAAAGAAGTTTCTGCTTTTTGATGTAAATCACGTCTTATCTTAATAAGATTATTCATAAAACCCACCTTTTTTACTACACATATTTTATGTGTAATTTATTAATATATAATAACATTAGTACTAACTTAAAATAAGAGATAAAAATGATAGATGTAAATGATATTTGGTATAAAAAGTCCATAAAAAGTAAGATTATAAGCTTTTTATTATTACCTTTTAGTTTATTATTTTTTCTAATAAGTAAGATTAGATATTTTTTATATAAAAAAGATATATTAAAAAGCTATATATCAAGTAAGTTTGTTATTGTTGTTGGTAATATTACAGTAGGTGGATCTGGTAAAACACCTCTTTCAATTGCTATTTTAAAGAGATTAAGACAAGAGGGATTTAATCCTTGTTTATTATCACGTGGCTATAAAGCAAATCCTCCTTTTTATCCTTATGAGGTAAAGGATAGTGATAATTATGAAATAGCAGGAGATGAACCTCTTTTAATCAAAAAAGAGAGTAAAGAGCGTGTTTTTATAGCAAAAAAGAGAGTAGATGGTGCTTTTCTAATTGATAGTATGGATGATATTGATGTAATTGTTATGGATGATGGGTTACAACATTATGCTCTACATCGTGATTTTGAAATTGTGGTTTTAGATAACAATAGAATGCTTGGTAATAAATTATTACTCCCAGCAGGACCATTACGTGAAAGTGAAAAGAGACTTAAAAGTGTCAATGCTATTGTAGTAAATGGTAATACTGCAAAAAATGAAGATGCTAAGTACTATAATATGACTTTAGAAGTTACAAGTTTAAAGACTTTAGATGGAGATATTGCAAATTTAGATAAGGGTATGGAAGTATGTGCTTTATCTGGTATTGGTAATCCTAAACGTTTTTATAAAACTTTAGAGGATATGGGTTTTATAGTTAAAGACACTATAAATGTAGGCGATCATTTAGTTGTTTCAAAAGAAATTTTAGAAAAGAAAAGTAAAGCTCTCCCTCTTATTATGACAGCAAAAGATGCTGTTAAATATAAAGATTTAAATTTAAGCAATATGTATGTGCTAAATGTAGAAAGTCAAGTTGATGAAAGATTTTATGTGAACTTACTTAAGGTTTTAAATAATAAAGTATAGTTTTATTTGAAAGAGTTTTAAATAAAGCTTAGAATCTAAGTATATATTTTATAAGCGAATTAAGAGAGTTTTATGGTTAATTATATTGTTGCAATTCCTGCACGTTTAGGATCAACTCGCCTACCTAATAAGGCTATTTTAGATGTAGAGGGTATTCCTCTTATAAGACGTGTTTGTATGCAAGCACTAAAGTCAAATGCAAGTAATGTTATTGCTTGTATTGATGATGATAAGATTGCAGCAAAACTTGAAAACTTAGATGGTGTTACTATTTGTATGACAGATTCTAATGCTAAATCTGGTACAGATAGAATTGCTATGATGTTATCTAAATTAAATATAGATGATGACACTATAGTTGTTAATGTACAAGGTGATGAACCTCTAATTAATATTGAGCATATAGAGCAAGTAGCATCTTTATTAGATGATAAAAATGCAGATATGGCAACTTTATGTTCTTTAATAAAAAATGAAGATGATGTCTTTAATCCAAATTGCGTAAAAGTTGTTATGGATAAGAACAATATGGCATTGTATTTTTCACGTGCTCCTATTCCTTATGAGCGTGATAACTTTGCGAACAATATGCGTACTATAACAGCAAAGCATTACCATCATATAGGTATTTATGCCTATAGAGCAAAAATGGTTAAAGAATTTTCTAAAATGCCACAAACAAGCCTTGAGATAAGTGAGTCTTTAGAGCAATTAAGGCTACTTGAAAATGGTTATAAGATAGCTTTAGGTATAACAGATACTCCACCTGAAATTGGAGTTGATACTCTTGATGATTTAAAGAGAGTATGTTCTATTATAAGGGCAAAGGAAAAGATTAAATAATAAAGATAAAGCTTTAAGTATCTAACTTAGAGCTTTTCTCTTTTTTTTATACTTTTTATATCTATCTATATTTTTCATTATTGAGGTTTAAATGAAAAGTAGCGAAGATCACATTAAGATTAAGAACTATGTTCTTGTAACATTAGTTCCTTTTCTTTGTATTTTCTTAGTTTTTTTAGTCTATTTAGGACATGATTTACTTGTGATTAAAAAAACTACAGAAAATTCCATTTTAGAAATTAATCCAAATATTAGTAATGTACACACAAATGCTAAGTATATTACAAGTTTACAAAAGAACTTGTTAGATTTAGCTTATGGAGATGAAGTACAATCTAAAAAAGCTAGTTTGTTTTTAAAAGAAAACATTATAACCAATCAAAAAGTAGCAAAAACTACAACTATAAATAATTTTTTACGTTCTATATCTACAGCATCTAAAAATAGAAAAGATGTTAGTAAAACACGTGTTCTTTTAGAGAAAGAAATAAATAATCTATATCTTAATTTATATTTAGTATATGACAAATCATATAATAAATTTCCTTTTGAAAAAGTATTTTTAAAAAAAGAACGTTCAGCATCATATTATGATAATGTTTTGATACATTCTAAAAAAATATTAGATGAGACTTTAACAAAAATTTGTTCAAATACAAGATATATAGGTGCATTTGAAAGTTGTCAATTAGCAGAAAAGTCATATGAAATGCTACATACCTATAATCAACTTTACAATAGTAAAAAAGAACTATTAGATGTTTCTTATGCTAATGCTTCAAATGAAATTTCTAATATAGCAACAGAAATATTTGTAAAAAATGATAGTTCTTTATTAGACAATTTAAAGATGGTAAATAACAACATCAATCTTATAGGTAATGTTACAAGTTATGTAAGTATTGTGTGTTTATGTCTATTTTCAATTTTATATTTAGTAATTTATATAAATTTTGTAAAACCACTTTTACATATTTCTAATATGATAAGTGAGTTTAGACATAATATGAAGATACCAAAAAATCCTCCTCGTACTCGCATCAAGGAGATACATGATATATATACTTTACTTTTACCTCTTTTAAATAGGGTAAATTATATTATATTGCAAAATGAGACTTTAACAGCTCAATATAAAGAAATGTCTGAACTTACATATATTGATGATTTAACTCAAGTAAATAACAGGCGTGCTTTAAATGTATTTTTAAATAATAATAAAAATGAGATCCTTTTAAGAACAGCATTTTTAATGGTTGATATAGATTTCTTTAAGAAATTAAATGATACAGCAGGACATCAAAAGGGAGATGAGGTTTTATTTACTGTAGCTCAATGTTTATCTAAAAATATCATAAGAAAGGATATGGTATATAGATATGGTGGTGAAGAGTTTTGTATTGTTCTTTTAAATGTTGATGAAGAGGATGCTTTAAAGACAGCATCACGTTTAGTTCGTGAAATTGAAGCTTTAAATATACCTCATGCAGGTCTTGAGAATAAACCTGTTACAGTATCTATAGGTGTATCACGTGTAAATCTTATTTTAAGTGAGACCAATAAAGCATCAGATGCTTTAATAAAGCAAGCTGATATAGCTTTATATCAAGCTAAAAATAGTGGTAGAAATAAAGCTTGTTTATACAATGATTTATTAGATAAAGAATGTTTACATGTAAAAGAAAGTAAGGATGATGTAAAAACAAAATAAGGTTAAAAACGAAAGTAGTGTAAACCTCTTAATTTAGAACAAATAAAAAAGGATAGCCTTATAAGATAAAGTTATCCTTTTTTTACTAAATGGAGATTAATTATGCTATATAAATCTTTTTAATTAGTAATCAATTACCATATCCCCTTCTATAAAGGATACAGAACCATCACTATTATAGATGACATTATCATCTATATAAGATGAGCTTCCATCACTATGATATACAGTATCACCCTCTATAAAAGAGACAGAGCCATCATCATGAAAAATCGTATCATTTTCTACATATGATATATTTCTATCATTATTAACTACATTTTTTGTATTTAAAATTGATAGATTATCTTCATCATCAAAAGATGGTAAAGATATTGTAGCTTTTGCATTTATAGCAATAAGACACATAAATAGTAGTAAAAAGTTTTTCATCTAAATATCCTAAATGTCATGTCTTTTTTTAATATAGTTTATTTTTAGGATTATGGAGAAAATAAAAAAAAACTTTTTAAAATTAAACTTAGGCTCTGTATTTTAGCCTAAGCTTAATGACATATGGATATTTAAACGAAACTAATATAAATACTATGTTTTATTATTTATATTGATAATTAGTATACACTAACTAGATATTGTCTAATATAAAGAAATAGATAAAAATTTATTAACAGATAAAAAACAATCAATTGATAAACATTGTGCAAAACAATACACACTTTTTATTGAATTTTAGAGAATTTAATTAGATAATTTAAACAACTTGTCGGAGTGCTATTTTTATAGCTGAGATTGTTTTAACAAAATCCGTTGTACCTGAGAAGATTAATATCTGCGTAGGAAACAAGCTTCGGCATGATGTATTTAAAAGAAAAAAGGAGCATGCCGAAAATGGCAACTAAAGAATTTAAAGTTAATGTAGAAAGAGTTCACATCGAAGGAAGTGATCCTTCAATCAGAGTACCTTTTAATAAGCTTACCTTAACAAATAACGAGACCATCTTATTATCTACAACAGAAGGTGAGACTCGTGAAAATCTAAAATTACCTAAGATTCGTGAAAATTGGAATAAAGATGAGAATCGTGGTTATAAAACTCAATTAGAAGCAGCTAAAAAAGGTATTATCACCAAAGAGATGGAATACGTTGCTATTCGTGAATCTTTTAAATATGGTGATGATATGCACTTTACTCCTGAGTTTGTGCGTAAAGAAATTGCCGAAGGTCGTGCTGTAATTCCATCAAACGTAAATCACACTGAACTTGAACCTATGATTATAGGTAAGAAATTTAGTGTTAAGGTAAATGCAAATATTGGTGCATCATCATTATCATCATCAATTGAAGAGGAAGTTGAAAAGTTAAAACTTTCATTAAAATATGGTGCTGATACTGTTATGGATTTATCTACAGGTGTAGATAATTTAACTGAAATTAGAGAGAGTATTTTAAAGGCATCTCCTGTTCCTATTGGTACTGTACCTATTTATGAGACTTTAGATAGAGCAAAAGGCGATCCAGGTGCAATTACTTGGGATTTATTTAAACAAGTTATTATTGATCAAGCAAAACTTGGTGTTGACTACTTTACAATTCACGCAGGTCTTCTAAAAGAACTTCTACCTCATGCAGCTAATAGATTATTAGGTATTGTATCACGTGGTGGCTCTGTTATGGCTTCTATGATGATGCGTAGTGATGAAGAAAATTTAGCTTATACACACTTTGATGAGCTAATGGAAATCTGTAAAGAATATGACGTAGCTTTATCCTTAGGTGATGGTTTAAGACCTGGTGCTATTTGTGATGCTTGTGATGAAGCTCAATATGGTGAGCTTAGAGCTATTGGTGAGCTATCAAAACGTTGTTTTGAAAATGGTGTTCAATGCTTTATTGAAGGTCCAGGTCACGTACCACTAGATAAAGTTTTTGAAAATCAAGATTTAGAAGATGAAATTTGTAATGAAGCTCCTTTCTATACTTTAGGACCTCTAGTTACAGATATTGCTCCAGGTTATGACCACATTACCTCAGCTATTGGTGCATCTAATATTGCATGGCGTGGAACCTCTATGCTTTGCTATGTAACACCAGCAGAGCACTTAGCTCTACCTACAGCAAATGATGTTAAAGTAGGTCTAATTACCTATAAGATTGCAGCTCATGCAGCTGATGTTGCAAAAGGTTTCCATAATGCTCGTGAGCGTGATAATGCTCTATCAAAAGCAAGAGCTGAATTTAGATGGTATGATCAATTTGCTCTATCTTTAGATCCAGAAAATGCATATAAAGTATGGCGTGCTCAAATGCCTGAAGATTGCAATCATGAACCATCATTTTGTTCAATGTGTGGTCCTAGATTCTGTCCTATTCGTTTAAATAGAAGATTACAAGCTAAATACTTAAATAATGTAAAAACATCATCATAGTTTTTAGTAGTAGATTAAGGTGGCATAAAAGCCACCTTTTTAAAAAATATAGATTTACTTTATATAAGGATAATAGTTAAATTAAGTATATATTTTTTAAATTAGGTAAATTTTAAAAGGCATGAGAATATGGAAAATCAAGAAAGACCTTTAGTTTTAGTTATAGCTGGTGTTGATTCAGGTGGTGGTGCTGGTATAACAGCAGATTGTATAACAATTCATGATAATAATGCTTTTGCACTGCCTTTAGTGTCTGCAGTTACATCTCAATCTTTAAGTCAAGTTACAGGTTGTGAGGCAATATCTAAAGATTTATTTAATAAATCTCTAGATTTAGCTAAAAATGATTGGCCTACTAAAATCTCTGCCATTAAAGTAGGTTTAGTTACTCATAAAGATATATTAGATACTTTAATTACAAGATTAGAAGAGGATTTTAAGGGTATTCCTTTAGTATGGGATCCTGTTTTAACAGCAACAGCAGGTAGATTAGATAGTGCTGATTTAAAGAAAAACTTAGATAAAATCTTACCTCATGTATATGTATTTACCCCAAATTTACCAGAAGCATTAGAACTTGCATCTTTTTCTAAAGACAAACTTAAAAAAGAAGGTATGAAAGCACTTGCTAAATTCTTCTTAGATAAGGGTGCTAAAAATGTCATCATTAAAGGTGGACATATAGATGATGCAAAAGATGCTATAGATTACTTTGCAAACAAAGACTTAAGCTTTACTATGAGTCATAGTAAGGTAGATGGTGATGGTGCCCATGGTGGTGGTTGTGCTCTCTCATCTGCTCTTGCTGCCTTAATTGCAAATGGTTATGAAGCTTTTGATGCTGCATGTCTTGCTAAGGCATATGTCTATAATGGTATAAAAAATCCAGCTCTACCATTTAATAAATATAGACCACCTATAGGACATCATGGTATGGTTCATGATGTTAATCTGCTACCAACTGTAAAAGAAGATAATTTCCCAACATCAGATACTCCTTTTGCTCCATGTCCACATAATCTTGGTCTATATCCTGTTGTAGATAGCGTTGAATGGGTTGAAAGCTTACTTGCTGTAGGTGTTAAAACTATACAACTTAGAATTAAAGATAAAGATGATAAAGATCTTTTTGAAAAAATTCAAAGAGCTGTATTTTTAGGTAAGTCTTATGGTGCTCGTGTCTTTATTGATGATCACTATGAGCTTGCTATAAAAGCCAATGCCTATGGTGTACATCTTGGCATGGAAGATTTAAAAATTGCTGATATTCAAAAGATTAAAGATGCTAATTTACGCCTTGGTGTTTCAACACATGGCGTCTTTGAAATGTGTAAAGCATTAGAGTTAAAACCATCTTATATAGCTTTAGGTCACATCTTCCCAACTCAATCTAAAAAGATGCCATCAAAACCACAAGGTTTAGATAAATTAAAATTACAAGGTGATATGTTAAAAGATGTAATACCAACTGTAGCAATTGGTGGTATTAAGATTGATAAAGCTTTAGATGTTATGAATTGTTCTGTAGGTTCTATAGCAGTAATTACAGCTATTACAGATTCAAAAGAACCTCTTCATGAAACTCAAAAATGGTTAGCTTTAGTAGGAGCGGGTCCTCGTCATAATATATGAGATATCAAAGACAAGAAATGTTAGAGGACTTTAAAGATAGTCGCTCTATTTTACAAAATAAAAAGGTTGCTATTGTAGGAACAGGAGGTCTTGGAGGTCTTTTTTCCTTACTTTTAGTTGGTGCTGGTGTCTTAAATTTAAAGATAAGTGATAGCGATGAAGTTGATATTAGTAATTTGCATCGCCAAATTCTCTTTAAAGAAGATGATGTAGGTCATAGTAAAACAGCATGTGTAAAACGTGAACTTTTAGCTCTTGATAAAAGAGCTAATATAGAATTATTTGAAAAAATTAATGAAGATAATTTCTTAGACTTTGCTCATGATGCTGATTTAGTTGCAGATTTAAGTGACAATATTGAAACAAGATTACTTATATCTAATCTTTGTGTTCAACATAAAAAGGACTTTTTACATACATCTGTTGCAGCCTACACAGGTCTTTTAATGGCTATGCAATATAGTAGTGATAGCTTCGTAAAAGAACATGGTTGCTATAGATGTATGACAGGAGATACCTCAAGTATTGCAAAAAGTGGTATTACAGGTCCATCTGCATCTATGATGTCTGCTACAGCTGCTCAAATGGCTTTGCAAATGCTTCTTAATAAATTTCAAGATAGTGGCTTTTTATACAGATTTTCTTTAAAAGATTTTAAAGTTCAAAAGTTAAAACTAATAGCTGACAATAATTGTCCTATATGCTCAAAAAGGAGGTAGATATAATGCAAATCTTTTTAAATGGGCAAAGTATAGAAGTAGATGAAAATACGACTTTAAGTGATTTATTTGCACAAAAGAATATACCTTTAGATGGAAGTGCAGCCTCTGTTGATGGTGTGGTAATTCCTAAAGCTACATTTTCTGAATATATATTAAAAGAAGGTATGAACTTAGATATTTTTTCATTAGTTGCAGGAGGCTAATTTATGGATAAGTTAATTTTAGCAGGTGAAGAGTTTGATTCTCGTTTAATCGTAGGTACAGGTAAATACGCATCTGAAAAAGATTTATATGATGCAACAGTAGCATCAGGTGCCAAAATTGCTACTATGGCGATTAAAAGGGTAGATATGCAAAACTACAAGGATGATATTGTAAAACCGCTAAGAGAACTTGGTGTTAAATTAATGCCAAATACCTCTGGTGCTAGAAATGCAAAAGAGGCTGTTTTTGCTGCTAATTTAGCTCGTGAAGCTCTTGATACTGATTGGATTAAAGTAGAAGTTCATCCTGATCAAAAATATCTACTACCAGATGCAATTGAAACTTATGCTGCATGTAAAGAATTAGTATCACAAGGTTTTAAAGTATTTGCATATTGTCATGCTGATCCTACTTTATGTAAAGCATTAGAAGAACTTAATGTTGCAGCTGTTATGCCTTTAGGTGCTCCTATTGGTTCTGCTCGTGGTCTTGATACAAGATCTTTTATCAAGATTATTATTAATCAATCCAAAGTACCTGTTATTGTTGATGCAGGTATTGGTGCACCATCTCATGCAGCTGAAGCTTTTGAAATGGGTGCAAGTGCTGTTATGGTAAATACAGCAATAGCTGCAGCTTCAAATCCTGTTTTAATGGCAAATGCGTTTAAACATGCTTGTATTGCAGGTAGAGAGTGCTATTTAGCAGGTCTTGCAGCTTCATTTGAAAGTGCAAGTGCAACATCTCCTATGGAGAAGTTCTTGGAAGAGGCAATGAAATAATGAGTTTTTATGATGTTTTATCTAAAGTAGATGTTGACAAGTTTAAATCTCTTGTTGACTCTCGTACAGATAAAGATGTAGAAAGAGCATTAACTAAAGATCATAATTTAGATATAAATGACTTTGCAGCTTTAATCTCTGAAAATGCAAGAAAGCATTATTTAAAGCATATGGCAAAGCAATCAATGCAAATTACTAGACGTCGTTTTGGTCGTACTATTAATATGTATTTACCTTTATATTTAACTAATCTTTGTTCAAATAAGTGTGCATATTGTGGTTTTTCATCTGATAATAAATTTAAAAGAACAGTATTAACTGTAGATGAAATAAGACAAGAATGTGAGGCTATTAATAATCTAGGTTATAAGAACATTCTAGTTGTAACAGGTGAAAATGATAGACGTGGTGGTATGGCTTATTTTAGAGAGACTATACCTGTAATTCGTGAATATGCAGCCTATTTACAGATGGAAGTTCAACCTTTAAATACAGAAGATTATGCTGAACTTAAAGAATTAGGTTTAGATAGTGTATCTGTATATCAAGAGACCTATCATGCAGAGACTTATAAAGAAAATCATTTAGCTGGTAAAAAGGCTGATATGAGATATAGACTTGAGACACCAGATAGATTAGGTCAAGCTAATATTGACAAAATAGGTATTGGTGCTCTTTTAGGTCTTTATGATTATAGGGTTGATGCTTGTGCTCTTGCTATGCACTTATTATATTTAAGAGAGCACTATTGGAAGACAAGACTATCTGTATCATTCCCACGTTTAAGACCAGCTGAAGGTGGTTTTAATGTAAAGTATCCTGTAGATGATGCTCATTTAATTCAGCTAATTTTAGCATTTAGAATATTTGATAATGAGATTGATTTAAACCTATCAACAAGAGAGAGTGCTAATTTTAGAGATATGATAGCTCCTCTTGCTATAACAGCAATGTCAGCAGGTTCTTCAACTGAACCTGGTGGCTATGCTAATAAAGGTAAAAATCTAGAGCAATGGGAAATTAATGATAATCGTTCTGTAGATGAGGTTGTTAAAGCTCTAAAGATAAATAATTTAGAGGCAGTATTCCATGATGCTTCAACTACTTATTTTAAGATAAGAGCTTAATAAAAATCACAAAATTAAAAGCAAATCTGTAATAAATATAGATTTGCTTTTTTATTTTCATCAACTTTTTAAGTTAATTACATAAACAAAAGCATCTTACAAGTGGAAAGAATATTTTAAGTTTTTGCAAAATATATCTGCAAATAGTTGTGTATATGATCTTTATAAGAAAGAATAGTTTTGTGATTTACTCTTACATTTAATTATTAGAATTATTGCCAATAGTTTAGAGTTGTTATGATAAAGTAAAATTTTTATTAACTTGTAAAATAAAGAATTTTATAAAAAAAATACTAAAGTTTTATTTTTTACAGTCGTTAGTAATTGCAGAATGAAAATATAAAGTAATAATTTTTACAACAAAGGAATAAAAAATGGCATTATATGTAAATACTAATGTTAGCTCATTAAATGGTCGCAATAAGCTATCAAACGCAACCAATAGTTTAAATACAACTTATCAAAGACTATCATCAGGTCTTCGTATTAATAGTGCAAAAGATGATGCTGCAGGTCTTCAAATTTCTGACAGATTAACTACACAAATCAATGGTTTAAATCAAGGTAATAGAAATACATCAGATGGCATAGCTCTAATGCAAACAATGGAAGGAGCTATGGATGAGATGACTAATATGCTACAACGTATACGTACTTTAGCTGTACAATCAGCTAATGGTACAAATACTAAAGCTGACCGTGTAGCTATTACAGCAGAGTCAACTCAACTATCAAATGAAATTACACGTATTGCATGTCAAACAACCTTTGGTGGTCAAAAGATTTTATCATCAACTAAAGCAACAGGCACAATTTCTACTAAAGACTCTGTTGTATTTCAAGTAGGTGCAAATAGTGGTGATACTTTAACTTTAAAAGTGTATTCAAAAGGTTATACCTTATCATCATTAATATCACAAGCTAATGTTGCAAAAGATGCTGTTACAATCAAAGGTGCTGCAGGTGATGCAAAGAAAGGAACTCAATTTGCTTTATCCTCAGTTTCAGGTGCACAAGCTGCAATTAAAGCTATTGATGATATTATTGCTGTTTTAGACAAACAACGTGGCAACCTAGGTGCCATGCAAAATCGTATGGAATCAACTATACGTAATCAAGCAAATGTTTCTATGAATACAGCTGATGCAAGATCACGTATACGTGATGCAGATTTTGCAGATGAAAGTGCAAATCTAACACAACAAAACATTATTCAACAAGCTGCAGCTTCAATGCTAATGCAATCAAATATGAGACCACAAATGGCTCTATCATTAATTGGTTAAGCTTATAGGTTAACATATAATGTTATTTAAAGGGGTGGCCTCAAAACTGCCCCTTTTTTGATGATTTAAATATAGTTTAAAAAGCTTGTATTTTTTGTAGTGTCTTTTATAAATT
>JARHZF010000074.1 GCA_029258325.1 Anaerobiospirillum sp. | reverse complement strand
ATCCAAATGGTAAGGGTATTGATATCTCTACCACAGAGGGTGCTCAAACAGTTTTAGCAGGTATTGATGCTTTAATTAATGGTATTAATAGAAAGAGAGCAGAATTTGGTGCTATTCAAAACAGAGTAGAATCAACAATTAGAAATCAAGATAATGTTAATGAGAACGTACATGCAGCTCGTTCAGTTCTACGTGATACAGACTGGGCAACAGAAACTGCTAATATGACTCAACAACAAATTTTACAACAAGCAACTGCTTCAATTTTAACTCAAGCAAATCAACGTCCTCAAATAGCTATGAATCTACTACAAAAATAAAAATAAATAAGTAGATTAAAAATAAACTCTTTCAAAAAGTCCTTATAATTAAAAATGTGTTAGAATTATAGGGACTTTTGTAAGAGGTATAAAATGGCTCAATTCATTTACACAATGAATCGCGTTGGCAAAATTGTGCCACCAAAGCGTCAAATTCTTAAAGATATTTCCCTCTCATTCTTCCCTGGTGCCAAAATTGGTGTTCTAGGCTTAAACGGTGCTGGTAAATCTAGTTTAATTAGAATTATGGCTGGTGTCGATAAAGAGTATGAGGGCGAAGCAAGACCACAACCTGGTATAAAAATAGGTTATCTTCCACAAGAACCTAAATTAGATCCTGAAAAGACTGTTAGAGAGAGTATTGAAGAAGCTTTTGCTGAAGTTACAAAGGCTCTTACTCGTCTTGATGAAGTTTATGCAGCCTATGCAGAAGAAGGTGCAGACTTTGATGCACTAGCAAAGGAACAAGCAAAACTTGAAGATATTATTCAAGCTCATGATGGTCACAACCTAGAAAATCAAATAGAAAGAGCAGCAGATGCATTACGTTTACCTGCATTTGATAAACAAATAAAAGTTTTATCAGGTGGTGAGAGACGTCGTGTAGCTTTATGTCGTTTATTATTAGATAAACCTGATATGCTTTTACTAGATGAGCCTACCAATCACTTAGATGCTGAATCTGTAGATTGGCTAGAGCAATTCCTTCATCAATATCCAGGAACAGTTGTTGCTGTAACTCACGATAGATATTTCCTTGATAATGTTGCAGGTTGGATTTTAGAATTAGATAGAGGTGAGGGTATCCCTTGGCAAGGTAATTATTCTTCATGGCTTGATCAAAAAGATAAGCGTTTACAGATTGAAGAAAGTACCGAATCTGCACGTCGTAAGTCTATTGAGCGTGAGCTTGAGTGGGTACGTCAAGGTGCAAAGGGTCGTCACGCTAAATCAAAAGCTCGTTTATCACGTTTTGAAGAACTATCAAATGTTGAATATCAACGTCGTAACGAGACTAATGAGTTATATATTCCGCCTGGTCCAAGACTTGGTGATACTGTGCTTGAAGTTACTAATTTAACTAAGAGCTATGGTGATCAAGTATTAATTGATGATTTAACATTCTCAATACCAAAGGGTTCTATAGTAGGTATTATAGGTCCAAATGGTGCAGGTAAATCTACATTATTTAGAATGATTACAGGTATGGAACAACCTGATTCTGGTACTGTACGTTTAGGCGATACTGTTGTTACTGCTTATGTTGAACAGTTTAGAGATGAGATGAATGATGAAAATACTGTCTATGAAGAAATTTCTCATGGTCAGGACATTTTAAAGATTGGTAATTATGAAATTCCATCTCGTGCTTATATTGGTAGATTTAACTTCAAGAGTACAGATCAACAAAAGAGAGTAGGTGACTTATCTGGTGGTGAAAGAGGTCGTCTACAATTAGCTAAGCTTTTACAAGTAGGTGGTAACTTATTACTACTTGACGAGCCTACTAACGATCTTGATGTTGAAACATTACGTGCACTTGAAAATGCATTATTAGAGTTCCCAGGTTCAGCCTTAGTTATCTCTCACGATAGATGGTTCTTAGATAGAATTGCAACTCATATCTTAGACTATGGTGATGAGGGTAAGGTACGCTTCTTTGAAGGTAATTATACTGAGTATGAGGAGTGGAAGAAAAAGGAACTAGGTGAAGAGGCAAAACCTCATAGAATGAAGTTCAAGAAAGTTACTGATTAATAAAGTAAATTTCAAATAAAAGGCACAAAAATTTGTGCCTTTTTATTATCTTAATTTTAAGTAAAATAAAAAGAGCAACTTTTTTGCTGCTCTTTTTTTAATTTATTTTATCTTAAACTTCTTAATTAAAGTTTCTTGCTGACTTGATAGGACATTAAGTTCAGACATAGATGAATTTAGATTAATCATATTCTCATAATTATCTTCAGAGAGTTTTAAGATATTTGCAATAGAATGGTTAATTTCAGATGCTGAATTTGCTTGTTCTTGACATGAATTTACAATTTGTTCTGACATATCTGAAATTGTTGCAATAATACCCATAATCTCTTCAATAGATGAGTTTGCTTTTGAACTTTGATTTACAGAGTCAATCATCTGACTTTCACAATTTGCCATAACCTCAACAGAATTGCTTACAGCTACACTTAGGTTCTTAATAGTATTACTTACTTCTTTTGTAGAAATTGCTGTTTTCTTAGCAAGTTCACGAACCTCATCAGCTACAATAGCAAATCCACGACCATATTCACCTGCTCTTGCAGCCTCAATATTAGCATTTAAAGCAAGTAAGTTAGTTTGATCTGCAATATCTGAAATTGTTTTTACAATAGACTCAATCTTATCACCCATCTCACTTACTTCTTGAACAGCATTAGATGATGCTCTAAGTCTATCTGATAGAGTATGAGTTGTTGTAATATTGTCTTGCATAGTACGACGACAAGTATCAGATGCTTCTTCTGCAATCTTAACCTCTGCAAGTGTTGAGCGAGCAAATTCAGCTACTTTTTCAACAGAGCTTTCAAGAAGCATTGTAGATGATGAAACATCTTGTGCCTTAGCTCTTTGTGTAGTTATAGTATCACTTGTAGTATCAATAGCAGATAAATTCTTTTCTACCATTTGTTGTACTTTTTTAATATCTTCATCAATAACACATAGTGTGCTTTGTGTATTATGAACAAAGTTATTTACAAAGCGAGAAATTGAGCCAACTTCATCTCTTGCTTTTATATTAATTTTATCTACAAGATTACCATCTGCAATTTTAATTAAACTATCTAAAAGTATAGTTACATCATCTTTTAATGATTTTTTAATGGTATAAAGAGTTAAAACAGATACAGATAAAGCTATTAAAAAACCATATAAAAGCCAGGTTTGAGCTGTTTCTAGGGTTTTTGAGGAGGATTTTCCTAAATTATGAACATATACAAAAGCGTCATTTTGTAGCTCTTGCATAGATAAAACTAAAGGAGCTAGTATATTTATAGAAAGCTCGTGAGCATCAGTGTGAGCTTTATTTAAATCATCCTTATAAATGGCAATTAATTTTCTTGATCCATTTGGAATATCTTCAATAGCTTTAGATAATTTACCTTTATATTTTGCTAAAAGACCATCTCTTAAGGTTTGATTTCCTAAATTTGAAATCTTATTTAAAAGATTTTGCATATTATCATGTGTATTTGGTAATAAGCTTTCTAACTTTAAAGCACTAGCATTATCAGCAAGAGTAGTTAAAGTGAAGATTTCATTATTTAACAAAAGAAGATCTTCTGATGTTTTAGATGCAGTTTTATTTATACTTAAAATATCTCGCATCAAAAGTCTTTCTGTTGAATGTTTTTCTTGATAGTTTAAAAAAGCAACAATTAAAGTTGCTAGAAAGAAAAATAAAAGAATAAGACCTTGAGATAGATATACTCTATGAGTTATAGACATATTTCTAAAACTGCCAGTAAATAGAGATTTGAAAAATGGATCATATGCTCTTTTAGTTTTGATTTGGGCATATGTTTCATTAGTCTCATTATCTTTATTTGATGTCATTTTAAAGTCAGAGCCTCAATTAGCACTTAAATATTAATTTAAGGTATTTTTAATTTTAGTTAAATTACATTATACGAAATCTATAGCTGATTTTTCAAAATTACATTATATTTAGATGAAGTTTTAGAAAATTTTTTTTAATTTATCTATATAATCTATACAATTTACTAAAAATATAAATAGGTTTTTAAATATGGCTACTAAAAAGAAAAAGAGTGGTGACAATATAATTGCTGTAAATAGAAAAGCCACTCATGATTATTTTATAGAAGATAGATATGAAGCTGGCATGTCTTTACAAGGCTGGGAAGTTAAATCTTTACGTGCAGGTAAAGCTAATATTTCTCAATCATATGTAATTGTAAAAGATGGTGAGGTTTTACTTTTAGGTTCTACTATAAATCCATTACAAAGTTCATGTGCTTTTGTTGTATCAGATCCAGATAGAACAAGAAAACTTTTATTACATAAAAAAGAAATTGATAAATTAATTGGACATTCACAACGTCAAGGTTATACATTAATTCCTCTTCGTATGTATTGGAAAGGCTCTTGGGCTAAGATAGAAGTTGGTGTTGCAAAAGGTAAGCAAGATCATGATAAGCGTGACTCTATAAAAGATAGACAATGGGATAGAGAAAAGAGTCGTATAATGAAAAAGAGTTTTTAATCTTTAGTATATTTAAGATATTTATTATGCTATAATATTTAAATAACTCTTGGGGGTGATTTCAGGATTCGACTGGAAGCGCTAAGTCCTAAGTGCATGTCGAGGTGCGGTTGGCCTCGTAAATAAACCGCAAAAAAATAGTCGCAAACGACGAAAACTACGCTTTAGCAGCTTAATAACCTGCGTAAAGCCCTCACTTCCGAGTCTTTCTAGTGACACTTGGTCTTAGTGGGGTCAGTTTTTCACTAGATCGTGTGGATGCTCCGTCTGAGGTTGAAGCACTAAATTTTTCATCAGACTGGGTATTCTATCGCGTGGCACTCCGCAGTAGGGTATCGAGATTAAAGAGCTGCCTAAACATGTAGTACTGAAGATGAGGTCTTTTGGGACGAGGGTTCAACTCCCTCCACCTCCACCAAAGACATAAAATCAATAACACTCCAAAAAAAAGGAGTGTCCTTAAAATCTCTTCTAATTCTTTTTCTTACTATTACAAGATAAAAAATAGATTATTTTATGTATTCTTATTGTGTAATATTGAGCAAATATAATCTCTTTTAGAAAAATCTTGTATTAAAGTTTTGTCATAATTTAATTAGATAGCTTTTGTATTAATAGTATTCTAATTATCTTTATTTTTAGAAAAATTCATTAGCTTTTAAAGTAAATAATATAAATTTATACATAAAAAAAATTGAAAATATGGTAAAATTGTAAAGTCCTTTTTCTGAATTTGTGATTGGAGAGAGGATTTTGGTAAATCACAAAGGAGCAAATAATAAATATGATTACCGTAGAAAGAAAAGCAGAAATCGTTAAAGAGTTTGGTCGTGATGAGAAAGACACAGGCTGTACAGAAGTTCAAATCGCTTTATTAACAGCACGTATCACTGACCTTCAACCACACTTCCAATCAAATAAGAAAGATCACCACAGCCGTCGTGGTCTTCTACGTATGGTTGCTCAACGTCGTAAGCTTCTTGACTACCTAAAAGCTTCAGATCTTGCACGTTACAGTGCTATCGTAGAGAAGCTAAAGCTCCGTCGTTAATTCGGCTGGCAAGAGGGCGGTTTAAGACCGCCCAATTTTTAGAAGATCCAAAAAGTAAGAAATATAAAAAAATAGGGTCTTTGATGTTGGAGATTTTTTAATGAATTTAAAGCCTATCACCCGCACCTTTAAGTATGGTCGTCATACTGTAACATTAGAAACTGGTGCAATTGGTCGTCAGGCAGACTCAGCCGTCTTGGCTTCAATGGATGATACAACAGTATTAGCAACTGTTGTTTGTAATCGTAGAGAACAAGTTGAAGGTCGCGATTTTTTCCCTCTTACTGTTAACTATCAAGAACGTTCATATGCAGTAGGACGTATCCCTGTAAGCTTTTTTAGACGTGAAGGCAGAGCATCTGAGTGTGAAACATTAATTTCACGTTTGATTGATAGACCATTACGCCCACTATTCCCAGATGGTTTTGTAAACGAAGTTCAAGTTGTTGTAACTGTAATGTCTGCAAATCCAGAAGTTCCAACTGATATTATTTCAATTATTGGTGCTTCTGCTGCTTTAGCAAGTTCTGGTTTACCTTGGAATGGTCCTTTAGGTGCTGCTAGAGTAGGTTATAAAGACGGTCAATTTATCTTAAATCCACTATCATCAGAAATTGATGAGTCTGACTTAGATCTTGTTGTATCAGGTTCAAGAAAAGCTGTAGTAATGGTTGAATCAGAGGCAAATATCCTACCTGAGGATGTTATGCTTGGTGCTGTTATGTACGGTCATGAACAACAACAAGTTGTAATTGATGAAATTGAAAAATTTGCAAAAGAAGTAAATAGACCTATATGGGATTGGACTGCACCTGAAAAAGATCATGAATTAATTGATGCAGTACATACTTTTGCAAAAGAGCAAGTAGGTGATGCTTTCTTAATAGTTGATAAGTTAGAGCGTCAAGATAAACTTGCTGAAATTGAAGCTAATGCAATAGAACATATAAAAGCTCAAAAAGAAGAATGGGCTGAAAAAGATCAAGAAGTTGCAAAGATTTTCTTTGATTTAGAAAAAGATATTGTAAGAAAGAGAATTTTAGCTGGTGAAAACAGAATTGATGGTCGTACTTTAAGAATGATTAGACCAATTACTGTTGCATCAGGAATTTTACCTCGTACTCATGGTAGTGCTCTATTTACACGTGGCGAAACACAAGCTATTGCTACATGTACATTAGGCTCAGAGCGTGATGCTCAAACCTTTGAGGATATGTCAGGTATTAGAACAGATAGATTTATCCTTCACTATAATTTCCCTCCATATTGTGTAGGTGAAACAGGTTTAATAGGTTCACCAAAGAGACGTGAAATTGGTCACGGTCGTCTTGCAAAGAGAGCTTTACGTGCTGTTTTACCAAGCATGGAAGATTTCCCATATACAATTCGTCTTGTATCTGAAATTACAGAATCAAATGGTTCATCATCAATGGCTTCTGTTTGTGGTGGCTCACTTGCTTTATTTGATGCAGGTGTTCCATGTAAAGATGCTGTTGCTGGTATTGCTATGGGTCTTGTTAAAGAAGATGATGGCGTTGCAATTTTAACTGATATCATGGGTGATGAAGATCACTTAGGTGATATGGACTTTAAAGTTGCAGGTACTAAAGATGGTGTAACTGCACTTCAAATGGATATAAAGACTGATGGTATTACACGTGAAATCATGCAAAATGCACTTACAGATGCACATGCTGCAAGATTACACTTATTAGAAGTTATGTCCAAAGCTATGCCAGAGCCTCGTAAGATTTTATCTCCTTATGCTCCTCGTATTGCAACAATACAAGTACCAACAGATAAGGTTAAAGATATTATTGGTAAAGGTGGCTTTAACATTAGAAATATTCAATCAGCTACAAATACTTCAATTGATATTGAAGATGATGGTACTGTTAAGATTTCAGCACCAACAGCAGCTGCAGCTGATGATGTAATTGCTCGTATTAATGAGTTATTAGTAGATGTTGAAGTTGGCTGTGATTATGATGGTAAAGTTGTAAGAATTACCGAATTTGGTGCATTTATTACTATTTTACCTGGTAAAGATGGTCTTGTTCATATTTCTCAAATCACAGATGAACGTGTTGAGAATATTGAAGATTACTTACATGTTGGTGACACAGTTAAAGTACGTGTTCTTGAAATTGATAATCAAGGTAGAATACGTCTTTCTATTAAGGCAATTACTGATGAATTAAAAGCTCTTGCAAAACAAAAAGAAGAAGAGCAATTAATGCAAGAAGTAAATTCTGTTCCTAGTGGTGCATTTATGCAAGAAAATAATGCACTAGTTGAAGAAAATATGACAGAAGACACAGAAAAAGTTATATTAAGACAGCTAGATGAAACTGGACTTAATAAAATGCCTATTTTAGATAGTGAAGAAAGAATAGATCCATACTCTTCACAACGTCATCAATAAGATGCATTTTTATTAATAGTATTAATTTAAGACCCGGTAGATTATCGGGTCTTCTTTTCTGGGGTAAATTTTTAATGTCTACTCGTGAGCATTTCTCATCACGCTTAGGTTTTATTTTAATAGCAGCAGGATGTGCAATTGGTCTTGGTAATGTATGGCGTTTCCCATTTATTACAGGTCAATATGGTGGAGCTATATTTGTTCTTATATATGTTGCATTCCTATTAATTTTTGGTGTTCCTTTATTATCAATGGAACTTGCAATTGGTAGAGCATCAAGAAGATCACTTGCTCAATCTTTTGAAACTTTAACACCTAATGCAAAGGGCTGGAGATTAAATAAATATTGGATGATTTCTGGTAATTACGTTTTATTATCTTTTTATTCTGTAGTTACTGGATGGATGCTCTTTTATTGTATAAAAGGTTTTACAGGTGAGTTTGGAGTAAATACATCAGCAGAAGATGCAGGTGCAGCTTTTGGTCAAATGCTAGAGTCACCATCATCTATGCTTATGAATATGATAGCAGTAGTATCTGTAGGTTTTTGTATTTGTGCTCTTGGTCTTAGAAAAGGCGTTGAAAGAGTAACTAAACCTATGATGTTAATTTTATTTGCTCTTTTAATATTCTTAGCACTTCGTTCTTTTACATTAGATGGTGTTAAAGAAGGTCTTACTTACTACCTATATCCAAATTTTGAAAGAATGCAAGAGCATGGCATTTTAGAAATTCTATCTGCAGCTATGGCTCAAGCTTTCTTTACCCTATCTATAGGTATTGGAGCTATTCAAATTTTTGGTACTTATATGAGTACTGAAAAAACTTTAGCATCAGAAGCTATTACTATTACTTTATTAGATACTTCTGTAGCTTTATTATCTGGTCTAATTATATTCCCAGCATGTTTTACCTATGGTGTAGAACCAACAGAGGGTCCAGGTTTAATTTATGTAACCTTAGTATCAGTTTTCTCTAATATGGAAAATGGTGCTATTTGGGGCGGATTCTTCTTTATGTTTATGCTTTTTGCAGCTCTATCTACTTTAATTGCAGTATTTGAAAATATTATTGCAATTACTATGGAGTTATTTACAACATCAAGACGCCGTGCTGTATTAGGAAACTTTGTAGTAATTTTATTACTAGGTCTACCTTGTTTATTTGGATTTAATATTCTAAAAGATGTTCATCCTTTAGGTGGTAATTCAACATTTTTAGACTTAGAAGATTTTATTATTACAACTAATATTTTACCTTTAGGTTCTCTATGCTATGTAATGTATATTACTTGGCGTGGAGGCTGGGGTTTTGATAATTATTTAAAAGAGGCAAACAGAGGTTCTGGTGTAAAGATACCTTCATGGGGCATCAATTATTATCGATACGTACTACCAGCTGTTGTTATTTTCTTACTGATAAATAGCTATATTTCGGTATTTGGTAAATAAAAGAAAATAAGGCAGCTAAATAAAAAAAAGCTGCCTTATCTATTTTTATAATGCAATTTATTTATTTTTTAAAATACTTATAATGTTTTAATCATAAAACCAA
Source organism: Anaerobiospirillum sp. (assembly GCA_029258325.1). Classification (GTDB taxonomy): domain Bacteria; phylum Pseudomonadota; class Gammaproteobacteria; order Enterobacterales; family Succinivibrionaceae; genus Anaerobiospirillum_A. Next base: position 3,220 of record JARHZF010000074.1, on the reverse strand, counting down.
GGAAAAGGAAATAAAATGTCTAAAGATAGAGAATTGTTTAAAAGTCGTTTAGGATTTTTACTCATAGCTGCAGGATGTGCAATTGGTCTTGGTAATGTATGGAGATTTCCATATATTACAGGTCAATATGGTGGAGCTATCTTTGTTTTAATTTATGTACTATTTTTATTTTTAGTAGGTCTTCCTATTTTAACTATGGAGTTAGCTGTAGGTCGTGCCTCAAGAAAATCATTAGGTCAATCTTTTGAGACTTTAGCACCTAATACTAAATGGTATTTAAATAAGTTTTGGATGATTCCTGGTAACTATATATTAATGGGTTTTTACTCATTAGTTACAGGTTGGATGCTTTATTACACTATAGCTATTTTTTCAAATTCTATTGATAAAAATATAGATCAAGATACAGCAGGTGCTGTTTTTGGAGCTATGTTAGCAAGTCCTTTAGATCAATTTTTATGTACTATTGTAGTTGTAGTAGGCTCATTTTTAGTATGTTCATTAGGTTTACGTCGTGGTGTTGAACGTATTACAAAACCTATGATGATCTTATTATTTGCTCTTTTATTATTCTTAGCTTTAAGATCTTTTTCATTAGATGGTTTTGAAAAGGGTATATCTTATTATCTAATGCCTAATTTAGATAATATTCAAAATGCAGGTATTTTAAGTGTTTTATCAGCAGCAATGGGTCAGGCTTTCTTTACTTTAGGTTTAGGTGTTGGATCTATTCAAATCTTTGGCTCTTATATGTCAAAGGAAAATACTATAGGTTATGAAGCTGTAACTATTGCTCTTTTAGATACTACAGTTGCAATTTTAGCAGGCTTTATTATTTTTCCTGCTTGTTTTTCATATAATGTAGAACCAGGTTCTGGACCAGGTCTTATATTTGTTACCTTAGTATCTGTATTTTCAAATATGGAGTTTGGAAATATTTGGGGTGGCATTTTCTTTTTATTCTTACTATTTTCTGCAATATCAACTTTAATTGCTGTATATGAAAATATTATAGCTATATCTATGGAAGTATTTAATGTTAGCAGAAAGAAGAGTGTTGTTATAAATTGTCTTGTTATTCTACTTTTATCAATTCCATGTCTTTTAGGCTATAACTTATGGTCTAATATACAACCTCTAGGTGAGGGTAGTACTATTTTAGATACTTATGACTTTGTTTTAAGTAAGAACATTCTACCTTTTGGTGCAATGTGTTATATCCTATTTATTCTTTTAAAGAGAGGATGGGGTCATGATAATTACCTAAAAGAGATGAATGAAGGAGTTGGTTTAAAATTCCCAAAAGCAACAATTTGGTATTATAAGATAGTTCTTCCTATTGTAGTTTTTGTATTATTTATTCAAGGTTATTTAGAAATTTTTGTAGAAGGATAAAATAATGTCAGAGCGCGAACAATTTAAAACAAGACTTGGTTTCTTGTTAATTGCAGCAGGATGTGCAATTGGTCTTGGTAATGTATGGAGGTTTCCATATATTACAGGTCAATATGGTGGAGCTATCTTTGTAGTTATATATTTAGTTTTCCTCCTTGGTGTAGGCATGCCTTTATTGACTATGGAATTAGCCTTAGGTCGTTCTTCAAGACGTTCTATTGCTCGTGCTTTTGAAATTTTAGAAAAGCCAAAGGCTAAATGGCATTTAAATAAGTTTTGGTTAATTCCAGGATCTTATATTTTAATGTCTTTTTATAGTGTTATTACAGGTTGGCTTTTATTTTATTGTGTAAAGACCTTCTTTGGTGGTTTTCCAGAGCATTTAAGTCAAGAGGTTGCTACAGAACAATTTAATTCTCTACTTGCAAACCCTTATTATATGTTTGTCTGTATGACAACAGTAGTAGTGGTAGCATTTAGTATTGTAGCTTTAGGTGTTGTGCGTGGTGTTGAGAGAATAACAAAGCCACTTATGCTTTTACTTTTAGCACTACTTTTATTCCTTGCTATACGTTCTGTGGTATTACCTGGATTTATTGATGGTGTTAAGTATTATTTACAGCCAAATACAGAAAAGATTTCTGAAATAGGCTTTTTACAAATATTATGGGCAGCAATGGGTCAGGCTTTCTTTACCTTATCTGTAGGTCAAGGTTCTATTCAGATCTTTGGTACATATATGGATAAAAAGCATTCTCTTGCAACAGAGGCTACATATATTTGTATTTTAGATACAGCTGTAGCATTACTTGCAGGTTTTGTGGTATTCCCAGCATGTTTTTCCTATGGTGTAGAGCCAGGAGCAGGTCCATCTTTACTATTTGTAACCTTAACTACTGTATTTTCAAATATGGCCTTTGGTGAAATGTGGGGTGGTTTATTCTTTTTATTTATGCTTTTTGCAGCACTTTCAACTTTAATTGCTGTGTTTGAAAGTATTGTTGCAATGAGTATGGATTTATTTGCAGTATCAAGAGTTAAAGCTGTAGTAATAAACTTCTTTATTATTATGGTAATGGCCATACCATGTCTACTTGGATTTAATGTTTTAAGTTTTATAAAGCCATTAGGTGAAAATAGTACAATTTTAGATTTCCAAGATTTTATTATCTCAAATAATGTTTTACCTTTAGGTTCACTTCTTTTTGTATTATTTATTACCTCAAAAACAGGTTGGGGCTTTAAAAAATATCTAAAAGAATGTAATACAGGTGAAGGTCCTAAACTACCATCTTGGTTATTCTATTATTATAGATTTGTTTTACCTATTATTATCATAGGTTTATTAATAACAGGATATATAAATCTTTTTGCTTAGAACATATATTTATATAAGTTTTTACATAACCTCAAAGTAAGCTTTAAAACTTATTTTGAGGTTATTTTTTTACTTTTTTGTATGTGATGCTCTTATGAACAGAAAAGATTTTTTATAAAAAAATGTTCTAATTTTAGAGCAAAGAAACTTTAATAAGACAACCATTATATGTACTCAACTAAAAAAATGATGAGTAAGAAAAGTATTTAGAGATAGAGCGAATTTGCAAGCATTAATAAGACGCATTTATGAAAATGCTGTCAACATTAATCTTAAGTATTATGAACAGTTAAAACTAGAAAAAGAGGTCAAGAAAGATAATATGAAATAGCTTAAAGATAATTCTTTTTAAGGTTAGCTACTTGATTTAAAAGGAAAAAAGATAAAGATAAGATAATGCATTATCTTAAAAAGCTTAAATAGTAAAACTACTATTTAAGCACAAAA
>JARHZF010000148.1 GCA_029258325.1 Anaerobiospirillum sp. | reverse complement strand
AATACCGTGGAGCGGTAGTTCAGTTTGGTTAGAATACCTGCCTGTCACGCAGGGGGTCGCGGGTTCGAGCCCCGTCCGTTCCGCCACTTAAAAAAAATGGCCACCTTAGGGTGGTTTTTTTGTTTTTATAGATCTTAAAAATAAAAAAGGAGCTTAAAAGCCCCTTCTTATTACATAATAGCCTTTCCTATTAAAATAAAACCAGATAATAAAGAAACACAAGAAAATATAATTCTTATTGAATTTACATTTAATTTATAAAGCAAAGAAGCTCCTAAATAAGATCCTAAAAATGTAGCTATAACCATAGTTGGTACCCATGGCCAATAAATACTAACTACTTGACTTACTGTTATAGCTCCAACAGCATTCCATATAGTTCCTATAAATAACATTGTATGTAAAATAGCACTTTTTAAATCAAGACCAAAAACCATAACAAAACACATTGTGCCAAATAAACCAGAACCTGATGATAAAGATCCTGAAAACATACCTATTAAAATAATTAAAATAATACCAATAGCTAATCTTGTTTTTGTCATTACAAAATCATGCTTTACACCAAATTCTTTTTTATAAAAAGTGTATATACCAGATGCTACAGTAATAAGTCCTACAAAGATTTCTGCTATATGAGCTGGCACTTGTAAAACTATATATGTTCCAAGAACAACAGATGGACATCCAACTAAAAGTAAAAGATAACTAAGCCTTTTATCTAAATTAAATTTACCTTCTTTTCTTTTTTTCTTTATAATTGCACCTAATCCTAAAAATACTACTGCAATTTTATGAGTACCTAAAGCTTGTGCAAAAGGTAGACCCATTAAAATTAGAACAGGAAATTGTATAAAACCTGCTCCACCTCCTGATACAGATGCAAATAAATTTGCGATGAATGATATCGCAAAAATTATAATTTGATCTAATGTTTCTTGCATTTTTAAATAAAATCCTTAACAAATTGTAAATTTTTAGTGATGTTAATAAATAAACTTTATTTACTTGTTGTCTATAGTGACACGCTTTTACTCTTAAAAGTCATGACCTATTAAACTTATGCTATAATGATACAAATTATTTTAATCATAATTGTATATTATTTTAAATTTTTTTAAGGATTTTATTATGGCTAAAATTGCTGCATTTTCTGTAGCTCATGTTTGCTTACAAAGAGGTTACTCTAGTAAACATAGACAAGTTGAGTTATTAGTAAAATCTTTATCAGGTCTTGGTATATATCAAACACTACTATGTCGTGATGATAGCCCTATGCATAAAAGACTAAAGGGTACACCTGGTCTTTCTATTTTAAGAATAAGCGGTTTGTCAGATCCAAGATTTTCAGCTCATTTTAAGGTCATGCGTAAATGTAAGATGATACATGCTCATGATCATCATGGTGCAAATTGGGCTGTAGTTCACTACCTAATGTTTGGTGTGCCTTTTATTGTTACAGTAAGAGAATTTAAAACCTTTACTGATTCTTTTGCAGATAGAATGATTTTTTCATGGGCAAGTGAAGTTCTTGCTACTCAAAATCTTATTGCTACTGCTATTGCTAATAAATATAAGGTTGATGTTTCAATTATTCCTGACTCTACTTCATCTTTACGTGCTCATGAAAAGAATGTTAAAGCTATTCATGATGCATTTAAAGGTCGTTACATCATAGGTTGTGTAGGTGATCTTATAAATAGACATTATGGTCAGGCAACTTTAATTGATGCTATGCGTCAATTATCAAGTAAGATTCCTCATGCTGTTGTCTTATTTATAGGTCAAGGTGATGATATTGGTCTTTTAAAGAAACATGCAAATGGTCTTCCTAATATTAAGTTCTTAGGACCTCAAAAGAACCTTGTAGATTATATAGCAGCTTTTAATGTATTTGTTTATCCTGTAAATATTGAGGCAAATTCATCTATTTTATTAGATGTTATGGATCAAAAAGTACCTATTATTGCATCTGATGTTGAAGGTATTCCTGAACTTATTGTTAATGGTGAAACTGGTATTTTAATACCACCAAAAGATCCTGAAGCTTTAGCTAATGCTATTTTAAGATTAAAAAATGATCAATATCTTGAAGATTATATAGCAGGTAATGCAATAAAGATTGCTAAACAACATGAAGCACCTTTTATGGCAAAAGAGTATATGATTAAGTACAAAGATAATTTAATGAAACGTGATTAATATTTAATTTGCTAGATAAAAACACCTAAATTAGGTGTTTTTATCTTATATTTTAGATTTAAATAAAAATGTTTTATATAAGTTTTACTCAAATGAAAACTTCTATAAAAGTTTAAATATATAAACTTAAATGTACTAAATATTATGTCTAAATACTTTTAACTATGTTTTAAGATAAAAGTATTTTTATAAAGTAAAATTTTTTAAATATTCTAGGTTAGATCACATTTTAAAGTAGTACAAACATCAGGTTCTATCATCTTTTTGCTATATAAGTTTTTATAGATAAATGTTTTTATAATTAGATTTAAAGTATCTAATAATTTATTTTTTAAAGTCGCCTCTAAAGTAGCATGATAAAGTGCTATTTTTTTATTATCTAAATAAAGCTCAATCTTAAATTCACATTTATCTTTATTTTCTATATGTAAAAGATTAATAACAAAACTATTATCTTTATCTTTTATAAAAGAGAAAATATCAAAGTCTTGTGATTTTGTATTTAAGCTTAAAGATATATTAAGCTCTTTTGCTAAATCAAAACCTAAAAGACCATTTGTTAAATTGTCATAAATATATACATTTTTATCTTGAATTTTATCTTTTATTTTTAACTCTAAATCTAATTCATCTTCACAAATTAAATAAGATAAAACTTCATTTTTAATAATATCTAAAGTCTCCTTATAAATAGAATCTTTAGTATTATTACAAATAAGTTTAAGTTCAAGTGTTGGGTAATATGCTCTATATCCTATAGTTATGCTCTTATCAAATTTATAAACATCAAGCCTCTTTGCAAGGGCAGATTCTGATACTCCAAATAAAAATAAACGTTTTACAAAAGATTTATTTATGTTATCAACAAAGTGCTCTTTTATATAAGGCAATATAGTGTCATGTAACATTTGTTTAAATTCAGATGGTACACCTGGAGTAAAAATACAAAGAGCTTTATTTACTTTAATCATAAAACCACAAGCTGTTCCATTTTTATTGTCAATTAATGTTGCACCTTTTGGTAACATAGCCTGTTTTATATTAGTCTCTGGCATGTCTCTATTTCTTATTGTATGCCAATGTTTAATTCTATTAAGCCACATTGTATTTAATTCTTGCTCTACACCTAAAACATTAGCACAAGCAAGATTGGTATTATCATCTGATGTAGGTCCAAGTCCACCATTTACAAAAATAAGATCACTTTTAAGACTTCTTTCTTCTAATATTTGTTCAATATCATGTATATTGTCTGATACTGTATTTTGTCTTTTTACATATAAACCCATATCAAGAAGCTTATTTGCAAGATAACTTGCATTAGTGTCTACAATAAAACCTGTTAAAACTTCATCACCTGTTGAGATTATTTCAATATTCATAATAAAAATCCTATCTTTATTTTTAATTAAACATTATGCCTTAAAAATAAAACTTCTTTTAAAAATAAGATCTAAAAAAGAGCATTTATTTAAAACATGCAAAGTCATATTTTGAATGTGCTAATATTTTTTTAAGTTTAATAAAAAAGGAGTTTTATATGCCCATTAATATACCTAATGCTCTTCCTGCAAATTCAGTATTAACTTTAGAAAATGTCTTTGTAATGACAAAAGAAAGAGCTATGCATCAGGATATTAGACCTCTTGAATTATTATTTTTAAACTTAATGCCTCAAAAGATAACAACTGAAATTCAATACATGCGTAAACTTTCAAATACACCTTTACAGGTAAATATTGAATTATTAAGAATTGATGAACATGAGTCTAAAAATACTCCAGAGGAACATTTAAATGCTTTTTATAAGAATTTTAATGATGTTAAAAATAGATATTATGATGGCATGATAGTAACAGGTGCTCCTCTTGATAAATTAGATTTTTCAGATGTTACTTACTTTAATACACTAAAAGAGATTTTAACTTGGGCAGATACACATGTTACTTCAACTTTATATTCATGTTGGGGTGTAGCTGCAGCTTTAAAGGTTTTTTATGATGTGCCTATAAAGCATAGAATAGATAAGTTATCAGGTGTATTTAAACATAGACGCATTTTTACAGGTGATCCTTTATTACGTGGTTTTGATGATGAGTTTTTAGCTCCACATTCACGCTTTATGAATATTGAAGTTGATGACATTATTCAAAAAACAGATTTAAGAGTACTTGCTTATGGCGATGAAGTTGGTGTCTTTTTAGCATCTTCATCTGATATGAAAAAGGTATTTGTAACAGGTCATCCTGAATATGATGCAGATACTTTAAAACTAGAATATGAAAGAGATCTTTTACGTGGTCTAAATCCAAAAATTCCAGTTAATTACTTTAAAGATGATGATGTAAATAATGAGCCTATGTGTTTGTGGAGATCACATGCTTCTATGTTATTTGCAAATTGGTTAAATTACTATGTATATCAAGTAACTCCATATAATTTAAATAGATAAGTTATAATTTTTTATAAAACTAGTATTTTTAAAATATAAAATTTAGGTATCTTATTAAAGATAAGTCTTTATATAGATACCTAATTACAAAAAGATCCTCTTTTTTTTCTTTAAATAATAGCCTTTTACTTAGTGACATAAACTTATATTAAAGCTAAAATAGATGAGTTTTTTACATAATTTAATGGGTATACTTGTGGATAAGTTTCAAATAGTTGGTGGTAAGGCATTAGATGGTGAAGTTGTTATCTCTGGTGCTAAAAATGCAGCATTACCTATTTTATTAGGTACAATGCTTACTAAAGAGAAAATTGTATTAAAAAATGTTCCTGATTTAAGAGATGTTAAAACTTGTATTGAGTTACTTAAAATTTTAGGAAAAGAGTGTAGTTATGATGAAAATGGCTCTTTAGTTATAGAAGGTAAAATACATAATAAAGTTGCTCCTTATGAATTAGTTAAAACAATGCGTGCATCTATTATGGCTTTAGGACCTTTAACTGCCTTTTTAGGTGAAGCTGAAGTATCACTACCTGGTGGTTGTGCTATAGGTGCAAGACCTGTTGATTTACATGTAAAAGGTTTAGTTGCAATGGGTGCTAATATAACTTTAGATGAAGGTTATATTAGATCAAGCACTAATAATCAAAGATTAAAAGGTGCTACCTTTGTAATGGATAAAGTATCTGTTACAGGCACTGAAAATTTAATGATGGCTGCAACTTTAGCATCTGGTACAACTATTATTGAAAATGCAGCAAGAGAACCTGAAATTGTAGATCTTGCTAATTTTTTACGTATGATGGGTGCTGATATTAAAGGTGATGGTTCAACTACTATTACAATTAATGGTGTACAAGAGCTAAAAGGTGGTGAACACTCTATTGTTGCAGATAGAATTGAAGCTGGAACATATCTAGTTGCAGCAGCTGCAACTCATGGTCGTGTTACTTGTAAAAATGTAAACTCATCTCTACTTGAAACTGTTTTATTAAAACTAAAAGAAGCTAATGCTTTAATCACTATTGAGGAAAACTCTATAACTCTTGATATGAGAGGTAGAGATATTTTACCTGTTGATATTACAACAGCACCACATCCTGCATTCCCAACAGATATGCAAGCTCAATTTATGGTGTTAAATGCTATAGCAAAAGGTACATCAACAATAACAGAAACCATTTTTGAAAATAGATTTATGCATGTAGCTGAACTTATTCGCATGGGTGCTGATTTAAAGATTAAAGGTAATACTGTGATGTGTACAGGTGTTGAGTCTTTAAATGCAGCTCAAGTTATGGCTACAGATTTAAGAGCATCAGCATGCTTAGTTATAGCAGGTTTAGTAGCTCATGGTACTACTATTGTAGATAGAATCTATCATATGGATAGAGGCTATGAACATATTGAAAATAAAATAAGACAATTAGGCGGTACTATAGAAAGAATAAAAGGCTAGTTTTATGCTCAACTTACAAAACTATAACACTTTTGGGCTTAGAGTATATGCAAAAAATATTATGCATATAGAAGATATTAAACAACTAGCCTTATTAGATACAAAAGATACTATTATTTTAGGTAAGGGTTCAGATGTCCTCTTTACAGAGGACTATGAAGGTACTATTTTAGTAAATCAAATTAAAACTTTATCTATTGAAGAAAAAAACGATCACTTTGAAGTAAAAGTAGGTGGTGGTTATATCTTAGATGATTTTATCGATTTATTAGTATCAAAAAATATTTATGGTCTTGAAAATCTATCTGCAATACCAGGCACAGTAGGAGCGGCTCCCATTCAAAATGTTGGAGCTTATGGTGTTGAGATAGGTGATTTTATCTCTAGTATAGATGTCTATGACTTAGAGACTAAACTTATTTTTACTCTAAATAAAAAAGATTGTAAATTCTCTTATAGAAACTCTATTTTTAAAGAACAAAAAGATAGACGTTATTTTATTACTCATATTACCTTTCATTTAAATAAAGAATTTAAACCAAAACTTACTTATTCTGGTTTACCTAAAGATATAAATAATGCAAAAGATCTAAGAGATTTTATTATTAATATTAGAGCTTTAAAATTGCCAGATCCTAAATTTGTAGGTAATGCAGGTTCTTTTTTTAAAAATCCTTTTGTCCCTTTAGATAAGATTGAGAAAATACAAGAGGAATTTAAAGATTTACCTATTTATAAACAAGATAATGGGACATATAAAGTATCAGCTGGCTTTTTAATAGATAAAGCAGGTTGCCGTGGTATTACACATGGTAAAGCAGGTACTTGGGCTAATCAGGCTTTAGTTATTGTCAATAGAGGGGATGCAAAACCTTTTGATATTGTATCTATTGCTAAATATGTTTGTATCTGTGTAAAAAATAAGTTTGATATAGATCTTTATCCTGAAGTTAGAATATATGGACGTAGTGGAGAGATATTATGGGAAAATCTCTAGATAAAGCTGTAAAACTTTTAAATTATCTAAATAATAAAGAAAGTTTAAATGATAGCTTATCTTCTATACAGCAAAACCTCTTATATAACAAAGATGAGGTTTTAATCCTTGTTGAGAAAATAAATTCCCTAAGAGATTTAATTTTAATTAAAGATGATGTTGTATCTTTAAAAGAAAAACTTGATTTACTTGATGCAAATATCCTTTATAAAACAACTAAAGGCAAAGGTAGAACAGCTGTTATTGGTTCTCTTTTATCTACTAATAGTGAAATGCTCTCAAATACAGATAATTTAGTATCAGGTGATGCTATTGTCTGTGAAATACAAACTAAAGGTAGAGGTAGACAAGATCATAAATGGCATAGCTCTATAGCTACAAGTTTAACTTTATCTATATGTTCTATATATAAAAAGATAAAAGATGTAGAAGGTCTTTCTATTGTTGTTGGTATTGCTATAGTTAAAGTTCTAGAAGAAATGGGAATTAAATGCTCTTTAAAATGGCCCAATGATATCTTTATTGAAGATAAAAAATTAGGTGGTATTTTAATTGAGTCTACTCCTGTAGATAAATCTTTGTATGCAATTATAGGTATTGGTCTTAATGTTTATAAAAATACATATGAAGATAATAGTTTTAATCACATATCTTTAGAAGAATATATAAAAGCAAATAATTTAGATCTAACTTTAAATAGAAGTACACTTTGTGTTGCTATTATTAATAAAGTAAAAGAATATGTTTTAAACTTTAAGAAAACAGGTGTAGAACCTTTTTTAGATGAATTTAATAAATACGACTACTTAGTTAATAAAAAAATAGAAGTTAAAAGTGGCAATGATATTATAAAAGGTGTTGCTTGTGGTCTATCTTCAAAAGGTTATTTACAAGTAAAAGATAAGGATAATAATATTTATAAAATAGAGATAATATCAGGACATATTCAACTTATAAAATAGTATTTTTGGCTTTTTAGGTATTTTGTAATACAAACTTATATTACAAATTTTACCTAAAGCCTTTATGTTAAGATGCTATATAATTTTATTTTCTTAAAAAGATTTTACTTATAGAATGATTTTCTGATTTTTCTATAATTAAATTTGCTCTATTTTTACAAGGTAGAATATTTTCTACTAAATTTATATGATTTACACTCTGCCAAATAAGCTTTGCAAGTACAATAGCTTCATCCTCTGGCATATGAGCATAACGATGGAAATAACTTTCCTTTGAATTAAAAGTATTTTCTCTTAACTTTAAAAATCTATCTACATACCAAGAAATTAAGAAATCTTCTTTTGCATCTACATAAATTGAAAAATCTATAAAGTCAGAAATAAATACCTTATTTCTAATCTCAGGATAGTCAGCACCATTTTGTAAAACATTAACACCTTCAATAATTAAAATGTCAGGTCTATCTACTATAGTAAAATTGTCAGGTATAACATCATAGAAAAGATGGGAGTATACAGGTACTTTCAAATTAGGTATACCATCTTTTACATCATGTAAAAATTGCATTAATTTATGCACATCATAAGATATTGGAAAACCTTTTTTATTTAAAATATTTCTCTTTTCTAAAATACTATTTGGATATAGATATCCATCTGTTGTAATAAGACTTACTTTAGGTTTTGATGGCCATGATGAAAGAAGATGATGTAATAGTCTTGCTGTAGTTGATTTACCTACAGATACTGAACCTGATATTGAAATAATAAAAGGAGATGACTCTATAGATTTACCTAAAAATTGTTCTATAACAGTAGATCTATCATGGCGTGATCTATAGTAAAGATATAAAAGTCTTGATAAAGGTTGATATACTCTATCTACATCTTCTAAAGAAATCTTATCATTATAAGCAAGGCATTCTTGTAATTTTTCTTCTGTTAAAGTTAAGCTTTTTTTATTGTGAGCAAAGCTAGACCACTCTTGAACTGTAAATTCAAAAAAAGGTGCATCTACATTAACGTCTTGCATAATAATCTCCTAAAATGAGTTGTAATAATACAACAAAAGAGAGTTATATGCTTTACAAATATAATATTCTTATATTGTTTTTAGTGTAAATTTTATTGATTTTAAGAAAATATTTAAAGGTTTAAGTATTATAGATAAGCCTTTTATAGAAATTCTTATAAATTAAATTTTAATTATAAATAGATTAAAAAATAATTTTTAATATCTTGCCTCTATGTATGAAAAAGGTTTTGAAGTCGAACAAGATCTTAAAAAGGCACAATAATTATTAGAAAAAGCTAAGCTTAATAAAGAAAATGTAAAATAAGATTTTATATAAATTCTTTAATAAGCTATAACATAATTTATTCTTAATAAGATTTAAAAGATAAGGTTAAATAACCATCTTGCTTATTTTTAAATTTAGCTATGTATTGTTCATTACTTTCTAAAATATCATTATGTTTAAAGATTTTTTGTCCTGTAATTTCATACATAGAGAGCATATAAAGTAAAACTAAAGCATCATCTAAATCTAAAATTAAATTTGTAATTTGAATTTCTTTAAAACCAAAATCACTAAGACCATTTGTTCTTAGTATTTTATTTTTGTCTTTATCTTTTGTTATATAGACTAAGATCCAAGATGAGGTAGGGAAATATAAATCAGGTTTTATATCTTGTTCCCAAAATCTTATACTATCTATGAAAGACGAGCGACCTTTAAGAGCAACAGATGTAGCTACAAAGGTAGCTATAGCACTTTGAATAGCTAAAAATATTTCATAAGTTATAAAACTTATGTTTTTGCAAATTTTATATTTATACTTAAGAGATATATTTTCACTCATCTTTGCTATAAGAGCAAAAGACTTATGCTCTTTTAAAGAGAGGGCTTCATCTTCTTGTATATAATTGCAAAGGGGAATGATAGTATCTAATTTAATCTCACTTTTATCATAAGGAAAGTTTAGGTAGGAAAAAATGTATAGGTCATTATAGATTGAAAATACTATATTAGTTTGTACTATATTATCATTATTAACTTTAACAATATTAGCTCTTTTCTTTATAGCATTAACAAAGATATTAGGATCAAGATTATCTTCAGTAAATAAGATAGACATTATGGTGTTTTTATTAGGCATAATGTCTGCAAATATATTTTCATTTAGTGCAGTCATAACTATTACCTCATAATTTACTTAATCTTTAATCTCTTTTTAGACAAATTTTTATATAAACTTATTGAATAACTAATTATATATTAATACTTAAAAAGATCTTTTTTATAAGGTAAATAGCAAAAATAAAATTTACATTGTTTTATCTACAATTTTATATATGAGCAAATACTAAGCAAAATAGTTAAAAGTGAGCTTATATTATTAATAGACATATATTTTTATAAAATATAAAAAAATAACTTGCATTTAAAATTGTTATATAATATTATATGCACACTTTGAAAACAAAACACATTTTTCAAAGTAGTTGGCCTGATAAAGGGCTAGCAATCGGAGGGGTTCCCGAGTGGCCAAAGGGATCAGACTGTAAATCTGCCGGCTCTGCCTTCGAAGGTTCGAATCCTTCCCCCTCCACCATTTCAAGTCCTCATTTCAGCCCATCTTTAAAAAAAGAATATACGCGGGCATCGTATAATGGTTATTACCCAAGCCTTCCAAGCTTGTGATACGGGTTCGATTCCCGCTGCCCGCTCCAGTGTCTTTGCTCTGTGAGCATTTTTTCGCATTTGATTCATAGGAAATATTTAATATGGCAAAGGAAAAGTTTGTCCGCACTAAGCCACACGTAAATGTAGGTACAATCGGTCACGTTGACCACGGTAAAACAACTCTAACTGCAGCATTAACCAAAGTTCTATCAGAGAAGTTTGGTGGTGAGTGTCGTGCATTCGATCAAATCGACAATGCTCCAGAAGAGAAGGCTCGTGGTATTACCATTAACTCATCACACGTTGAGTATGATACAGAAACTCGTCACTATGCACACGTAGACTGCCCAGGACACGCTGACTATGTTAAGAACATGATTACTGGTGCAGCACAAATGGACGGTGCAATCCTAGTATGTGCAGCAACAGATGGTCCAA
>JARHZF010000106.1 GCA_029258325.1 Anaerobiospirillum sp. | reverse complement strand
CACCACCTGTCTTATAAGATATATCAAACCACTCTTTTGCAGCTTCAATATTGTCATAAAAAGAACGACGTCTATCTGACATTTCTAAAATAGCTAAAGCTGAAGCACCTTGAGGATATTTTAAGATAGCAGCTTGTCTAAAATATTCTTTTGCTGTTTCTATATTATCAAAATTATTTGGATCTAATCTTAAGTTTATTAAACCTAAAGAATATAAAGCTTCAGGTATTCTAGCATCAGCTGCCTCTTGATATAGTTGTATAGCTTTTTCAACGTCTTGTTTTACGCCAAAGCCAAAAAAGTAACAACCTGCAAGTCTAACCTTTGCTTCTTTCACACCTAAAGATAGAGCTGTTTTCCACATCTCAATTGCAGTATCAAAATTAATACCAGTACCTTCACCTAAAAAAAGCTTATCGCCCATAGCAAGATATGATAATTTTGAATTATACTTAAGACCTTCATGAATTAAACTTAATTCTTCTTCAGCAGAGCTACATAGAGGTAAGGCTCTATCTATCATATCGCCTACTAATTGTCTCTTATCAACATTAGGATCTTCATTTAAAGAAACACCTTGTAGAAAATAAGATATAGCAGCATTTACACCTTTTGCATTACCATAGCCTAAAAGTGCAAGATCGCCCATTACCTCATAAGCTGAAGGTAGATGAAATCTCGTTGCATCTCTAGCATAAACTAGAGCTTTTTCATAGTTACCACGAGAAATCTCAAGCCAAGTGAGATATTCAAGAGCTTTTTTATCACCTTGCTCATAAGATGCATGTAAAAAACCTTGAGCACGAGAATAATCTCCATTTTCAATGGAAACTAAAGCTTCTGTTATATTCTTTTTAGATACTGTTTCATAGTAATCAACAACACCGTAATAAATGCTATAGCCACCTACAGCAAACGTTACTATGAAAATCATTATTGTTAGTAAAAGACCTAGTTTTTTAAAAATCATATACAATAAATCCCTAAGCCATGATTATTCTAAACGACCAACATCAGGCATGTTAATTTCTAAATCATACTTAATCTTGTTTGAATCTCTATCTAAAGTAATAACAGCTTTACGTGCATCTATAGTACTTGCCTCTAAAGATTGATTCTTAGTTAGAGATAGATTTTCCTTATAGTAAGTTTCAACCTTAATCATTTCAGGTTTAATACCTGCATCTGTATAAATTTTCTTAAGATTAGTAGCACGTCTTTTTGCTAAATCTTTATTTGCAAAATTATTAGTCTCACCAAAGGCAAAAACAGCAATCTTAATTGATGTTATAGCTTCATCTGATTGAATATAAGTAATTTGAGACTTAATTTGTTCCATATCAGAGCCATAAATAGTATCTTGATGTGGTTCAAATTTAATAACAGTAATTTGAACATCAGGATAACTCATATTTAAAAGTTTTTGTTCGCAGTTATAAAACTCTTCATAAGCTTGTCTAAAGCCCATTGGAGATAATGTTGGAACTATAGTGCTATTATTAGATCTCTCATCATCAACATAAGGCATTAATATTTCTTTACCTTGTCTTAGATTTTGAAGCATTTTAAATGCAACTGTATCACCAACAAAAGGATTAAAGCCTGTAAATAACTTAATCTTACCTAGCTCTTCCTCATTTGCACCACTAGGTTGCCACTCAGGAGGAGCTGCAAGAAATCTCATAACAGAATCAGTTCTTACTGCACTATTTGGGTATAATTCAAAAGAAATTTTCTTTTTACGTCCAGATGTTATATAAAAATCACCTCGACCATAACCAATAATAGCATGTGACAATACACAGCTAATTCTTGATGATTGATTTGACCAAAGTTTATGAGAACCTTCATTTAAAGGAACATCATAACGTAACTGTGCAAAAGATGAAGATGCACCTAATGCAAGTAATAATATTGAAGACTTTATCAATAATAGCTTTTTATTCATATCAACACCAAAAATATTATAATAGTCGTCTAATTGACAGATACTATTTTTTTAAGCATAAAATAGACCATATACAATTTTTTATTCATACATCATATTACTACAATATTATAACAAGATTAAATCTATTTACTTATATTTACTTATCTTAAATGTTTTTTTACTCAACTAAGGTAATAATTTAAGTTTAAAAAATATTCTTCTTTGTATATTTTAGTATTAATAGAATATTAAAAATATTTACACAAATAACACATAAATATATATGTTATATATTTATATACATGGAAAAATATTTTTACATATAGTAAAAACATAATATTATTGTATTAAATTTAAGATAACATTTTGTTTTTAAAAATTAAATTTAAAAAATTTTGTTTTGTTTTTTTCTTAAAATTGTAATAGTTTTATTTCCTATATTTTTTAATATTGTAACCTTTGTCATAAAAATAAAATAAAAAGCTATTAAAAAATTATCTTTACTTATAATATCTAAAAATGAAAAAAAATTTATAAAGGTAAACATGAAAGAAAAGAAAACGTTTACAAATCTATTTTGTAGGTGGTTTATCTTTAATCTTTCTAAATAAATAACTATATATGTAGTTATTTTATAAATCATCAAGGAGATCTTAAGTTATGTTTAAATCATTAGCCAAAATATTCGGTTCTAATTCAAAAAGTAATAATATTGAATTACTTTCACCTGTTAATGGCAAAATTGTAAATAAAAACGAGATCCCTGATCCAACTTTTGCTGAAGATATCTTAGGCCCAACTCTTGGTATTGAACCTACAGAAGGTGTTGTATACGCACCTTGTGATTGTAAAATTGAACAAATTTTTAAAACAGGTCATGCTGTTTCTATTTCTACTAAAGATAAACTTGAAATTTTAATTCATGTTGGTATTAATACAGTTGATTTAAAAGGTGAAGGCTTTACTGCTTTAGTTGAAGATAATATGGAAGTAACTAAAGGAACTCCTTTAATTAAATTTGATATTGATCTAATAAAAGAAAAAGGCTTCTCTACTGTTGTACCTGTTGTTATATGTAATGCAAGTGACTTTGGTGAAGTTTCTTTAACAGCTCCTTGCTCTATACAAGCATTTGAAAAAATAGCAACTATTGAATTAAAACAATAATTAAAAATTTTAAGGATTGTTTATGATAAAAGGCAAAGGTCGTGCAGCATGTAGTGGTGTAACTTTTGGTACTATTCTTGAAATTGAAGCACCAAAAGAAAGTAGCACCTTAGAAGATGCTTTTTTACCTATAGATAAAGAACTTGAACTTTTTGAAAAAGGTCTTTCTATAGCAGCAGAAGAACTTGATTTATTAGAAGAAAAAACACGTCAAGAAGTAGGTGAGGAAGAAGCTGAAATTCTAGGCATTCAAAGAATGATGCTAGATGATCCTGATATCTCTGATGCTATTCGTGAATTAATTAAAGGTGGCACTATTTCAGCTGCTAAAGCATGTCTTGAAGTAGGTATCAAAAACGCACGTGAATTTGAAGCTCTTGATGATGATTATATGAAAGCAAGAGCTGCTGATGTTAAAGATGTAACTTCAAGAATTTCTCGTGCTATTTTAGGTAAAAACACAATTGAGCTTACTAAACCATCTGTTATAGTAGCTGAAGATTTAACCCCATCTCAAACTGTCTCCTTTGATAGAAAACTTATTTTAGGTTTTGTACTTAGAAAAGGTACCATGAACTCTCATGCATCTATTCTTGCACGTACAATGAATATACCATCTTTAATAAATACAGAACTTCCAAAGGAAAATCTAACAGGCAGAACTATTGCTGTAGATGCAGATAAGCAAGAATTTATACTAGATCCAGATCAAGATGTTATAAATGAGATTATTAATGCAAAAGAGAAGTTTTATGAAAGACAATTACAACTACTAAAACTTCGCGGTAAAGAAACTATAGCACCATGTGGTCATAAGATTGTAACTGCAGCTAATATAGGATCTCCTGATGACGTTGAAATGGCTCTTGAAAATGACGCTGAAGGTATAGGTCTATTTAGATCAGAGTTCTTATACATAGGCAAACCTACTTATCCATCTGAAGATGAACAATATAGAGCCTATGCAAAAGTTGTCTCAACTATGAGTCCACGCCCTGTCATTATAAGAACTTTAGATATTGGTGCAGATAAAAAGTGTGATTACTTCAATTTACCAAATGAAGAAAATCCAGCTTTAGGTCTTAGAGCTATACGTATTTGCTTAACTCAAGTTGAAATCTTTAAGACACAATTAAGAGCATTATTTAGAGCAGCAGCTCGTGGTAATCTTCTTGTTATGTTCCCTATGATTACATCTGTTGAGGAAGTACGTAGATGTAAAGAAATTTGTGACGAGGTTGCAAAAGAACTTACAGAGAAAAATATAGAATATAAATATCCAAAACTTGGAATTATGATAGAAACACCTGCTGCTGTTTTACTTGCAGATAAACTAGCAAAAGAAGTTAGTTTCTTCTCTGTTGGTACTAATGATCTAATGCAATATACATGTGCTATAGATAGACAAAACCAACATTTAGGTGCTTTCTATAATCCTCATCATGAAGCTTTATTAATAGCTTTAGAAATGATTGCAAAAGCAGCTCACGATAATAATATTTTCTGTGGTATCTGTGGTGAACTTGGTGCAGATCCAGAACTTACAGATAAGTTTATTGAAATGGGTTTTGATGAATTATCAGTAACCCCATCTTCAATTCTCCCATTACGTGAGAGAGTTTTAAAAAGTTCTAGTCAATGTAAAAATCCATTTAATGGAACAATGTAAGGAAAAAAGAAAATGATAGAGATTTCATATAAATTAACAGATCCTCGTGGTATGCACGCAAGACCTGCAGGTCAACTTGTAAAAGTTTTGTCAGGCTTTAAATCAAATGTACAAATTGGTACAGAAGATAAATTAGTTGATGGCAAAAGATTACTTGCTGTAATGAAACTTGCAATGCAACAAGGTGATACTTTAATTTTAAAATTCGATGGTGAAGATGAAAAAGAAGCATCTGAAAAATCCAAAGAATTTTTAGAAGCTAATCTATAAATTTCTTTTTTTATAAACTATCAGCTATTGTTATACATGATATAAATAAGAGAGGTGTGTGTATGATGCAATATCTTCAACGACTAGGTAAGTCCATTATGTTACCTGTCGCTTGTTTGCCTGTTGCTGGTATTTTAATGGGCCTTGGCTACTTATTAGCTCCTACCACTATGCAAGGTGGTGATGCTTCAGGTGGCATGGTTATTCTTGGTACCTTCTTAGTAAAAGCTGGTGCTGCTATTATTGATAATATGTCTGTACTATTTGCAATTGGTGTTTCAATTGGTATGGCAAAAGATCGTGATGGTACTCCTGCTCTTGCTGGTATTGTTGCTTGGTTTGTTATCCAAACATTACTATCACCAGGTTTCATATCTGTTTTAGTAGGTGGTGATGCAGATCCTGCTTTCAATAAGATCAATAACCAATTTATTGGTATTGTATCAGGTATCGTTGGTGCAACTTGTTATAACAGATTTGCAGAAACAAAGCTACCAGACTTCCTAGCTTTCTTCTCAGGTAAAAGATCTGTTGCTATCATAACAGCTGTTATCTCAATTATATTATCTGCAATCCTATTTGTAATTTGGCCAGTAATTTACAATGGTCTTGTAACATTAGGTGAGTCAATTGTATCTTTAGGTGCAGTAGGTGCAGGTTTATATGCTTTCTTAAACCGCTTACTAATCCCTATTGGTATGCACCACGCATTAAACGCAGTATTCTGGTTTGACGTTGCTGGTATCTCTGACTTAACTAAGTTCTGGGCAGGTACAGGTACTTTTGGTGAGACTGGTATGTACATGACAGGCTTCTTCCCTGTAATGATGTTTGGTCTACCAGCTGCAGCTCTTGCAATGTATCACACTGCAAAACCAGGTCGTAAAAAGGTTACATTAGGTCTTTTAGCATCAGCAGCTTTCTGTTCATTCTTCACAGGTGTTACAGAGCCTCTTGAATTTGCATTCATGTTCTTAGCTCCAGGTCTATACCTAATCTATGCAATCATGACTGGTATCACAGCTATGATTACTGTAATGCTACCTATTCGTGCAGGTTTCGCATTCTCAGCAGGTTTCCTTGACTTATTCTTCTCATCAACAACTCCACTTGCACAAAACCCATGGTTTATCATTCCTGTAGGTATTGTGGTTGGTATAGTATTCTATATCGTATTTAGAGTTGCTATTATCAAGCTAGATCTAAAAACACCAGGTCGTGAAGATGATACAGTTGATAATGCTCCTGCAGAAGAAGCTGCTAAAGAAACAAGCAAAGATGATTCTTTCAAAGAATTAGCAACTAAAGTTTTAGTTGGTTTAGGTGGTAAAGAAAACATCTTATCTTGTGATAACTGTATTACACGTATCCGTCTTGAGGTTCAAGATGCATCTAAAGTAGATGAAGCTGCTATTACTAAAGCAGGTGCTCGTGGTGTATTAAGACCATCAAAGAACTCAGTTCAAGTTATTATTGGACCTCAAGTTCAATTTGTAACAGATGAGTTAAAGAAATTACTTTAATAAATATTAAATAATATTTTTCCTCCTAAAGGCTTAGAAAAATAAAAATCTAAGCCTTTTTTTTGCACAAAATTTTCATTTTTACTGATAAAAAAGATTATTAAAAGAAAGGCATTTATATAAATTAACATTTACAATCAAAGTATTAGTCTTAATTTTAGCTATTTTTTAAAATGTAATTTTTTTACATTTTAGATCTACTTAGCATCTTTTTATTTATTTTATAGACTATAATAAAAATATATGTTGTTTTAGTGTGTAAGTGAGGATTAACTATGCGAAATAATATGATTGCAATACCTTTTATAGGTGAAAATAATAATTCTATGCTCAATTCCTTATTTATTTCACAAAAACAATGGCATAGTAGAAATGTACCAACAACATGTGTATCAATGTCTTGTCATGAAGATGGTCTACATGTAACTTTTAATGTTCAAGAAGTTGACCCTCTTGCTGTAAATCATGAACATATGACACGTGTGTGTGAAGATAGTGCTGTTGAATTATTTCTAGCATTTAACGATACTCTAACAAATAAAGAATTTAGTCCTCATATGGATGAACATGTCTATATGAATATTGAGATAAATTCAAATGCAGCTGCCTATATAAAATATGGTAGACATAGAAAAGATAGAATTGCTTTAACCTTAGATGAGATCAATCTTTTTAATATAAAAGCTAAAAAAACTCCTCAATGTTGGGAGTGTAACTTTATTGTTCCATCTTCTTTAATTGAAAAGATTATGTCCTATAACCCTTTTGTTATTGATAGTGTTTTTGCTTTTAATCTTTATAAGATTTGTGAAACAAAAGGACGTGAACAATTTGCCTCATTTAAGAAAGTTGATAGTGAAACTCCAAACTTCCATGTACCAGAGAGTTTTGCTTTAGGTATTATTAAATAAAGAAAAGGGAATAAATAGATGAAAATTACAAATGCAAAAGTTTTTACTAAAGACTTTATTTTTGAAGATAAAGATATCTATATTGAAAATGGTGTTTTTAAAGAAACAGCATCTGATAGTGAAACTATAGATGCAAAAGGTTTAATGGCAATACCAGGTCTTATAGATATTCACTTCCATGGCTCTGTTGGCTTTGACTTTATGGATGGTACTAATGAAGCTTTAGAGAATATTGCAAGATATCAAGCAACTCATGGTATTACTGCTATTTGTCCTGCTACTATGACTATGTCTAAAGAAGAAATTATCAAAGCATGTGAAAATGGTAAACAATTTGAACCAAAAGATGATTGTGCATCTTTTGTTGGTATCAATATGGAAGGTCCTTTCATATCTCCAAATAAAGTTGGTGCTCAAAATCCAAAATATGTAATTTCACCTTGCTCTCAATTTTTTAGAGACTGTCAAAAGGCTGCAGGTGGCTTAATTAAATTACTAGCAATAGCTCCTGAAGAAAAAAATAGTATGGAGACTATTAAAGATATTAAAGATGAAGTTCTTTGCTCTATTGCTCACACTACTGCAAATTATGATGTGGCAAAAGAGGCTATTGAATCAGGTGCTACTCACTTAACTCATTTATATAATGCTATGCCTCCTCTAGCACATAGAGATCCAGGTCCAATCGGTGCTGCATCTGAGGCTAAATGGTGTGAAGCTGAGCTAATTTGTGATGGTATTCATATTCATCCATCAGCAGTACGTGCAGCTTTCAAATTATTTGGTAGTGATAGAATTATATTAATATCAGACTCAATGATGGCTGTAGGTCTTGAAGATGGCGAATATAGCCTAGGTGGTCAAACTGTTTTTGTTAAAAATAGAAAGGCAACATTAGAGTCAGGAACAATTGCAGGTTCTGCTACAAACTTATATGATTGTATGAAGATTGCAGTAAAGACCATGCACATTCCTTTAAATGATGCTGTACGTGCAGCTACATACAACCCTGCTCGCTCAATTAATATATTAGATAAATTTGGTACTATTGAAAATAATAAAGTTGCATCAATGCTTTTAGTTGATGATGACTTAAATATTAAAGCCATCATAGTACGTGGTAAAGTAATAGAAAATAAAATCTAAATTTTAAAATTCTAATAAAAATACAAATGAACCTCTTTAAATAAAGAGGTTCATTTATTTTTATTATAAATTCTAGTAAAATGACGTATCTTTTAATTTCTAGAAGTGTTAAGTAAAAAATGTCTCAAACAACTCCAATTGTCACATTAAAAGAAAGATTTAGAGGATTTTTGCCTGTTGTTGTAGATGTAGAAACAGCTGGTTTTAATTGTGAAACTGATGCTCTACTTGAAGTATCAATGATGACTGTATCTATGGATGAAAAAGGTTTTTTATCACCTAAACAAATCTATAGTGCAAATATTCGACCTTTTGAAGGTTCTAATTTATTAGAATCAAACCTTGCTTTTTTAGGTATAGATCCTTTTGATGAAAGCAGAAATCTAAAAACAGAAAGAGAGGCTTTAGTCCCTATGCTCAAAAGCATATCTAAAGAGGTAAAGGAACAAGCTTGTTCTCGTGCTATCTTAGTTGGACATAATGGTCATTTTGATTTAGGTTTTATTAAAGCTGCTTGTGAAAGATTAAATTATAAAAGAAATCCTTTCCATAACTTTAGTGTAATTGATACAGCGTCTTTATCAGCTTTAGTTTATGGTCAAACAGTTCTTGCAAGAGCATGTTATGCAGCTGGATATAAATTTGAAAGCGATAGTGCTCATAGCTCTGCTTATGATACTGAAATGGAATGCAAGCTTTTTTGTGCAATTTGTAATAAATTTACAACATTTGCAGGTGTACCTGAAGTATTAATAGATGCACCTAATCCAAAAGAAATGCATATGCACAGACATCCTCATACAGATGAGGAAAAAGAATAATAAATTATGGCATCAAAAAGATGCCTTTTTCTTTAATATGTATTTCATAAGTATTTTATATATATAATGATAGATTATGTTATAGAATATTGATTATCTTTAAATTTGGTATATTTTTATGATTTTTACAAAAAAAGGATTTAACTTACTCTTGTTAATCCCAACTCTATCATTTGCAAGTACTAATGTTGCAACTAGCAAAGATATAATAAAAAATGGTGAAATTACAACATATTATGAAAATACAAAAGTAGTTAAATCTATTGAAAATTACCAAAATAATATCTTAAATGGTAAAACACAAAGATTTGATGAAAAAGGCAAATTAAAAGAGATTGTTTTTTATAAAGATGGTGAATTAAATGGTTTTTGCCAACGTTTTAATGAAAAAGGCGATCTTGTTATTGAAACTGAATATATAAATGGTGTGCCAAGTGGAAGTGTTAAATCATTTTATGATAATGGTAAAATATCACTACAGGCTGTTTTAAAGAATGGACTTTTCAATGGTCCTTTAAAGAATTATGATTTAAATGGAAATCTGCAAAGTGAACATCTTTATAAAGATGATTACCTAGATGGTTACTCACGTGAGTATTATAAGTCAGGTTTTCTAAGAACAGAACAATACTATAAAAATGGCGCAAAAGAAGGTCGCTCAACCTTTTATTTTGACCAAAATATAAATAATTAGGTATTAATATGAAACATAGTCTAATATCCTACCCTCTACTTGGTTTAATTTTATCTTGCTCAAGTGTTTATGCTTTAGATGAGGATAATAACAACATAAAAGTAGGTCAAATTGAAACTGAAGTCTTTTATAAAAATAATATGAAAGAAGGCGAGGTTAAACAATATGACAAAGATGGTCACCTTAAGATTAAAGCCTACTATAAAGCCGATAAATTAAATGGCAAATATTATGAATATTTTAATTCAGGTAAAATACAACTTGAAAGAGATGTTGTAGATGATTTAATAGAAGGTGTATCAAAAAGCTACTATGAAAATGGTAATGTTTTTACTGAAGTAGAATTTAAAAATGGTAAAAAAGAAGGTCCTATAAAAAAATATTATGAATCTGGTCAATTAATGTCAGAGGGTACTTATCATAATGATATGTTAAATGGTGAACTAAAAACATATTATGAAGATGGTAAACTACTTACAAAATCATTCTACAAGGATGACAAGATTGATGGTGAAGCTTGTGAATACTATCCATCTGGTTATATAAAATATATTCAAAAATTTAAAGATGGCGAACTTGATGGTAAAAGTACTTACTATCATGATGGTCAACAAAAAGAATAAGAAAAAAGGGCTAAAAGTTTAATAAAATTTTTAGCCTATTTTTTTTATAAATAAAATATAATAGGACTAAGAATAAATTTATATACATAAATAAAATATAGACTTGTAATATCTTTTTAGATATTTAAGTTCTAATAAAAATAAAACTTTAATATGCTTTTATTAAAGATCTTTTTGTCATTGTGATTTTTGCTTTGTTACTTAAAACTACATAGCTCTTTCTTATGTAGAAACAATGTACATCTCACATGAACTTTTTATGTATATTTAAAGCATAAAAATTTAAATTAAATATATATTTAAAATGAAAAAAAATAAACCTATACTATTAACAGCTAAAAATAAAATAAGCTAGGTATTAGTTATAATTTTTTATGCTTATTAAATTTTTCTTTTTTATGTATTAGTTTGATTCTCTACATAATGTATTGGAGGTTATTTGTATGATATATAGCCAATTAAAAAGAGATGTTTTAAGGCTTTTTTATAAAAAGAAATTTTATGAAATATTTATAACTATTCATGAAGCTTCTAATAATGAAGATGTTAGAACAAGAGCAAAACCTTTACTAAGCGAACTTGCTGAACTTCTAAATGAAAAAGATAAAGAGTTTTTTCTAAAAGATTTTAAGGATTTTGCAAGTAAGAATATGAAAGAAGATCTATCTTATATGGGTCTTGAAAAAGAAGAAGAACTTGATAATGATAACTTCTTTGAAGATTATTTTATAAGATAACTATCTTAAAATTTATGCTTTGTTTTAAAAAAACATAAGGTGTTTTCAAGTGAATACATATGAATATTTAAAATCTCTTTATGATAATGAAGAGTACGCTACTGTTATAAATCAAATCTCTGAACTTAACGATGATTTAAAAACAGATGAAATAAAAGAACTTCAACAAAAAGCTATGTCTTTTATAGATAAAAGCTTACTTAAAAATAAAGGTATAATGTATTCCTTTATCCTTTTAAAAGAGCTTTGTTCTATCGAACAATATATAGAAAGCTTAAAAACACATTTTAATATAGATGCAAAATATAGTAAAAATGCAGAAAATAGCTATTTTGTAACCTTTGATGATACTGTTTTCAATGTTACTTTTGTAGCAGAGCAGATAAAAGAAAAGTCTGTTTACGATCTTGCTGCTTTAAATTTAAACTTTAACAATTATGAAGAAGTTTTAAATACACACAAAGCATATATTCTAATTTCAACAGTCTCAAAAGAATCTACAAAAGAAAATATCTTAAATAATAATGTAGATATTATAGATAGAGCCAAATCATTTATTAAGGCTGTAGTTGCAACATGTCATCTTAATGCTGTTGCTGTTAATTTAGCTGGATATACTTATGAAAGCTCTGAGTATATAGAGTTAAGTAAGAAAATATTTACTCACGATCTTGCTATATTTAATATAGTTCCTATAACTATGTATAGTGTAGATAGTGATGCTATTAATGCATATACATTAGGTCTTTGTATTTTTGGTAAGAATGAAATTGAAATTGTAAATTACAAAGGTGATATAGAAGTGCTTATGCACAATATCACAAATCTTCTCAATAAAATTATAGGTGAAGATTTAAATTTAGATGATAAAGATGATTTATTAATTGAGGATACACATTTTAAAATAGAAAAATCTATAGGTGTTTCTTTACCAATAAATACTTATAAAATCACCATCTCTTAAAGCTTATATGAAAACATTTATCATATGCAACTTTTTAGAGATTTTAGTCTTGTGTATAAGATTAAAAACATTTATTCTTATACACAAATAAGAATTAAAAATAATAATTAAGGATTAGGAGCTTTAGGATATGGCATTTACATTACCTGCACTAAAATATGATAAGAAGTCTTTAGCATTCCTTTCAGAGAATACTTTAAATTTCCATCATGGTAAGCATTTACAAACTTACATTGATACAACTAATAAATTAGTTGCTAATTCTGATTATGAGGGCAAATCATTAGAGGAAATCATTGCAACAGCAACAGGTCCTCTATTTAATAATGCAGCTCAAGCATGGAACCATGAATTTTACTTCAACTGCATAAGCCCAGAGAAAAAAGAAGTTCCTGCAAATTTATTAAAACTAATTGAAGAAAACTTTGAATCATTTGAGTCATTCAAAGAGCACTTTATTGCATCAGCAACAACAAACTTTGGTTCAGGTTGGACTTGGTTATGCCATACTGGTGGTAATAAATTAAAGATTTTCAATACCTCAAATGCAGCAAACCCAATGGTTGAAGGCTTTACTCCTCTTCTAACTGTTGACGTTTGGGAGCACGCTTACTATTTAGATTTCCAAAATAGACGTGCAGACTACCTAAAAGAGTTCTTTGAGTATATTGATTGGGATTTTGTTGCTTCTAACTTAAAGTAATAAAAATATAGATATAACAAATCTTAATGTAAAGCCTCCACTTTTGTGGAGGTTTTTTTTATTTTATAAAATATATATGCACCATTTTAAAGAAAATTTGAAACAAAATATATTTTTCACAATACTAAAATTCTATCTTTATCAAAAAATAGAAAATTTTTTACTTTTTTATAAAATTTTTCTTTATTAATTAAAAAAACGTGTTAAAGTTAGTCAAAGCTAAATGATTTAATAAAAAATAATCTTGGATTAAAAAATGATAAAATCCTCCCTTTCTTCCTTAATACTAGCAACACCTGTTGCTCTTGCTCTTATTTTATCTTCTTGTTCTAGCAATAATTATGAAAGTGTTATTACTGATTATTTAAAAGGTGAATGCACTTTCCAAGGCATGAAACATTGTGAAGGTACAAATTCTTTAATTGAAATTACTGATAATTCATACTTAGCAAGTGATAAAACTGCAGAACAAAAAACAGCTGAAGATTCTGATGATAAAATAGTAAGAGTTATATTTAAAAATAGAGCATATGGCTTTGAATTAGATAGATTTATTGCAAATATGCGTTTAAGAGAAGTTAATGGTAAATGGAAAATTATTGATGTAGGCGAAGTTAGAGATTTTGTAAACTAAATTAAAACTTTCCCTTTTTATAATGGTTAATTAGAGATAATTAACCATTTTTTATACTAAAAATAAAATGTACTATATAGTAAATTGTATATAGTAGATTGTAAAAATTCTTAAACATTATTTATATCAAAGATAATTTGTTTAAAATACAGGCTTTATTTTTCTAAGAAAAAACTAATTTAGCTTTTGCTAAAATAATAAGAAAAACGGATTTTTTTCTATGAAATATTTCTATTTAATTTTTGCCCTACTAAGTTTTACATTAAATGCAGGTCCTACAGGTTTTGGTGATCAACCATCAACAAAAGAACCTCCTCAAGGTTTTCATAGTAAACAAAAGAAAAATACTATAAAAGGTGTATTAGAAAAAGCTCATAATGGAGATTATGTTCTTTTAGATGGTCAATTTATTAAGAAAAAAGATGAGTTTACCTATATCTTTTCAGATTTAACTAATAATAAAAAACATGTAATAGATGTAATTATTAGTGATACACATATAGTACCTCTTGAAAATGCTAAATATTTAATATGGGGTACATATCAAAAAACATTTTTTAAAAAGGCTATAGATATAGAATTTATATCACAACCTCGCCCTTTAAAATAATAAAAAACTCATCTTTATAACAATATAAGTTCTTATTTATAAGAAAGTACTTTATTTTTCATTTGAAAAATAAACTTATTGCATTAAAATACAAAGTTAATTTCTTTTTTATAGATTCACGGATTATAGACAATGACTAAAAAGCGTTCTATTCTTGTTACATCTGCTCTTCCTTATGCAAATGGACCTATACATTTAGGTCACATGTTAGAGCATATTCAATCAGATATTTTTGTTAGATTTCAACGTTCACAAAATCATGAAGTATACTTTGTTTGTGCAGATGATTGTCATGGCACACCTGTAATGATTAAAGCTAATTCATTAGGTATTACGCCTGAACAATTAATTGAACAAGTAGGTATTGAACATAAGTCTGATATTGAAGGCTTTTTAGTTGCATATGATAACTATTACAAAACCCACTCTGAAGAAAATAAAGTATTTTCTCAAGAGATTTATAAAAAACTAGAGCAAAAAGGTTTTATCTCAACTAAAACAATATCTCAATTATTTGATCCAGAAAAAAACATGTTCCTACCAGATAGATTTGTAAAGGGAACTTGTCCAAAATGTGGTGCTCAAGATCAATATGGTGATAATTGTGAAGTTTGTTCTGCAACTTATAATCCAACAGATTTAAAAGATGCATATTCAACTATATCAGGTGCTAAACCTATATTAAAAGATTCTCTTCACTACTTCTTTGATCTACCAAAATTTAATGATTTTTTACATGATTATGTAAAGAACTCAAATGCTATTCCAAAGGAAATGGCAAATAAATTAGAAGAGTGGTTTACTCAAGGTCTAAAACAATGGGATATCTCACGTGATGCTCCTTATTTTGGCTTTGAAATTCCTAATACAGAAAATAAATATTTCTATGTTTGGTTAGATGCTCCTATTGGATATATGGCATCATTTAAGAATTTCTGTGATAAAAATAATGTTGATTTTGATTCTTTCTTTAATAAAGATTCAGATAAAGAACTTTATCACTTTATAGGTAAGGATATTTTATACTTCCACTCCCTATTTTGGCCTGCAACATTACATGGAGCAGATTATAGAGTTCCATCTGGTATTTTTGTTCATGGCTATGTAACTGTAAATGGTGCTAAGATGTCAAAATCAAAAGGCACATTTATAAAAGCAAATACTTATTTAAAACACTTAAAGCCAGAGGCTCTTCGTTATTACTTTGCATCAAAGATGACAGCTCAAGCTGTTGATTTAGATCTATCTTTAGATGATTTTATTGCTAAAGTAAATTCAGATATTGTAGGTAAAGTTGTAAATCTAGCTTCAAGAACTGCAGGCTTTATTAATAAAAGATTTGATGGCATGCTTGCAAATGAAGTTTATGATAATGAACTAATGCAAAAAATAAGTGCTATTAAAGATAGTGTACGTGACAACTTTGATAGTAGAAATTATCAAGAAGCTATTAAGCTTATCATGTCACTTGCAGATGAAGCTAATAGATTTATTGATAGAGAAGCACCATGGGTTCTTGCAAAAGATGAAAGCCAAAGTGACAAATTACATAAAGTATGTACTGATGCTTTAAATTGCTTTAAAGCTTTAATTACTTACTTAGCACCTGTACTTCCAAATGTAGCACATGATGCAAAAGAATTCTTAAACGATGAACTTTTATTTGAAAATGTTGATAAACCTTTGTTAAATCATAAAATCAATAAGTTCAAACCATTATTTACAAGAATTGAAAAAGAAATGGTTGATGCTATGATTGAAGATAGTAAACAAGATCTTATTGAAGCAAATAAAGAAAATGCTAAAAAAGATACTAAAGAAAATACAGCAAATTCTGAATATGAACCTCTTGAAAATGAGATTAGTATAGATGATTTTGCCAAAATAGATCTTCGTGTTGCAACTATATTAAAGGCAGAACATGTTGAAGGTGCAAAGAAATTACTTCGTCTTGAAGTAGATTTAGGTTTTGAAACAAGACAAATCTTTGCAGGTATTAAATCAGCATATAAAGATCCTAATGAGCTAGTTGGTAGACAAATTATTGTAGTTGCAAACTTAAAAGCTCGTCAAATGAAATTTGGTTTATCTCAAGGCATGGCTATGGCTGCAGGTGCAGGTGGTGAACAAATCTATCTTCTATCTGTAGATAGTGGTGCTAAAAATGGTGATAGAGTTCACTAAAATTTAAATATAAAAAGAGAAATGCAGATGTCAAAATCTGCATTTTTTACATTTGTTAGTCTAACTTTCTAATTTACTTAACTAAAAATAAATACTATAATAAAAATTCTTTATTTACTAAAGATATACAGTAAATTTTCAAATATACATATTTTGAATTTATATTAATTATGTAAGCTATTTTTATAAGCTATAATTTTTGTAATTAATATCAAATTCTAAACTAATTTTTTCTCTATATTTTTCTTTTATATAAAGGCTATTATGACTCAAGATCATACTTTAGATGAGATAGTTCCATCCTTTAAATCAGAAAGTAAAAGATTAATAAAACTATTTATACCAATTATTTTAGGACAGCTTGCACAAACTGCCATGTCTGTAGCTGATACAATTATGGCAGGATGGGCTGGTGTTGCAGACTTATCTGGTGTTGCTATTGGTGGTTCTTTCTTTTGGCCCGCCCTTTTCTTTTTAATAGGTTTATCTTTTGCTATTCAACCTACATTATCTCAACTAAGAGGTAAAAATGATTTAAAAAGCATAGATAAAACTATATTTACTGCTTTTACTGTCTGTATTAGTACATCTCTTTTTATTGGTCTTATTATCTATTTCTCTCCTTTAATCTATAATTATACAGATAATGTAGATAAAGATATGTTAGTAATTGCCAAAGGTTATTTACATGCTGTAGCTTTAGGTGCACCTGGTTTTGCCCTATTTAATGTGCTTAGATCATATTCAGAGGGTATGGGAAATACTCTTCCTACCTTTATCTTTGGCTTTATTGCCTTAATTTTAAATATACCTTTAAATTATATTTTTATCTTTGGTAAATTTGGCATACCTGCCTTTGGTGGTATAGGTTGTGGTATAGCTACAACTATAACTGTATATATTACATGTATCTTATTTTTTATTTATATTCAAAAAGCTAAATTCTATAAAGATATAAGAGTTTTAAGACGTATACATAAAGTATCTTTTAAAGATATTAAAGAATACTTACATATAGGTCTACCTCTTGGTTTATCAGCAACAATTGAAGTATCTTGTTTTTCATTAGTTGCATTTTTATTAAGTCCATTTGGTAAAGAAATTGTAGGTGCTCACTCTATTGCCCTCACTCTTTCAGGTTTACTTTATGTAGTGCCTATGTCATTTGCAACATGTTCTACTATTAGAGTAGGCGAGGCTATGGGTACACTACATTGGAATAGAGCATTACGCACAGTAAAAACAAGCTTTATTATAGGTTCTATTATTTATATTACTTTATTTGTCTCTGTTCTTATTTTTAAAGATAATATTATCTCTTTATTTACAAAAGATGATGTAGTTAAAGAAATTGCAGGTGTTTTAGTCTTACTTTGTTGTACCTATATGTTACCTGATACTATTCAAGTTATAGCTATAGGTATTTTAAGAGGTTTTAAAGACTCAAGAACTATATTTATGGTTACAATTTTATCTTATTGGATTATAGCTATGCCTATAGGATATACTCTTGCTTATGGTTTAATTTTAGATGAGCCTTTAAAGGCATCAGGCTTTTGGATTGGCTTTATTTGTGGTTTAAGTACAGCAACACTTGTCTACACATCAAGGCTTTACTTCTTGTTTAAATATAAGAAATTACCAAAAGCCATGATGAAAGCTTAAAATATATTATTATAAGCCTAATTTTATAAAAATAGAATTAGGCTTTTTTCTTTATTATGCACTATATTTATATGTATTAAACATCTTGTATGGTAGTTTCTTTAATAGACTTTTATTTTTATGATAAAAAAATATTAAAATTATTGAATTAGATAATTTATAATATTGAAGCTAGACTTATATAAAACATATAATTTTAAATTATAAAATGGGTTAAAAAATGCAAAACGAAAGAATAGATATTGAGGATAATGCTCTACTTGATTTAGTAGAGTTACAAAAAAAGCTCCTTGAAAATTTACAATTTCAGTTTCAAAACAATCTAATAGCTTTTAAAGAATTTATACCTGATATTTATCATCGTTTTAAAGACTATAAAGTAAAAAATCCTTTTGAATTTTTTTGTATGGATAATGGCGTTGCTAATATTCAATTTAAAAATACAGGGGAGATCTTTTATACTTGTAATAATCCTCAAACATATACAGATGAGGATATTATACAATTTTTAAAAGAAACAACTTTAAATAAAACATTTTATAAATATGAAGAAGATGTCTTTGGTCAAATACATCATAGATATAGTAATGAAATAGTAGATCTACTTAATAAAAATAAGATAGATGTAGAGCATAAAGCTAATACTTTATATGATTTAAAAGCTATGCCTTTTTTAATTTTATATGGTTTAGGTTTAGGTTATCCCCTATCTTCTTTATACTCTAATATAGAAATTGCTAATTTATTTGTTATAGAGCCAAATGAAGATATATTTTATGCATCTTTATATGCTTTTGACTATGCATCTTTACTTATATTCTTAAATGATAATAACTATAAACTTCATCTTTGTATTGGAAAAACAGATGAAGATGCCTTACTTGATTTAATTAATTTTTGCCATAATGAAGGTAAGTTTTTATCAGCTTGTTCATCATTTTTTATCCATAATATAACAGATGATATAAAAGATACCTTTAATTACATCTTAAAAAACTATAGTAAGATACACTCATCACTTGGTTTTTTTGATGATAATTTGTTTGGTCTTTCACATGCTTTAAATCATGTAAAAAATAAAATTAAATTTTTAAATTGTAAAAAACATTTAACTAAAGATATAACAAAAAATCCTGTATTTTTAATTGGTAATGGTCCATCTTTAGATAGAGATATACAATTTATTAAAAAGCATCAAGATAAAGCTATTATTGTAGCTTGTGGTACTGCTATTGATCCTCTTTATAATGAAGGTGTGCAAGTAGACTTTTTTGCTGCTGTAGAGCGTGCTGCTGCTACTGCTGAAACTTTAACTATGTTTGAAAATACTAATTATTTAGATGATGTAATTATGTTTACCATAGATGTTATTCATCCTATTACTATTAGTAAATTTAAACATATAGCTATGTTTTCAAAACAAGACGATCCATTTTATGTTTTACTTGCAAATAATAGTAAAACTAAAAATATAGCAAATCATCTACAAAGTGCTAACTATACAAATCCTCTTGTATCAAATCTAGGTCTTGCATCTTTATTATATTTAGGTTTTGATAATATCTATTTATTTGGTATTGATAATGGTAAAAGAGTGGAATATGACCTTCATGCAAAAAGTTCTGCTTTATACAATAAATTTGGTGCTTTAGATAATATTGAAAACTATATATTATCTCAAAAAAGAGAAGCTAATTTTGGTGGTGAAGTTGAAACTAACTATATATATAATCTATCTGCAGATTATTTAGATAGATTAATATTTTGCTTTCAACAAGACATAAAATTAAATATTTTTAACTGTTCTGATGGTCAAAAGTTACAAAATGCAATATCTCTACAAAGCAGTAGTATAGATACAAGCTCTTGGAAAAATATAGATAAAAAGAAAGTTTTAGATGAATTTGCAAATAAGCTTACCTTTAATCCTAATTTAAATTTAGATGATATTGCTACACTTATAGATAAAGACAAATATAATAAATTTGTCGATAAAATTATATCTTTATTCCAAGGTGAAATTAATACTAAGATTGATTTTACTAAAAGAATGCAAGATGTTAATCATCTTATTTATCAAAATAAAGATAATGTCTTTAACGCTTATATGTTAGAGGGTTCTACTCAATCTTTATTTATTTTAATACAAGATGCTCTTTATCATTATAAAGATGAAGATAAATCTTTAAAAATAGCTAAAGAAGCTTTAGATTTATATATTTATTTCCTTGAAGATAGTAAAAAGCTTTTTAGTTTTTTACCTAATTATATTTTAGAACAACATAAGGAATTAACTAATTATAAAATTGGTTTTGATCATGCTAAATCAAAGAGTATTGATGTACCAAAAGATTTTGTTGTAATAAGACTTAAAGACAATATAAAAGGAAATATTGCTAAATTTTCTAAAAGATATGAGTAAAAGATAGAGTTGTTTTCAGTATGAAAGTATAACTTTTAAAGTTCATGGAATATTTGCGTTGTTTCTAAACAAGAAAGCACTATGTTGTTTTAAGTAACAATGCAAAAATCACAAGGACTTTTTAAGTTAAAAAATAAAAGAATAAGGTACTAAAAAATAAGCTTCACAATTAATATGAAGCTTATTTTTTTATTTATGATTTTTTTATGATTTAGCTGTTACTCATCATCATCTTCTTCATTAGTTTGCTCATTAGGATTTTGTGCATCTTGATTTGCATTATTTTCCTCACTATTAGCATCTTCAGTCTCTGTACTATCAACAGGAGATGCATATTGAGCATGAAGTAGATTTTCTAGATCATCATAATCAGGAGTTGAAGATGTTGTAGCTTTATTGTCTAAAGCTTTATCTTCCTCAACAGGTTCTACATCAGGAG
>JARHZF010000060.1 GCA_029258325.1 Anaerobiospirillum sp. | reverse complement strand
CATGCCTTTGTAAATAAAGCTATGTATATAGCATATATGAAGTGTGCTTATTATGTAGATGAGTTAAATGCCTATATAGATGCAAATGAAATATATTTTGTAAAAGAGTTAGAGTCTTTATTTAAGGACAATATAAGGATAATAAAAAGAGAGGGCTCTTTTTTACTTTTGGTAGAATTTAAAGAGAATATGGAAAAATTCTTTTTAGATAAGTGTCATATCTTATTAACAAGTGCTAGTAGTTTTGATATAGAGGGGAATTTTTTTAGAATAAATTTAGCTACTAATAGAGATAATCTTAAGGAAGTTATAAAGAGGATAAAGTTAAATCTTAATAGTTTGTAAAAGTTCATGCTAAATGTAGTTGCTAAAGTTTACAGTACATTTACTAATTTAGTTTGTTAGTGATTATAGTAAATGAACATGTAGAAGATGTGGGTGTTTTCAATAGAGTTGTTTGTTTACATTATGTAAATAGACATGTAGAAGATAAAGTTATTTTCAATTAAAAAAGTTAGACTTTAATTAAAAAATCTAACTTTACTTTATATAGTTTTATTTAATTAAATATAGAGCTATCATCTGTAAATATATGATCATCGCTTTCAAAGATATTATCAAAACTTTGATTTTTCTCTTCGTTTGCTACTTTGACATTATTATATATTTCATTATTTTTATATTGTTCTTCAAGTTGACGGCGAGTTTCAGCTTCAACTCTTTTATTAATTTTATCATCAAGATTTTGATCAAACATATTTAAAAGAACAAGACCAGTTACGTATTCTCCTACATTTTCAAGGACGCTATCTGTATTAATTCTTGCAGAAGATGAGCTTGATTTAGTACGTTCTTCATAAGAGTAGTGAGATTCAGAGCGTTCTTTATTATAGTTACCATATTTACTAAAGTCCTTATCTAAATCAGAAAAATTACCTTGAACTTTAGCTTTAAGATCGTTAAATTCACGCTCTCCATCAAAGAAATCTGCATAAGATGCACTTATAAAAAAAAGAGGTAGTAGAGAAAAAGTCAGCAATTTTTTAACTAGCATTAGTGTTCCTTTTAAAGTTAAGTTTAGTAAAAAAATATTTATTACTTGTATGTAATTATAAATATTTAAAAAAAAAATTAAATACTTGAATTTGTTTGTTTTTATTTAACTTTTTCTATCTTAGATCTAATAATTTTCTTAAAAATCTAAAATTTATTTACTGTACAGATGTGTATTTTTGTATTGAATTATTTTTAATAAAAAAGATTTTTGCACTATTTTATATACTTTTTGCATTAAAAAAATACTAATTTCTTGCATATTTAAAGGAAAGTATGAACTTTAAAAGGTCTAACTTTAGGATAAAAAAATATAAATACAAGAATAGGAGTGAACTTTTATACTCAAGAAGTATTTGTTATTTTTGTGTTGTTACTTAAAACAACATAGTAATCTCTTGTGAGAAGCAATGTAAGTCTCACATGAACTAATAATTTTTTAATTAAAAATAAACTTTAAAAGGTTTTACTTCAAGATAAAAAAAGATAGATAGAAGAATATATGTGAACTTTTACACTTAAGATTATAAAAGTATATAGTAAAGATAAGAGTAAGAAATAGGTTTAAGGTTAAAAGTAAAAGATAGGAATTAGGGGGAAAGCTAGAACTAATATAACTTTCTTTTACAAGAAAAAAGAAAGTTATATCTAGTATAGACAAAAAAGGTATGGAGATAATACCATACCTTATTTTTATTATTAAATCTTAATCAAGAGGGCAACCAATACGTCTTGCAACTTCTTCGTAGCCTTCGATAACATCGCCTAGACCTTGACGGAAGCGATCTTTATCTAATTTCTTTCTTGTCTCTTTATCCCATAGACGGCAACCATCTGGAGAGAACTCATCACCTAAAATTAATTTGCCTTCATATAGACCAAATTCTAGCTTGTAATCAACTAAAATTAAGCCTGCTTTATCAAATAATTCTTTTAGGATTTCATTAATTCTGTAAGATAGAGCTTTCATCTCATTGATTTGCTCTTGAGTGCCCCACTTAAATGAAATGATGTGTGAATCATTTACCATAGGGTCGTGTAATTCGTCATTCTTTAAGAAGAATTCAAAGGTAGGTGGATTTAGTTCTAAGCCTTCTTCAACACCTAGGCGTTTGCAAATTGAGCCTGCACTAACATTACGTACAACGCACTCAACAGGAACCATATCAAGTTTCTTAACTACACATTCAGTATCTGATAGTAATTCCTCGATATGAACAGGAATACCAGCTTCTTCTAATTTTTTCATAATGAAGAAGTTAAAACGACAGTTGGTCTTACCTTTACGGTCTAATTGTTTAATGATTTTGCCATCAAAAGCAGATGTATCATCACGGAACTCCATAATGTAATGATTTGCATCATCAGTAGCATAAACAGATTTAGCTTTACCACGATAAAGTTCGTTTTTCTTTTCCATTTTTTAATCCTGCAAATAATGTTAGTTAAAAGATTTTAACGGGGCATATTATAACAGTCTAAAAAAAGTATAACTTAGATAAATTAAATATAAATATAAAATGAACCAAAAATAAGCAAAAATAGATAAAAATGCACCATTTTAAGCAAAAAAATTTACACATTCTTTGCATACTGTAAGTTAGTTTAAATCTATGTTAAATATTTTTTAATTTAATATGTAAAAACATCAAATTCTTTGTATTTATTTATTATTTTTAATGTTTAATAATATTTAGATATTCTTCTAGTTTATTTTTGACAAAAACAAAATAATAAGTAGTTAAAACTTATAAAAAAAATTTATATTTTTTTGTAAAAATAAAATCATCATTCATTAAATTGAGATTGACTTATTTATATAAAAAACTCTATTTTCTTGATGTATCTTAAAAAATGAAAAAAAATAATCAAATAAATCCTTTTAAATATAATAAAAGAAACTAAACTTATTTGTAGTGATAAGTAATTTTATTTTCTAAGGATATCTATATGTCAAATAAAAAACGTAGAACTAAGATTGTAACTACATTAGGCCCTGCAACTGATAATGTTGAGGTTTTAGAAGAGTTAATTAAAGCGGGTGCTAATGTTGTTAGAATTAATTTTTCCCATGGTGAGCTTATAGATCATGAAAAAAGAGTAAATGCAGTTCGAGAAATATCTAAAAAATTGGATATACCTGTTGCAATTATGGGTGATTTACAAGGTCCTAAGATTAGAATTGGTTCTTTTAAAGAAGGTAAAATTACATTAAATCATAATGATTCTTTTATATTAGATGCAAATTTAGATCTACATGAAGGAACAAGTGAAAGTGTAGGTCTTACCTATAAGAAGTTACCTGAAGATTTAAAATCTGGTGATATTTTACTTTTAGATGATGGTCGTATTGAGCTTTTAGTACTTAAGGTTGAAGGTAGCAAGATATATACAACAGTAATTTTAGGTGGCATACTTTCAAATTCAAAAGGTATTAACAAAAAAGGTGGTGGTTTATCTGCTCCTGCTCTTACATTAAAAGATAAAAATGACATTGTTGCAGCTGCAAAACTAGGAGTTGATTATTTAGCAGTATCATTCCCACGTACAGGTGCAGATTTAGAGCTTGCACGTTCTTTATTAAAAGAGGCAGGTTCTGAAGCTAAAATTGTAGCTAAGGTGGAAAGAGCTGAAGTTGTTGCAACAGAAGAGTCTATGCGTGACGTTATTTTAGCATCTGATGCTGTTATGGTGGCTCGTGGCGATTTAGGTGTTGAAATTGGTGATGCTAAACTTATGGCAGTGCAAAAGAAATTAATTAATTATGCACGTGGTTTAGATAGAATTGTTATTACAGCAACTCAAATGATGGAGTCTATGATTAAAAGCCCAATGCCAACACGTGCAGAGGTTATGGACGTATCTAATGCTGTATTAGATGGAACAGATGCTGTTATGTTATCAGCAGAAACAGCAGCTGGTGATTATCCTGTAGAGACAGTACGTGCTATGTCAAATGTATGTCTTGGTGCAGAATTATCAATGCCTGGTTCTAATTATAGAGCAGATAGAACATTTGAAGGTTCTGAGGATGCTATTGCTGTATCTGCTATGTTTGCAGCAAATCACCTAAAGGACATTCATGGTCTAATTGCATTTACAGATACAGGTCATTTACCATTATTAATGTCACGTATTAGATCAGGTCTTCCAATTTATGCATTCTCACGTTCAGAGCAAGCTGTAAGATGGGCTTCTATGTGTAGAGGTGTTTTCTCCTATCAATTTGACAATTTATCTTATGCAAATAGAGATGCCTTATTAAAGGATGTAGTTTTATTCCTCCAAAAGAGAGGAGAGGTTAAGACTGGAGATAAACTAGTTATTGCCTTTGGTGTTTCTATGGGACATACAGGACATACTGATTCTATGCGTATTGTAACAGTATAGTTAAAG
Source organism: Anaerobiospirillum sp. (assembly GCA_029258325.1). Classification (GTDB taxonomy): domain Bacteria; phylum Pseudomonadota; class Gammaproteobacteria; order Enterobacterales; family Succinivibrionaceae; genus Anaerobiospirillum_A. Next base: position 6,303 of record JARHZF010000060.1, on the reverse strand, counting down.
TGATATATATAGTTAGGATCATATATACACTATATAAATAGATAAGAAGATAAGTCCTTTATAAAAGCAAACCGTAAAAAGTTTGCTTTTTTAATTTTTAGATTTATGAGCAATAACTATATAGTACTTATGACCTAAATACCTAAAAAATTATTCTATCACCCAATAAAAGTAAATAATGCATACTACTTTTACTATTTTCTTATTGAAAAATAAAAGATTTTTTATAAAAGTTATAATTTTTAATAATATAATAATATTTTTTTATTATTATATTATTAAGCTTATGATTTTTCTTGATTATCCCATGTCTATGCCTTTTGATAAAGGTTATAAATAAAATATAAAAACCATTTTTTATCCTCATAAATGCAAGTTATAAGCAAAGTAAGACTTATATGTTATAACTTTACCTCTATATCTAACTACTATAGGAATTTATCTATGATAAAAAGAACTTATAACAAAGATAAGGAAGATTTGCATCAACTAAATTAAAGAAAGCGTGAAAAAAGAATAAGAAAAAGATAGAAAAACGTGAAAAAAAGAATAAAAGAAAGATAGAAAAACGTGAAAAAAAGAATAAAAGAAAGATAGAAAAACGTGATATAAAGAATAAAAGAAATATAAGAGAGCGTGATAAAAATACAAATGCATAAGTTATGAGAATAGATATGTATAAGATAAAGTTGTTTTCAATTAAGAGAATTATTTCCATAAGAAAACGTGGTATAAGGAATAAAATAGACGTATGAAAACGTGGTATAAGAAATAAAATAGATGTATGAAAACGTGGTATAAGGAATAAAATAGATGTATGAAAACGTGAGAAAAGTATTATATATTATAGACAGTATTAATTAATTTAGTGGTGTTTTATGCTAAAAAGAAAATTATATAATAATTTATTAGAGTGGAAAGAAACCTACGAGGGTAGTACAGCTCTTCTTATAGATGGAGCAAGACAAATTGGTAAAAGCTATATTTGTGAGATGTTTGGTAAAAATGAATATAAAAGCTATCTAATTATAGATTTTGCAAATGTCTCAAAAGAAATTATAGATATATTTGAAAATGAAAGTACAGATTTAGATCTGTTTTTTATTAAACTCCAAGCTTTTTATGAAGTAAGTTTACATAAAAGAAATAGTTTAATTATTTTTGATGAAGTACAACTTTTTCCAAGAGCAAGACAACTTATAAAATATCTAGTTAAAGATGGAAGATATGATTATATAGAAACAGCATCTATGCCTTTTCTAAAAAAGGATATAGAAAATATAGTACTACCCTCAGAAGAAAAACATATAGAAATGTTTCCTCTTGATTTTGAAGAGTTTTTATGGGCTTTAGGAGATACTGTAACAGTACCAGCCTTACAAGAATTTTTTAATAAAAAAATACCTTTAGGACAAGCTTTGCATAGAAAAATTATGAATTATTTTAGGCAATATATTTTAGTAGGAGGAATGCCTCAAGCTGTTAATACTTATATAGAAACCAAAAATTTTACTAAAGTAGATTCTATTAAAAGAGATATCTTAAATTTATATAGAAGTGATGTTTATAAATTTGCAAAAGGTTATGCTAATAAAGTTATTTCAATTTTAGATGAAATACCAAGTCAACTTTCTAAAAAAGAAAAAAAATATAGATTAAGTTCAATATCAAAACAAGCTAGATATAGAGAATATGAGGATTCTTTTATGTGGTTAAATGATGCAATGATTATTAATACTTGCTATAACTCTACAGATATAAATATTGGATTAAGTTTGAATAAAGACTCTTTTAAAAGAAAGTGCTATATGATGGATACAGGTCTTTTAGTAACTCAAACATTTATGGATAAAGACTATACAGAAAATAATTTATATAAAGCTATTTTATTCAATAAATTAAATATTAATGAAGGCATGATTATGGAAAACATAGTAGCTCAAATTTTAAGATCTAATGGTCATAAATTATTTTTCTACTCTAAAAATGATAATAAAAATAGAGAAAATAATATGGAGTTAGATTTCATTATAAAAGATAAAGAAAAGATAAAAAAACTATCTGTCATAGAGGTCAAATCATCTGTATATCAAAAGCACTCATCTCTTGATAAATTTAGAACTAAATATAAAGATAGAATAAACAACTCATATATTCTTTATCAAAAGGATTTAATGGTAAAAGATGGTGTAATACATTTACCAATTTATATGAGTATATTTCTTTAAGCAAAAAAGCATCTTATTTTTATAAACTGTGAGATCAAAAGTGATTAAAACTACACATAATCTTTAATATCTTTTTTAAAGTAGTAAAGATCTAGTTTAAGGCAAGATAGTTACTACTTTTTTTGAAAACTACTTTAAAGTTAAAACTTTATGTTGTGACCATTAAGTTTATTTCCAATTTATTGTAACTTACAGACAATACTGTCTTTATTATTGTAAACAAAGTATCACATGTACTACTTAGATCTTATAACCATCAACCATATAATAATTTATAAGGTAGATTACTTTTTTATAATTATTATTAAGTTGTTTTTCATAGTTTTCAATAAAATATGAGATTTCATCGTCACTCATAATAACAATTGAGACTGACATATCTTTATTTTCTTTAAGTAAAAGACCTTGTATATAAAGCTCAAAGTTAATATCTTTAAGGCTCTTTTGGCGTGTACCTTTAAAGTTTATGATTAAATCATCATGGTATTTTTTATACATTAAAATTTGATTTTGCTCTTTTTCTTTTTGACTTAAGCTATTAGGAATTTTAATAGTATCTATACGTTTTTTATAAACATCATCTGTTGCAAATAAGAACTTTTTCTTAATATTAGCTATTACTTCTTTTTTTACTTTATCTTTATCTTTAATGAAGATAAAATCACGTCCTTTTAACTTTACGCTTTGACTTTCATTATCAAGCAAAAGACCTAATCTATCTAGGTCTTCATTAATTAAAGAAGCCATATCGTAATTATTAAAAAATTCTGTATTTAATATAGTATCAATCTTAGTTTTAATTTCAGATGCTTCAGATTGTTTTAGTTTAGCATCTTTATTTTCCTGACTTACATCAACTAATGAAAGAGGGGGTAGACCTTTTTGTGATGACACACAAGATGATAGGGTAAAGAGCAAGATTGAACTTACAAAGGATAAGACTAGTTTATTTTTTAAATTAAGTTTAAGCATTTTATTTATTTAAAGTTAAAACAATAAAGATGGTGTTTTGTAATTATAAAGCAAGAAATTTAAATAATAAAATTTTTTAAAATAGTCGTATTTCGTACTATAATATAGTACGATTTAAGACTATTTGAGGTTTTATTTTATGAATTGCAAAGATTTAATAGATCATATGGCTAAATACAATGTAAAAATTGAACTTTTATATAGCGATTTAGCTAAAAGATTAGGTATTAGTTATTACACCTTAATTGTCCTTTATATGTTAAGAGACAATGGTCCTTGTACACAAAAAGAAATAGCAGATAAATGGCTTATACCCAAGCAAACAGTAAATACTGTTATTCGTGATTTAATTAAAAAAGATTATGTAAAACTAGAACAAGGCAGAAATTTAAAAGAAAAGTTAGTAATTTTTACTAAAAGTGGAGATGCCTACTCAAAAGATATTGTTGATATAGCAAAAAAAATTGAAGCTAAAGCTTTTAGTGCTTTAAATGAAGATGAGTGTAAATATATAGCAAGTGGCATTCAAAAATTTGCAAATGCTTTTGATTTGGAATTAAAAAACTATGGAAAATAGCTCTTTTAATAAGGATTTTACAGCAATATCCCTTATAAGATTTGCCCTCCCAAGCATAATTACAATGGTATTTATATCTCTATACTCTGTTGTAGATGGTATGTTTATATCAAGATTTGTAAGTGAGCTTGCTTTGTCTTCACAAAATATGTTTTATCCAATTCTCTCTATACTTTATGGCATTAGTATTATGCTAGGTACAGGTAGTAGTGCTTTAATCGCTATAAAAATGGGAGAGGGCAAGTTTGAAAGAGCAAGAGAGCTTTTTACCTTTATTGTTTGTATTACTACACTAATTGGTATTTTATTTGGCGTATTAGGTCTTATCTTTTTAGATGATATCTTAATTTTATTAGGTACAAGTAATATTCAATTTGAATTTGCAAAAAGTTATGCCGAAGGTATTTTATATTTTGCTCCTATGCTCTTTTTACAAATACTTTTTCAAATTTTACTAGTAACAGCCTCAAAACCTAATTTAGGTCTTGTTATAACCTTGGTAGGTGGTATATCTAATATGCTTTTTGACTATATACTAATGGCTATATTTAACATGGGTATATTAGGTTCTGCTATAGCAACAGGTATAGGTGCAAGTCTAGCAACCTTAGTTGCCATTTTTTATTTTACATCTAAAAAGACAATGCTTTACTTTAAATCTTTTAGATTTGATTTTATCTTCTTTATAAAATCATGTGCAAATGGTTCATCTGAAATGATAAGCAATGTCTCAACAGCTGTTACTACATTTTTATTTAATCTTATTTTTATGGAATTTTGGGCTGAAGATGGTGTTGCTTCAATTGCTATTTTAAGTTATTTGCAATTTGTTTTTTGTGCCATTTTTATAGGCTTTTCTATAGGCGTAGCTCCTATTATTAGTTATAAACATGGTGCTAAAGATATACTTAATTTAAAGAAAATTTGTGCCCTCTCTTATAGTTTTATTTTAATTACATCCTTTGTTGTTTATACATTATCAATATTTAGTATTGATAAAATTTTAGAGGTCTTTACAGATAAAGGTACTAATGTTTTTAATATAGCAAAAAGTGGTTTTTATATTTATGCTTTGCAATTTCTTTTTATGGGATTTAGCATCTTTAGTTCAGCTTTATTTACAGCCTTTGGTAATGGTTTAGTATCAGCTATTATCTCAATATCAAGAACCTTTATATTTTTAGTCTTATGTCAATTAACTTTCCCACATATATTTAATGAACTAGGTATATGGCTATCTGTTCCTTTTGCTGAATTTTTAGGACTTATTTTATCTATTGCCTTTTTTATATGGGGAGGTACAAGGTATAAGTATAAATTTATATAGATGAAGTATAGGTAGTATTTACATTTTACCTAAGACTTTATATATAATAAAAAGCAATTTTGTAAGTTCAAATTTAGGTTTAAAAATGTCTATTCTTGTTAATAAATACTTATGTTATCCAGCTTATCTACAAAAGATAGATGGTGGTGTTGGTGTCTTAATTAAAAATGATGGCTCATCTTCTATGTGCTCTGATACATGGAAAACAGTAGGGCGTGATTATAATGATGCTCTTTTAATGGGTGCATCAGCAATTATAGATCTAGCAACATCATTTATTGATGAAAAAGAAATCTTTCCAGGAGCTGCAAATCCAGAGGATAAAGCTAGTTTTATCTTTTTAAAGTATCATCAAGCCTTAAAAATAGCTTTACGTAATGTTATGCTTATAGATGGTATAAGACCAATTCATCTATGTAAAGAATTAGGTATAAATCAGACTTCTTTAAATAAGCTTTTATCTTTACATGAAGAGACATCAATTGACATACTCTCAAGTATGTTCAATATTGTAAATAGACCTATACAAATTATAGTTTAAAGCTTTTAAGCATAAGTTTAGGTGTAAATTATCTACAATTTGCACCTTTATTTAGTCAATCTTTTTGCTCCACTTTTTAATAAAAGAGCTATCTTTAAATATATTGAAAAGAAAGTTGATTTTATTATTGGAATTTTTCTAATATTAAGTGTAAGGATATAGCTAAAGTACCTATGCAATTATACAAACTTATTGGTGCAGAAGATCCAAAGTTTAAAATTAGCTTTCCATAACAGTATAAAAATTACAAAGGTTAGATAGGTGCTAATTTTAGAAAAGAAAAGTTACAGTTAACCTAAATAGAAGATTAAGATATAAACATCAACAACAAGTAAAACCTACTATACTATTACAAGTATTTTTTGCTTATAGTGGTGCTATATTGGCTGACTTCTACAATCTTTCTGTAACAGATACTGATATTAGAAAAAGTGTTGATATCCTATAATTTGCATTTATAATTATAGTAGTAGTGTTAACATGGAGAAAAGTTAAATGATTTTAGATATTATAATATATTTTATAATGTTATCATCAACATTATTTCTTTTAGTTAAAATTTGCTTATAACTAAAATAATTTAAAAGAGAGAGGGGGCTTAAGATCCTTCTCTATTAAATTTCTATAAAACTTTTTTATGGAGTTTTATATTAAATAA
>JARHZF010000048.1 GCA_029258325.1 Anaerobiospirillum sp. | reverse complement strand
ACAAGTTGAATTTCGCCTATGATGTTACGAAAACCTAAGATAAGACCACCACAAATAAGAGCAGGAATAATAGGAGTAAAGATTTCTCCTAAAGCACCTATAGCTTTTTGAATAATATTTTGTTTTTTATTTTCTGTATTTAAACTAAAATCAGCCATTAAAACCACCTTATATAATAAGTTTATATGAGATTAATACACATTATGAAAACAAGTCAAATAGATAAAATTAAAAAAATAGTGGCGTTTTTTAAAGTTCTTGAGTTTTAAGAAATTAAAGTTTTTATTTAGATATAGCTTTTTATATTTTGAATGTAATTTTATATCCTATATATAAGTTTTTATCTTATAAAAGCTTTAAGAAAGCTTAGCTTTTAAGTGTGTGTAGATAAAAAAAGTAGCAATTTATATATAAACTGCTACTTTAAGAAAATACAGTAAGTAAATTTTAAACTAAATTAATAAAAGGAGATATATAAAATATTTTTAATTTAAATTCTTACAAATACTATAAACACTTTCAATTGTCTTATCTAACTCCTTATTAAGACTATCTATTTTTGAAATAGTATCTTTATAATGTTCTGCAATTTCATTTTGTAATGACATAGGTGGTAATAAAACCTCTATATTTAGGAGATTATCACTATCTAAAATAAAGTTATGGCTCTTAAACATAGCTTTTAAGATGCTGTTATAGCCTATATCACTCTTAAAGAAAGCCTTTAAGTAAAGAGGATTTACCATATCTTTATCAATGCTTAGACAATGTTCTTTAAAAGAGACTTGATCTTTTATGTCATATTTAAATCTATTTAGATCAAATGACATAGTATGTAGATCAAAAGATGATAGGATATGCTTATTCTCTATCTTGTCATTATTACAAAAAGTGCTTAGAAGTCTAAAAGTTAATCTCTTTGCTCTTAAAGCTTCTTTTTCATCATTTTGCTCTATTACAAAGTCATTTTTAACAAGATCTTTTAAGCTTACAGCATAAGAACAATCTTTGTTATCTAATGTATAGTAGAGAGGATGAACTATATAGTTATTGTTCTTTATAGTCTCTAAATCTACACAAGTACATTTAAGATCGTCTTTATATAGAGCATTATAGATAGACTCAATGTTTATTTTAGCTTTATCGCTTAAGTCTAAAAGACGTACTTTATCATTATTATGGCTTAGGATAACTAAAGACATAGAGGACTTATATAAGGTTCTGCCACCATTAAAGAACTCATTTGCAAGGCTTATGACTGCTTCAACATAGTTCTTGTCTATTAAGCTCTTAAAGTTAGATGTTTTATCATCTGCTTTTAAGAGATTGCTAGTAGGGATTAAAGCTACAACCTTACCTGTATCTTTAAGCATGTGCATAGCAAGATGTAAGTTCTTAATTGTAGGACTTATATTTCTCTCAAAATCTAAAGTACTAGATAATTTTGCAAAATTACATAAAGAACCATCTCTTCTATCATATGAGGAGAAGTATGTATTTTGTGCATAATAAAATACTTTATCAAACTTATCTTGACTATGTATATGATAAAAATCTAAGAAATCTTTACCATCAGTATACATATTGCTATTTAAGATCTTAGTTTTAATGTTAAATATAGTATTAAGAAGATTACTTATATTAGAGGTAAAGAACTTAGTATTTGTATACTTTAAGCTTAGATCTTGTAATAAAGCAAAGCTATTTGTATTTAAGTCACAAACAATCTCATCATCTTTAATATCTAAAAACTTATCTACTAAAGCTAAGATACTATCTTTGCAAAGCAAGTTAGTATCTTTAAAGATAGGTTTATTAGTTTGCAATAGAGCACATGCTATATCTTCAGCAGAGTATTTTTCGAATAAAGGTAAAAGACATGTAGTATCTTTTACATATTTATTAACTACTCTTATAAGATTTTTATCAATTTCTTCATCTTTTTTACCTAAAGCTATTTCATAGGTATAAGCTGCAATAGCAGTAAGTATTAAATCATCAGATTTAAACTCTAAGTTGTAATAGTGTTGAAGTACACGACCTAAGTCATAGATGAAAAAAGATTTATTTTTAGTGCAATGTTCATTTATAATATGAGTTGGTTGCATTTATTTTCTCCTAAAGCTCAATTGAGCATGGTTAAAAACAACTTTATATACAAATGTAAAAAAGAGAGTGACCTCGGAAATCAGATTTCTTTTTTACTGTTTATTTCTTATGTTTTTTATTATAAAACTATAAAAACATAAATCAATGGTTTTTATTAACCATAATAAAGAAAAAATGCAACCTCTTTGATTTTAAATAAAATTATTTATTTTTAAATTTATTTTTACAACTATTTTATGTCAAAAATTTTCTTGACAAAAAAGAATTAATATAACATTGTTTATTTTTATAAAAGTTATTGATTTTTATAGATAAATGATAATTTTTTGTTAAATTTTTTATAAAAATTGATTTTTTTTATTCAAAGTTAAGCTTGATTTTAAATGGTTTTTTATAACCATACAATATGTGCATTATGTACAGTATATTTATTTAAAAATAAGATAAATTGCTACTATAAATAAAAGAAGTCCTACATAATCTTTATGTATAAATATAGAAGCGAGGGCTAGAGCTAGAAGACTTATTATTAAAATTACTACACCATTCATAATAAAATCTCACCTTCATTTTTTTTAAATATAGTTTATTTTTAAAAGAATATAGCTGTAATCTTCTTTTAAGCACTGTAATAAAATAGCTAAAACATCTTTACAATTTGCTTTATTTTTTAACAAAAGTATATATTTATGTATCTTTTTTGTGAAAATATTATTTTAGAAAAATTTTTGTCGTTAATATAATAAAGAGAGGAGTATTATTTATATGTAACATACAAAATATAAAGAGGAGGATATGATATGGACTTTATATATAGCATTTTAACAAGACCTCCTTTAATGCCAAGGGATTTAGTTTTTAGACGTCGTGTTGGACAAACCAATGCTTCAAATGAAAGCTCTGAATCTGTCGATGCTTCAAAAAATAAAGAGCATGATGCAAATGATTATAAAGTAAAAGCTTTTAGTAAAGATAAACATGAAAGGGATACAGGAGATAGTGAGTATAAAGGTTCTACTTCTGATAAAAAGAAAAATACTCGTCTATCTTTATATGAAAGCATATCTAAATATGAGTAGTCACATAGGGTAATGTGTAACTTATCTTTGTAAGCTTACACATCACCATATAAAAAAAATATACAGAACTTATATAATTTTAATAAACATTATTCAAGAATAAACTTAACTTTAGTATTACATATATATTGCATACAAAAAGTGCAAAATAAAACTAAAAAAAGATCAGATTTTGTTAATTTGTTTAATTTATTTTTAATTTTTTGTAATTATAATCACATTTTTAGTAAAAACAGTATGATCTCATCATAATATTTGAATATTTTTTTGCTTTGTTTATAAAATGAGTTATACAATAATAAAGGCATATTTATTTAAATAGCTTGCGTACGTGTTTTAAGGAGTTTTATATGATTGGTATAGTAGTTGTGTCTCACAGTTCTAAAGTAGCAGAAGGAATTTGTGATATGGTACAACAAATATCTGCACGTGATGGCAAACAAATGCCTATTTATCCTGCAGGTGGTAATGCAAATGGTGAACTTGGCACAGATCCTCAAAAAGTATTAGATGCTATTAAAAAAGCAGATCAAGGCGAGGGTGTTGTTGTTTTAGCTGACTTAGGTTCAGGCGTTATTAGCTCACAAGCTGCAATTGCTATGCTAGAAGAACCTTTACGTTCACGTGTAAAGATAGCTGATGCTCCTATTTTAGAAGGTGCAGTAGGTGCTGGTGTTGAGGCTGCATCTGATGAAGAAAGCTCACTTGAGCTTGTAATTTCAACAGCTGAAGGTGCAAGACAACTTCATAAAAAATAGTATAAATATCTAAAGTTTAGATATTTATATAATCTTTTTGTATATTTTTATACGAAGAAGTAAAGAAAAAAGTGGCTATCTTTTGGATAGCCTCTTTTCATTTTTATCTTATAATTCTTTATATTTACGTCTTATTATATAAAAGATAAGGGTTATTATTGCTGTTATAAGGCAGATAATACCTTGAAATATAAAAGCAGATGCAAGTGATTCTGTTTTATGAATTAAAAAGCCACAGACTATAGGTATTAAGGTCATACCACCACCAAATGCTGATTGATAAAATCCAATAGCAGTAGATCTAAAAGCTATATCTACAGTTTTTACAGCCTCTGATGATGTCCAGGCAAATACAAATCCACAAGATATACCTGCAATAATTTGAATTAAGATAAATAAGGTTATGTTTTCAATATAGAGAACACCTATACAATAGACAAAGTATAAGAACATAACACTAGTAATTGAAAAACAAGGACCTATTTTAATAGCTAAATTAGTTGAGGCTAAATAGCAAGATATTGTTCCTGCTAGAATATAGACAATAGTGATTAAGCCTACTTGAAAGTCATTTGCACCTATGTGATAACCAAGTTCTGTAGAAAAAGACATAACAGTACCCATAACTACACCTTGATGTAAGAATGTAACTAAGGAGAAAAATAAAAGTCTTTTATTTTTATAGGTATTTAATATATCACTTATATGTATTTTTTTAACTGTAGTATCTTTTATATCAGATAGAAGGAAGGTTAGGGCAAAGCCAAGTAGAGCTGCCATAATAGCAGCTATACATAAAGATTCCATGCCAAAGTGTTTATAACATAAGGTTGATACTATAAAGGCAAGGAAGATACCACCATAGTTACCTGCAAAGACATAGCCCATAGCTTTTTGTAAACTAGTCTCTTCACCTAAAGCTTTTGTATAGAGCATGATAAATGCAATCCAAGTTGAGGCACTAAGACCTGAAAATAAATTTGCAATTAAAAATGAATTTGCATCTAAATAGATAAGGCGTAAGGTACTTGCAATAGCTGCTATTAAAAGACCAAAACGCATAAGTTTTCTATGTTGTCTTTTTATATCAGATAAAATACCAAGTGAAAATCTAGCTAAAAATTGAATAGCACCATATGCACCTACAACCATACCAACAAAGTCTGCACCTACCTTTTGGGCAAGTAAAAATGGAGTAGTGTAAGGGACATAAGTGTATTGAGCAAACCAAAATAATAAAACTATAACAATTATTATGTTGGCATCTTTACTTTGTTGCATTTTAGATAAAGCTCTATAAAAGAAAAAAGAGTGATGTAAATATTAAAAATTAATCTTAATGTTTACATTATATTAAATAAGAATAAGATTTTGTAAAAAAAGATTAAGAGACCTCTTTATTTATCTTTATGATATGAATTTTAAATAAAAAAATAAGCACTTTTATTTAAAAGGATCAATTCTACCAATTATTATTTTCAGCTGCATGACGACGTCTTTCTTCATCTTCTTCTTGCATTCTACGTGTAGCCTCTTGCCTACGTCTTTCCTCTTCAGCTCTTTCTTTCTCTTCTTTTTGCCATCTCTCATAATATTCATCTTGCTCTCTCTGCCATTCACATTGTCTTCTGTATTCTTCCTCACGTTTACGTTCTTCTTCCTCATACATACGCTTTTCTTCCTCACTTGATAACTTATGAGAGCTATATGAATGATAACTAGATCTAAGAAGTTTGTTACGCCTATTCATAAATTTTACCCAATCATTATAGGCATTAGGTCCACCTTTAGGATCAGGTCCATATATAGTAGGTCCTTCTATACCTTTTGAAAAGAGTAATAAATAAAAGAAAAGAAATACTCCAACTATAGGTACAAAAATACTTGCAAGGCAAAGAAAAACACTACCATCATAATCATGCACACGTCTTACAATAGCAGATAAGCCAATAAAGGTAGTGTAAATCATGACAAAAAGAAGAAGGATAATAATAGGAGCATCTAAAAAATCTGCTATAGCCTTCATATCTTGAGATGTTAGCATTTTAGAGCTTACTATTAAAAGAGTAGAGACAATATAATGTACTAAAAATTGTTCACGAGATGCTCTACCTTTGAAGTCAAAAGCTCCTTTAAAACTTAGGCAATATTTAACTTCTTTTATAATAAATTTCAAAATTTTACTTATCATAGGTCTTGTCCAAAGTTTTAGTGAGATAAAGTTAGTATATAAAATTTTCTTAAGTGAAAGTGTATCATATACAGCATTAATTTAATTTATGTAAAAAATAAGAAAAAAAAGTAGTCTTTATGATTTTTTAAAGTTTAAAAAACACTACTTTTTCTTATGTATAAATTTTTTAATTTAGATATTAGTATTTAGACTATCTAAGTAAATACTAATTTTGTATTATTATATTAATAACATACATCGAAAATATAGAATTTAAGGATTTAGTATGAGTAAAAAATTATTAGCAGCATCTCTTTTAGCTTTAAGTACAACACTTGCAACAAATGTACAAGCACAAACAGACAACTTTATACAAGATGGTACAATATTAGAGGTAAATGGTGAGGGCTTAGTTAAAGTTTTACCAAATGAAGTTGTATTAAATTTCAATATAAGTGACACACAAAAAGATGCAAAAGTTGCACGTGATAATGTAGAGAAGGTTGTACGTGAGTTTTCAAAGAATGTAGCTGTAGCAGGTATTGATGATAAGAAATTTGTTGCAGACAATCTTTATATAAATCCACAATATAATTATTATGACAATGTAAGAAAGCTTGAGGGCTATAATGCAAGACGTGATGTTAAAGTAACTTTAGATGATTTTACTTTAATTTCAAAAGTAACTGATTTAGCACTTAAAGCTGGTATTAACGGTGTAAGTGGTATTCAATACAGTGTATCAGATAGCAAAAAATATAATGATAAGGCATTAGAGCTTGCTGTAACAGATGCTAAAGACAAAGCAAATCAAATAGCTAAAGGCTTTGATATGAAGGTTTTTGGTGTTAAGAAAGTTATCTTAGTTGATGAGGGTCGTCAACCTATTATGTATAGAGCTGCAGCTCCTATGTTAAGTTCAAAAGCAAATGATAGTGAGTCTGTCTATAGTCAAGAAGATATTGAGATTAAACAAAGAGTTATAGTTGAGTTTATCTTAAAATAGTTATCCTCGTAAAAAGAACTAAATAAACATAAACAATATCAAATAGCATTTACTTTTAAGTAGGTGCTATTTTTTTTAGGTAAAAAAAAGACACTAAGTTATTAGTGTCTTTATTACCTAAACTAGTTAAAACTATGCGTTTTTATTATCTTTATTATCTGCAGTATTATTATCTGCATTTTTTTCTTCAGATTCTTTATTATCTGCAGTATTATTTTCTGTATCTTTCTCTTCAGATTCTTTTTTATCAAAAGGATTATTCTTAAAGATTAGATCTTTATCTTCTTCTTTTGTTTCTGTTTGTGCATTAGCATCATTAGTTGAAGAAGTAGTGTTTGCAGATGAGTTATTATCATTCTTCTTAAATTTAGATGCAAACTTATTAACATAGCTATCTTCAGGTTTTACATTGATCTTATTTTCAGTTGGATCTTCACCATATTTATTAGGACCTTTAGTACCTTCTAAGATATAAAGAACTAATAAAACAAAAGGACCAAAAGGAATAAATTGTATTAGATATAACCAACCAGTTAAATTTTTATCATGTAAGCGTCTAATAGCAAGGAAGATAGATGCTACAAATAGTACAGCATCAAAAACGATTAAAGCAATTATACTTAATATGCATAGTATCATGCCAATATAAGGTATAAAAGCAAATATTGCTATAAAAGGAATGAATGCAAAATTTACTAGTGTTGAAAATAATGAAAACCACCAGAATTCAGAACGGCATGCTCTACCTTTATAATCTAAAATTCTACCTTTAGATAAGACTAATTTAACAGCCTCTGTAAATGTATAAACCATAAAAATCTCCCAAAAAAAAACTAAAGTTAACAAATTTTATCTTTTTGTTAATCTTTTGCTGTATTATACAATACATATTTATTTTTTATAACTAATTTTTATAGATTTAATATAAAAATAATTGTATTTATAAAAAGATTATATTAGTAATATGTGATTTTATATATTTATATATAAGTAAAAAACTATTCTATTTCTTATAGTTATGCTTGATAGAAAGGTATTGATATACAAAAGTTAGTAGATAAGATTTTTGCTTATGCTTTAATATATACTTTTATATAATAAATAGAATATTTAATAGCATAAGTCATTAAAGAAAGTTAATATCTAAAGCTTAATTAAGGTATAGAGAAAAGCACTTTCTATAAATAATTACATGCTGTAGTAAAAAGTGCTTTCTTTAATAAAGATATGATGATTTTCAAATAAGAAAATTACTTAAATTTTTTTAATTTATAAAAAAAATAACCCATTATTAGAATCAATAAAAAAAAACCAAATAATGGTGGAAACAAGGATAAAAACGTTGACATATATTGTCCTTAACATCTACACGATATTTATAAGTAAATATACTATTATGTTATATATTAACATTATAGCTATTTATTAATCTAGATTATTAATAATTTAACTTATTTACTATTATTACTTCCATTTTGTAAAAATATTTTATTAGTTATATATTTTTGGTTTTTACTATTTGGTTTATCTTTATTAACCATTTGTAAAAGATTATCTTCTATTAGTGGATTTATGTATTTATTTGTAAAATATTTTATATTTTTGTATTGACAATATGCCATAATTTCTCTTTTTGATCTTGGTTGTATACAGAAATTAAGAATATCATTTTGTTGTTTTGTAATGTTTAAATTTATATTAATTTCATTATGTTGCTCTATAGTTGTAGGACCTACCTTAAGAGTTGCTACTTCCTTAAGTGGAATAATAGTACGAAAAACATCATTCTCAAAAAATTCTGGCTCTTGTCCTGAGTATAGTTTTGTGTATTTATAGGTATTTTTAATACCAGAACCAATTTCATCTGCTAAACCTATTTCTCTAAATACTTTTGCTATTGTTGGATTTTTTGCATGTGGTTCAAAAGTATTTAAATTTAGTTTACCAAAGCCATAAGCCACATTAGCATTTTCTGTAAATAGTCTATCTTGTTCAATAACAAATTTAGCTGTATATTTACTTGAATAATCTCTATGAGCTAAACTATTTACTATTATTTCTCTAAGGATAAAACTTCTAACATTAATACATTGAGTTCCCACAAGTGCAAAAGGATCACTTAAGTGTTTTTCTCCAAATGCTAAAAGCCTATCATAACTCTCTAATAAATTAGTAATGATGACATCTCTATCATCATAACGATCTACATTTTCTACACGCAAAATAGCATCTGTTTTATGATAAGAGAAAGTTGACATGATTGTAATATCTTTACCAAATAAAAGAATACCAGCTAAGGTAACACCTTCAATATTTTTTTCCTTATCTGTTAAAATTAGACCTGCATTTCTTAATAGTTCTTCATCTGACATGATTTTCCATACATGATCTTGCTTTTGAGCAGAAGCCATATGTCTTGCTCTTTCTATAAGATCAGATCTAAGATCTTCTAAACTAAAATTAGTAACTGTATCTAAAAAGTAATTATTATTTTTTATTTTAAAAATTTTACAAATTAGATCATAATTATCTGTAATATCAATATCTAAATCATTTTTTCTATAAAAGATACGACCACGATATTTACATATTTCCTTACTAATTGGTACTTCTATGACTAAAATCTTTGTATAATCTATTTCAAAGTTATATGTTTTTACATAAAGTAAAGGATATATAATTTTAGTATTTCTTATTTCTTTAATTAAACTTTTTTGAAGTTTATCAATTATAGTATTATTAGTTTCTGAAATATTACCTTTATTATCAAAATATATATTGATAACACCTCCTATATGATTTGAAAAAGAACAAATAGTATTTAGAATATCATCTAAATCACATTCTTTTGCATTTTTAAATGAAACATTTTCTGTGTCAGTCTTATCAAGAAAATATTTACTATATAGTGTAGTCATATATAAAATCTCATTATTGTTATTTATATAAATAAATTTATTTATATTTTTTTAAAATATAATATTTATTTTATATCTATTTATATTATATAAAATATTGCATATTATTTTTAATATTTTTATAAAATATTTAATTATATTAAGAGCTAAAAATAGTGCTAACTAGAATGGTAGTATATATATCTTATAGGGTAAATTTAAATTAACTTAAAAATAAAAAGGTATTTTTAAATACAAAAATCTCATTATATAAATGATTATTTTCATAAAAAGCTTAAGGAATACATCTT
>JARHZF010000221.1 GCA_029258325.1 Anaerobiospirillum sp. | reverse complement strand
AAGAGTTCTTTTTATATTTTCAGTTAAGCTCTGTATAGATGAGTTATAAACCCAATTATCTTTATTAGTTGATATACCAACATATGGTTTGCTAAAAACCATTTTTTTATTGTTTTTTTCTTTATTGTATAGTTGGATAAATTTACTGTTGGTGCTTGTTCTTTGTTGTAGCCAATCACCATAGTCATCAGGAATTATTTCAATAAAATTAAGATTATTAAAAGTCTTATTTTTAGCAATTGTGTTTAATTTCTCCTCTGTTGATAGGAAGTCTTCAATTGCATGAAAATATATTTTACCTTTTTCTTTTATATTTTTATTTTTTATTAATATTGCAATGACAATAGGGACACATGATTGTTGACCAAAAATAGGACCACCTTCATTCTTTGCTAATTCACTATAGATATTTTTATTGCCTTTTAAATGATATAAATATATTGAATTAAACTCATTTGCCATACTTTTTCGTACACCTGATGCACTTTTAGATGTTAACCATCCTGCATTAGTTACAAAAGCAATAATACCATGATCTCCTATTTTATCAGATGCCCATCTATAAGCTTTTATATAAGAATCATATGTTTTACCTTTAAGGGTTGAACTAGTTTCTTTGATATAAGTTTCTGCAATTCTTTGATCTAGCCTTTTATACTTCTCATTTTGATTATTATCATTAGCAGATTTTTGACCTACAGAGTAAGGTGGATTACCAATTATCACACGAATATCAGTATCATTCATTTTTAATAATTTATCATGATTATCTTTAAGCTTTGACTCAAAAATAATATCATTATTCTTATCTTCAAATGTATCAGTTAGAACCGTGATATTGTTACTTGTATACTCTTCTTCAATACTATTTTCTTGTAAGAGCTCATAGTAAGCACTTTCAATATTAACGCAAGCAATATAGTAGGCAAGTGGCATAATCTCATTTGCATGGATTTCATTTTTATATTTATAACTAAGCCTATCAATAGGGATTTGACCACTTTGAAGTAATCTTGTTATAAATGTACCAGTTCCTGTAAATGGATCTAATATATGCACATTATCATCTGCAATAGATGAGTTAAATTCTGTCTTTAATACATCAGATACAGAATTTATAATAAAATCTACAACCTCAACTGGTGTATATACAATACCAAGCTTTTCTTGTAATTTAGGGAAAGCTTGCTTAAAGAACTTATCAAAAAGCTCAATAATAACAGTTTGTCTTTCAGCAGCTGTATTAACATTTTTCATACGTATTTTAACAGCATCATAAAAGCCTTCTAATTTCTTAGTTGCCTTTTGCATACCCATATTATCTAAATCGCTAAGCATAGATGTCATAGCAATAGAAATAGGGTTTAGAGCTGAAAATCTATCATTTTTAAATAAAGCATCCATTACAGGCTTAATAACAATGTGTTGAGCTAGCATTTCAATTACATCATCATCTGTAATGTTTTTATTTAAAGTTGCTCTAAATTCATCTTTATATTTAGAGAACTTATGATTAATAAGATCGTCTTCTTTATTTGAGATAGCATCTTTAATTAAGTTTATTTGTTCTTGGCAAATTTCACCAACTTCAGCTGCCCAATCTTCCCACTCACGTCTATTGCCCATACGTTTAACGATAACAGTTTCAATAGCATCCTGAATAATATTATGCTCTTCAAACTCTAAGGCAGATTGATGTCCTACAATGTCTTGCTCTTTAGTACGATTTATTTCTCTTTTTTTACCTTTTTTACCAATTTTAGATTTAGGAGTAGTTTTCTTTTCAGCTAAAGTTTTTGTATTAAAGGCATTTTGAGATATGCAAATAACTTCAAGTTTATTTTTATCAATCTTACCTAATTGACCATCAATAACAGTACCAAAATTTGAGTCAATAGACTTTAGGGCATTTAGTACTTGCCATACTACTTTAAATTCTGCGTTATTACTAATAATACTATTTGCATCACGACCTTTAGGTACAACAAGAGGGATAATTACATAACCACGTCTTTTACCTGGTGCTTTACGCATTACACGACCAACTGTTTGTACTACATCAACTTGAGATTTTCTAGGTGATAAGAACATAACAGCATCAAGGGCGGGCACATCAACACCTTCAGATAAGCATCTTACATTAAATAAGATTTTACAAATATCATCATCAGGTTCTTCTTTAAGCCATTCAATCTTATTGGTCTTTTCAAGAGCATTCATAGAGCCATCAATATGTTGACACTCACATCTTAGATTATGCTCAGCTCTAAATAATGCCTCATTAAAGTCTTTATTATCTTTATTTTTAGATATAGTATCTTCAATAAATGTATCAATAGTGCTTTGGAAGTGTTCAGTAAATTCTTTTGAAGATACCTTATCACTTTTACTGCTTTTATTAATAATTTGAGCAAAGCCTACAGCTCTTTTCATAGGCTGTATATCATCGCCTAAGGTAACATCATCTTGTAAATCTATCTTTTGTAGAGCTTTCCAACAACCAATTACTTTAGCTGCATGAGGTATAGAAAGACCACCTTCAGCTATAGCATCATTAATAAAGCTATTACCAACAACGCTTTCATCTACAGTAAGCACAATTACTTTATAATCAACTAAGCAATTAAGACGTACTGCTTCTGTAAAGGATAAGATATCAAATTTAGGACCATATATACTTTCATCATCCATAGAGTAGATGATAGCCTCGCCTCTTTCTTTTTGTTCTAGTGCATCTCCTGCATAGATTTTAGGAGTAGCTGTCATATAAAGGCGTTTTGTGGATTTTATAAATTCATCTTTATGAATGCGTGTAAATTTAGATTCTTCTTCATTAACTAAATTACCACCAGCTGTTCTATGAGCCTCATCGCAGATAGTTATATCTATATCTTGCATGCCATATTTAAGTTGAGCTATTGAGACTATTTCAAGGGAGTGATAGGTTGAAAAGATTACAACAATTCTGTCTTTATTTTCAGCAAAAGAATCTTTTACTTGTTTTGCTAGTATGCTTGCATCTGTAGTGGCTGGATAGGCAAGGTCACTCATTCTACCAATTTGGTCTATATCTTCATTATCAGCTTTACCAATTTTAGTATCAGAGCAAACAGCAAAAGCTTTAATAGGATTTAAAGATTGATGTTTCCAATCTTTAAGAGTTTGAGAAAGTAGGGCTAGTGAAGGAACGGCAAAGAGAACAAGTCTGGTACCCCCCCCCGATAGAATTTAGATACTCCTCGCATAAACGTAAGGATGTAAAGGTCTTACCTGTACCACAGGCCATGATAATAGTGCCACGAGAATTTGTTTTAAACCCATTTAAAGAATTTTTAATAACTTCTTTTTGATATGGTCTTAATGTTCTTTTCTCAATTTGTTTGTATTCACCTTTAACATAACTACTCCAATCTAAACTTGATTGATAAAAATCACGTCTTGTTATAAAAGAAAGAGGTATTCTATTATGATGAGTACTTGCAAGCTCTGCATTATCTGTAATATCTATATCTTGAGTTGTAACAAAAAGGCGTTTTGAAATAAAGGTTTTATCAGACTCTGCTAAAAAAGTATTTAAATCTTTTTTAGATATAATCTTATTATCTTTTTTATAGAATTTACATTGTACAGCTGTAAACATATTATCATCTTTATTTTTACAATAAAGGTCTACACCTGCATCTCTTGCATTAATTTTATAATCAGGATATGACTTTGCAAATTCTTTTACTGTATAAATTTCAGTATATAAATCTTTGTACTCTGCATCAAGAGCTAAAAAGGTTCTAACTAAGGTTTCAAATTGAGTACCTTTATCCCTTTCTGTTAATGTACTTACTTCAATTTGAGCAAGTAAAGTATCAAAGTCATGAGCATTTTTGCTCTCAATATTTTCGCCATCTTGAGCATTCTTAAGCTCAACATTTTCAATATCCGTATCCATAAAATCTCCCAATATTTAATGTTAAAAACATTAATTAAACCAAGTTTAGCTATGATTTTTTAATTTTACTTAAGTTAATATTTTTTTGCTAGTTAGGAAAGATAGGCTTTTTATTTTTGTTAACTCTACTAAAAGAAAGAGATTATTATTCTATTTAACAAAGCTGAGAACATGGCAAGCATTTACACCTATAACGTCAGCTTGAAAAAGCTGATGAAGATTTTTCCGTCAATGCATTTATTTATAACGAAACGATATAGATCACTGCAAATCAAATGGCTGTTTTGTTTGATAAAAGCTAATCTACCATCTAAAAACATATTAACAATGTTTTTGATGAGGGAGAATAAGATATGGAGAACAACACGCAAAAAATGCGTGTTGATAGTGTCAAGAAATATGTTGCGTTCTACAATCTAAATATCATTATTTTCGTTGGTTATCGTGTCAATTCT
>JARHZF010000016.1 GCA_029258325.1 Anaerobiospirillum sp. | reverse complement strand
TGTAATTATATAGCACAGACACTTGCTCGCAATTATGAAAGAGAGAGGGTTATTATTGTTAATGAAAACATTAATTATGAAAACCCAGATTTTTCATTTTTTGAAAATATAGCCACACAAAAAGTTGATTTAAATTTTATTGAAAATAAAAGTGCTAGAATTATTACTGTTTATGCCATTATAAGATCATATGATGATAACACGCATAATTCTATAAATATAAAAGCTTTTACTTATAAGCTCTCTGATAATAAACTTTTACGTTTTGATGAGCTTTTTGCAAATCCAGAGCTTGCAGGACAACTTATAGGCAATATTATAAAAAGTCGTTATCAAAAGGCTAATTCAAAATATTTACCTATTATAATTTCATCATTAAAAATAAATCCTACTAATTTTACTTTAACAGTAAAGGGTATTAGATTTTTCTTTGCCCCAAATACAATAAATACAAATCCACATAAATTTGAATCTGTAAATATAAGTATTAAAGATTTAGAAAAAGCCATGCCTTATAAGAAGTGGTGGCCAATTATTTATGATAAAAAAAATGATCATACCAAATAAGATATGATCATTTATAAGGAAGTAAAACTATATTATAGTTTAATGTAGAGCATAACTAAAGCAAAAAATAATAGTTACAACCCACATTACAGGAGTAATTTCTTTATATCTACCTGTTAATATCTTAAGTAAACAATAACTTATAAAACCAAAACTAAAGCCATTTGAAATTGAGTAGGTAAATGCCATCATAGTAATAGTTAAGAATGCAGGAATACCTACAGTGAAGTCAGAGAAATTAATTGAGGTGACATTTCTCATCATCATAGCACCTACAACTATTAAAGCAGGAGCAGTTGCAATAGGTGGAACTAATTGAGCTAAAGGTGCAAAGAAGATAGCACAGAAGAAAAGTAAAGCTACAATTACAGAGGTAAGACCTGATCTACCACCTTGATGAATACCTGCTGATGATTCTACATAAGATACAACAGCAGAAGAACCTAAGAATGATGACACCATAGTACCAAAAGAGTCAACCATTAAAGCTCTATCTTGATTTACAATATGACCATCTTTATCGATTAAAACAGGGGCTGCTCTTGTTACGCCAATTAATGTACCAATATTATCAAATAGTTCAAATACAGTCATAGTAAAGATAACAGAGATAAGACCATATTGAATTGCACCCATGATATCAAGAGAGAAGAAACCATCAGTAAGACCTGATAGGTTAAAAGATACTATAGAGGATATACCCTCAGGAGCTGGTGATAGACCTAATATTATTGATACTAAAGTAATTGCAAGAATTGATATAAGCATAGCTGCACGTACTTTTAAGGCAAATAAAGCACCAACTAGCATAATACCTGATAGAGCTAATAAGACATGTGGATCTTTAATATCACCTAAACTTACACCTGTAAATTGATTAGGTACTACAATTTTAGCATTTTGAAGACCAATAAAAGAGATAAATATACCCATACCAACTGCAACAGCACATTTTAAATCAGTAGGTACATCATCAATAATTTTTTGTCTAAAATTAGTTACAGTTAAAAGTAAGAAGGTTATACCTGAGATAAATACAGCACCTAATGCTGTTTGCCAAGGTAGTCCTAATGTACCACATACATATGTTGCAAAGAATACATTAATACCCATACCAGGAGCCATAGCTACAGGTAGATTTGCATAAAGACCCATAACTAAAGTACAAATCGCTGCACCTAAGATAGTAGCAGCAATTGCAATTTCATATGGCATTCCTGTTCTTGATAGGATATCTGGATTTACAAATATGATATAAGCCATAGTTATAAAAGTTGTAAAACCAGCGAAAATCTCTGTTTTAATATTTGTTTGTCGTTCTTTTAACTTAAAATATCGTTCAAGAGATGTGCTAAATGCAGTGGACATAAAGACCTCAAAATTAGGTAAAAAAATGAAAAAATTTTTTATAGAAAAAAGACGGAAAGCAAAATAGTTCTTTTTTAGAATATAGTCAAGAGATAAAAGAGACTAAAATAAAAAAGCTTAATAAAAGGCATATATAAAAGATTAATGTTTATAAATAGTGCATTTTTTATAAAAATAATAATAAATGAAATACAAAGATATATTTTTTCTTAATTATACAAATATAAAGTACTAGTGTGTTAAAAAAATATTATTAGAATATATCTATATTTTTGAAGATTCTTTTTTAGATGATTTACACAAAATATATTATTTTTAATATCTTTTTAATATGGTACACATATAAATTTAGTATTTAATGAGTACCATAACAAGCAAAAAAGTTTGAGGTATGTGTAAAAAAGTGCAAAAACTATTCTTTTTTTTGTTTAAGACTTTTATTTAGATGATTTAAATTGTCCCATCATGCCTGTTTCTTCATGTTCTAAAAGATGGCAGTGGTAAACAGTTAAACCTTCTGTTTTGTATTCAACTAAGATTTTTACATTTTCTCCTTTATCTAAAAGAATAGTATCTTTATAACCTTGTTCATTTAAAGGTGGTGTTTTTCCATTTCTTTCAAGAACTCTAAATTGAGCACCATGAACATGGAAAGGATGAGGCATATCCATCATGCCACTTGAATTTGTAATATTCCAAATTGCCTTTTCTCCTTTTTTTACTGAAAATTCTACAGATGTCATATCAAACACAGCATCATTTATAGTGCTTGCTCTATGTGTAGTCTTTAAATTAAAATCAAGGGTTTTAAGTTTTGATAAATCCTCAGTAATAGGTTTTATATCTGCAAGTTTAGTTGGTAGTTTAGAAAGACTTTTATCTTTTGTTTTTCTAATTTCTAAAGCTTTAGTACCATTTACATATAAATAATCTTGAGTTTTAAGATTAGTTGTATCTATAACAATTTCAGCTCTTTCACCTGGAGATAAAAGCAGTTCTGTCATTTCTACAGGATTATTTAAATAACCACCATCACTTGCTATTTGATAGAATTTTTGACCATTAAAATTAAGATTGAAGTTTGAGGCATTACTACCATTTACAACTCTAAGTCTATTTAGACCATGAGGCATATTTAAAAAAGGATTTACAATGCCATTTACCATCAATATACCACCTGTTTTACCATGCATTGTTTCATGGTGACTTACCATATAGTGAACAGAACCATCTTTTGCTAATTGTTTATCTTGAATTACTATAGGAAAATCATTAAAGCCATATTTATTTGGTAGAGCTAAATCTTTATTTTTATCATCCTTTAGATAAATTAAGCCTGCAAGACCTTTATAAACTTGGCTTGCTGTTTTGTGCATAGGGTGTGGATGAAACCATAAAGTAGCTTCTTCTTGATCTAAATTAAAAGTAACTGTTTTACTATCATTTGGATTAATATCTGAGTTATGAACACCATCAGACTCTTCAGATACTATAGCTCCATGAAAGTGAACTGTTGTTTCCTCATTTAAGTGATTTTTTATATTAATTTTAGTATCTTCACCTCTATTTAAGGCAAGTATTGGACCTAAGATAGGACCATTATAACCAAAGGTTTTAGCTTTTTTACCTTTAATAAATTCCCACTCACCTTGTTGAACTTGTAAATCAAAAACACGGACATTACCTTGTAATTTACCTGTAAGTAGAGGTGGTAATAACATTTCTCTTTCAAATTTAAAGTTCTTATTATAAGGAAACTCTGTATTATGATTATGATGCATATTATTCATCATATTGTGATTCATATTGCTCATATTCATGTGCATACTATGATCCATATTATGATCCATAGCATAAGCAAAGCTAAAAGGTAATAACAAAGATAAAGATAAAAATTTATTCATTTAAACTCCATATATTTTTTATATATTCTTATTAAATAATTTATTTTATTTTTTATTCTTATTATATAAGAATATAATAATATCAAGATTTGATTAATATTATAATAAAGAAAACTTAGTTTAAACTTATAGTGTGTTTATTTTTATTAAAATTATTAATATAAAATATATGATATTTAAAATGAAAGTTAAGTGTAGTTGTAATTGTCTTTGTAAGTAATCTTAATTTAGATGCTGATATTTATGTTGAATATAAAATTTACTAAATAACTTTGAAGACACAAAAGAAATAATGCTAAAGTTTTGCCTTATGAAAGAAAATAGTCTTATTGCAATCAACAACAAAGTAAGAGCACAAAATAAAGACCACTATAGTAGATTATCTAAGAATAAAAAGAGGAAAGACGTAGAAGAGAAGATGATGAAAGGCATAGAAGAAATTCTTAAATTAATTGGTAATTATAGTTTAAAAACTCTTAATAAAAAGATTGAATTTAACACAATATCTTATTGATACATAGATGTTTTTAGTAAAAAAAGATCCTAAAATTCTTTTATTAGGATCTTTTTAATTTTGCTTAATTTTTACAAATAAATTCAAAAATAGAGTATTTATGTTGATAACTCAACATTATCCCAATTTTTTTCACCATCAATACCACAAATCCAAAAGAATGATTTATGACGTTCTTGTGCAACACCTTCTATAGTTGAAATAACATCATCTGAATTAAAGCCTATAATTCTAGCATCAACGCAAGCCCAATGTAGTTCATAAGCAATATCAGCATTTTGCATTAAGGTCTTGTAGTCTTTAAGCTTAGTTCTTTTTATAAATTCATCTAATGATTTACATGTATGTATTTTTCTAACACATAAAGCTACAGGTGCAATAGAAGATGGATAAGGCATAATATCTTTAAACTCTATATCTTCATCATCTTCTATATCATTTATCTCATCATCAAATAAAGAGAGGGCAAAAAGCATTACAGCTAAGTTTTCATATTGCCATGAATATTGTATGCTATCTTGTTCTGTACTGTTTTCATTCCTAAAGTAAGAAAGCTCTTCATCTGACATATAAGATGTAGCATCAAAATTAGATAAAATCTTATCTGATACAAAATCCATAGCCTCAGTATAAGACATCTTTTCGCCTAAACGACATTCAGCTAGTAATGCTACAGTAAGGAGAGCTATAGCTCTTTTGCATACATTCTCATGACTTTGCATATATTCTTCTTTATTTTCAAGTAAAGGAAGATATGTCATTACATAGGTTTCATTATAGAAGCAATAATCTAAAGTCTTATTACGTAAGTTTACACCAAATTCATTTTGTGATTTAAACTCTTCATTTATAGGCATTTTAGGAGGCATATAAACTTCAAAATCACTATTACCATCTTGATCTAAAACAAGACCATCATCTGAAATTAAAACACCAACAGTAGGGCATAATAGACCTTTTAGATGTTTTGTTAATAATGTTATTTCATTAAAGATGTCTTTTTTTTCTTTTTCACTTATATCTTGTTTTTTTAAATTAATATTAACATTTACAATACTTCTACACATCTTTAAGTGATGAAGAACATTAATTAAGATAGTATCATCTGCATCAATAGCTCTAAAATAAGACCAAGCACCATTTAATTGATTTTTTAAATATTCTTTTATTTCAAGAGCAATTTCATCTTCATCATCTTCAATTATATCTTCTGATAAGAAGTTAAGATTAAGATCAGATATTCTCGTATGCAAATTAAGACTACTATTAAAATCAAGATCGTCTTCATCCATTTCAAAAGCTTCACAGACAGAATTAAAAAAGTCTTCTGTATAATAATAAGGCGTAAAAATTTTATACCTTAAAGTTGATTTATCGCTCATATAAATACCTTTAACTTTTGTTAATTTATAAACATTATTACATAAAATGTATCTTATTTATATACTATTTGTATCTAAACAAGATCTAAATTAAAGTCTTTAAAATCAATAATTAATATACTTAATTTACAAAAATAAAAATTAAAACTTTAAATAAAGCATTAGGAGTAAAAGAGAGCTTTTTTAAGATAGAACTATATTTTTAATGATAGAATAATTAAAAAGAGTAATGTGTGTATATATAAAGTTATATTAGATAAAGTATTGATTTTAATAGATAAAATATATATTTTTTTCTTAAAAGAGATATAAATCTTTGTTAGACTAATAAAATAAAATTATTCTAACAGTTAAAAACAAGTTATTTAAAATAACATTTTGATTTAAAACATAAAAATCATATTAAAACACTAAAAATAAAGATTTTTTAGTGATAGAATAATTAAAAAGACAAAATTTAGCTAAATATACATAATGCTAAATTTATCAATACCACAGAGCCATAAGAGAGTTTCATAACGTTTTTCTACAATATCCTCTACAATATGAGTAATTTCATCTGCACTACATTTCTTATTAGAAAATGAGCAAGAGTAATTAAATAAGGCAAAATATACATCAGCATTTTGTATTAATGTCTTATTGTCAATAAGCTTAGTTTTAGCTATAAAATCATCAATATCTTTAAAGTCTTTTAGTTTATCTAAAAAGATTTTTGGATCTACTTTATCTCTTGGTGGAGGCATAATCTCATCATCAAATAAAGAGAGGGCAAAGAATAATACATAGAGAGTTTCATACTCAAAAGCATATAGTAAACCGTCTTCATCTTCATCCTTTTTATCTTTAAAGAATGTTAGCTCTTCTTTTGTCATATAAGCTTTAGCATCAAATTTAGATAAAACATGTTCTTGTACAATGTCCATAGACTTTTTATAAGACATTTCTTTATTTATATGACAATCTCCAAGTAAGGCTAAAGCTAATATAGCTAGAGCTCTTTTACATACAGCATCATGTTTTTGCCTACGTGTTCTTCCTTTTTCAAATAAAGGAATGCATGAACCTAGACAAATATCTTGTGCATAGCAATAATCTATAGTCTTTTTACGTAATTTAGCACTAGATGGATTTAATGCCCCTAAATCTTTATCAATATCAAGTTTGGGTGCTTTATAGCTCTTATAGCTACTATTACCATCTTTATCAAGAAGAAGCTTATTATCTCCTGTAAATAGGGATTTATCTTCTGTAAGTAATAAACCTTTAAGAGCTAATGTTGAAGCAAAAATTTGAGATTTTAACATCTCCTTTTTATCATAAGATATATCTTTATCGTATATTATGTTTACATTAACAATGCTTATACACATGTTTAGATGTTGTAAAACATTATGTAAAAGACTTTTATCTACTTTTTTTAGACTATAAAAGTAGTTAAAAATATCTTTTAATCTTGTATTTAAGCTATCTATTTGTAAATGACTATCTTCATCATACACATCATCTTTTGCATCATCCTCATTAGATGCATAATAATCTTCATCCTTATCATATTGTTCACATCTAAAACTAGATAAGAGGTAAAGTTCAAGTTTAAAAGAAGGATCTTGTAGCTTAAAATAGTTTAAATTGTAATCTTTTATACCTTTTACCTTAAAGGCAGGAAAAATAGCTTTAAAGCAATCTTCTTGCTGAAAAAATGGAGTGAGTATTTGATAGTTTATACTTGTGTGCTTAGTCATATACACTCCTTTTTAATCTAGTTAGATCCTTGATAAAGGATATAGTTTATAAAAAGCTTATTTATAGGGAAATTAATATAATCATTTGATATAAATCACATTTTAAGCTTATATAAATGTTAAGATAAAGTAAAAGAAAATTAAAGTAGAAGGATACTTGACGTGATGGAAAATAGACAAGCTTTTCATATAGAAAATCATGAACTTATAAGTTATAAAGGCAATAAAAATGAAGTTGAGCTTCCTTTAGATGTTTTTTACATAAAAAAAGATGCTCTATGTACTGTAGCTTATAATTTAAAATCTCTTACTTTAAGTAAAAACTTTCAAAAAGTAAGTCATGAAGATATAGTTTATATAAATAAAAAACCTTATAAAAACTACTATATAAATCATTTTACATCATCTAAGTTTGAGGGTTTTATTGTTGATAAGGATAATCCTTATTTTGCAAGTAAAGATGGTTTTTTATTTTCAAAAGATTATAAAACTATGTTCTCTATGCCTACAGCAAAAAGAGAGGCAATTTTAGAATTTGATAATAGGATAGAAACATTTTTTGTGGAGTCTATAGTCATAAATTCCTATACAAAGGAAGTACATCTTCCTAAAGCTATGACAGTCTTTAATTTAAGGCGTAATGAAAGTCCTTTTTATCATATTTCAAATGAGTTTAACTTTACTATATTTTCACCTTATATAGAAAGAATAGCTCATGCTAAAAAAGTTAATTTATTTGATTTAAATGTCTTAAAAAAAGCACGTTTTTTATTCCCAAATTTTGATATTTTAAAGTGTAACTCAAGAGATATAGGTGTACGTCTTGCTCTTGCCTATATGGAAAATAACATCCTTTATAGTGATGAGATGAAGGCATCTTATAATAAATTTATAGAAAATAACTTCTTTAAGGTATTCTTTCATTGTTTTAATATACAAGCAAAAAAGGCTTTAGAATTTATTGTAAAGCATAAGTTTATGCAAAATCTAAATGTCTATAAAAAGCTTAATGGTTTTAAGCTTACAGTTATACTTGAAATATTAATACTACAAAATGATTTTGAAAACGCCAAGGTTCTTGTAAATCACTTTTCACAAAGAATTTGTCGCTTAAGACCTCTTTGCTTTGCTTGTCGCTATGCAGATACTAAAATGGTTAATATGCTTTTAGACAATAATTTTGTTTATATGCCATATGGACTTACTAAAGAAGAACTTTTAAATGATGAAAAAGATGAGCTTAAAACATATCAGCAAAAACTCTTTGGAACTTTAAACTTTTTTAAAGGTCATGATAATCTTCCTTTAAAAGCATTACATGAATTATTGATAAAGCAAGACTTTAACTATTATGAAATAGGTACATTAAAACCTTTTTATAAAGATATTGAGCTTCAATATAAAAGAGGAGAGAAAAATAGACTTCAAAACTTAAAGATTCTTATAGAAAGAGAGGCAATAGATGAAATTACATTATCTCACCTTTTATATTTAGCCTTTATCTTTAATAAAAAAGACTTTATCTCTATATTAAAGGAAACTACTCTTTTAGATACTGATGTAAAAGCATTTGAAAAAGAAATAAACTCAATATTTCATGGTGCTTTTATGAATTTAAATGATGGTACTTCTTTTGATTATCATGAGATTAGAGAAAATTTTATTAAATTTTTTAAGTACTTATATGATCATGATAAAATCGTATGCTTAAAAGATAATATAGCACAATATGTTAAAAATAATATTGAGTATAAAGATAACAATATAACTAATAGAGCTAAGTATATAAAAGCTTTTTATAAAGAAGAAGATATTTTAGAATATCTAAAGTATTGTGCTATAAGAGTTGAAGATAAAAAACAATTTTTATTTAATCTTATAGAAGCGAGGGCTATTAAGCTTCTCTCTTATCTTTTAGATAAAGATCTTTTATATAAAGATGAAAGGGATAAAGAAGATCTTATTTTAGCTATAAATGATGCTATATCTTTAGCTAATAAAAAACAAAATAAAGATCTTATAGCTTTATTTTTAAATTATCTAAAAAAGAAAAAAGCTTTTATTAAACCTAAATTAGAACTATAGAGGTATTTTATGGTAGATATTGTAGATAATGGAGATGGCGTTTTATATCTTTACTCTGAAGATGAGATGAGGGTAGTTGAAAATCATATAAGAGAGTATATAGGTTCTTTTGATTCTGTTTTTCATGAAATTGTATCTGAGGACATTCATGTAGATATTATTATTGTGCCACCAGCTAATGGTAGAAATCACTATACAGTAACA
Organism: Anaerobiospirillum sp.; assembly: GCA_029258325.1. Taxonomy (GTDB): domain Bacteria; phylum Pseudomonadota; class Gammaproteobacteria; order Enterobacterales; family Succinivibrionaceae; genus Anaerobiospirillum_A. The sequence continues at coordinate 45,323 of JARHZF010000016.1, read as the reverse complement.
ACCTTAGGTATGGGTGCATATCTTATGGATATACCAAAAAAGTTTCAAGATAGTGTCTGTCCACGTATAGAACTTGCAATTACATTACCAGCTACATGGGATTTTAGTGAAGAAGCCATGCAAGATGAAAGTAATTATTGGCCTATACGTTTATTAAAGAATTTAGCCCATCTACCTATATATTGTGATACTTTCCTTGCACCAACACATACTGTTGATAATGAGGATTTTTATGGTAATACCAAGTTTTCAGGTGTTGTTTTAGACTTTTTACAAGATTATTTTCCATTAGATGACGATGATGCTTATAAAGCTCATTATTGTGATATTAGCGAAGATGAGGGTAGTGTGCAATTTTTACAAGTAATACCACTTTATAAAGAAGAATTAGATTATGCTGTAGAAAATGGCTCTCCATCTTTATTTGATATTATGGAAGAGAGTAATTTTAGTTTCTGTGTAGATATTAAGCGTAAGAATTTATTAAAGTAAATAGGGATTTATGTAGCTTTTAAATATTTAAAAGCTACATAATAAATTAAAGCCAACCTTTTTTCTTAAAGAAAAGATAGGTTAAAAGTGCAGATAAGAACATTAAAAATATAGATAAAGGGTATCCATATTTAAAATCAAGTTCAGGCATAAACTTAAAGTTCATTCCATAAACAGATGCAATCCAGGTAGGTGGCATGAACACTACAGCTGCAACAGAGAAGATTTTAATAATTTTATTTTGTTTATTATTAGTGTAACCCATTGAAGCTTCTAGCTGGAAGTTTATCTTATTTGCAAGAAATTGAGTGTGAGGCAAGATAGATTCAATATCGTTTAAAACCTCATCAATAGACTTGCTTTGTCTATCATCTAAAGTTACTTCAAAGGTCTTTTTAATAAAGCGTAAAGCACGTCTAGTATCATATAAAGCCTGTAGTATTTGGCTATTTAATTCTTCTTGACGTACAAGTTCACGTAAGGTTTTTTCAACGCTATCATCATCTAATAATTGATCTGCTGTTTCATCTAAGGTACTGTAAGCATCCTCAATTAAGTCAGATAATTGATCTACTTTTAGATCTTGAAGTAAAAGTAATATATCTAAAGCTGAGCTAATATCAGCTTTATCATGTCTTATATAATTTCTAAGAAGTCGTACTATAGATACATCATCTTCACGAAAAGATATTAATAAATTCTTTCGCATGGTAAATGACATATTTACACCACGCGTATCATTTGCAAGTCTTTGTGGAAATAATGATAGGATATGTACACCATCAGGACCTACTCTAAAACGTGATGATGACTCAATATCATCCATTTCCTCTTCATCAGGAACATCTTCAACGAATAAAGTTTCAAGCCATTCACGTTCTTCTTTATCAGGTTGATTAACATCAAGCCATATAACATCAGATGGAAGAGGCTCTTTAGGTGTCACACTAATGATACTTAAGGTATCATCTTCTTTTAATTGACAAGCTGATATCATAGTTAGAATCTCCCGTTTACAGTTATAACTGTTTTTGATGATGGTAGTAAGTAGTAATTTACTACACGGGATTTACCTTAAAGTTAAGGTATTTTATAAAAACATTAAAAAAGAGCTTAAGATAGGAAATGTTTAATAAAAGATGCTCTAAACTTAATGTGCATAAATTAGGTAACATATAGTAATAAAAAATCTATTAATAAACAAATATTTTAAAGTTTTTTTGTGATGTAAATAGCTAATTTTTTATATAATTTTATTGTTTTACAATAACTTAGTATTTAAAATTTAATTTCATAAATATAAAAACAAAAATATAAAATATGTATTATTAAAAGCAACAATAAGCAAAGATAAGCATAAGTAAATCTTTATACTAGAGATCTTTTTTATATTTAAATTTTATATTTCTATAAATACTATTTATCTTTATTTGAATAAAAGTAATTTTTATAAAAATAAAAATATTTTAATATTATTTTATAATAAATTATTTTCATAAAAATAATACGAATTAAAGTATAAAAAAAGTCTTTAAAATCAATAGTTTTTAATTTTTTTTTGTAAAATAAGTGTAAAGTTATATTAAATATTAAGTAAAAATAGCACATATTTTCATTTAACACATTGATAGTATTTAACTTTTTTTTTAAATCTTATGGAGTAAGATTTTACTAACTAATTAATTTAAATAACTTTTTTGTCTTTCTTAAAAAAAATATTTTTTGTACAATTTATTAAGAATTTTGCATGTTTATAAAAACACAAAATTAAAAAGCATACACTTAGGGGATTTAGTTTTTATGTATGAAAACATTTATTTAATTTTAGTTATCTTTCTACTCTTACTTGCTACGATGGACTTATTCGTAGGTGTTAGTAATGATGCTGTAAACTTTCTAAACTCTGCTGTTGGCTGTAGAATTGCAACATTAAGAACCATTTTATTAGTTGCATCTATAGGTGTGCTATTTGGTGCTACCTTCTCATCTGGAATGATGGAAGTTGCACGATCTGGTGTTTTCTACCCTCAAAACTATACGTTTGAACAGATAATGACAGTATTTCTTGCTGTTATGATAACAGATGTACTTTTATTAAATTTATTTAATTCATTAGGACTTCCAACTTCAACTACAGTATCTATTGTTTTTGAACTTTTAGGATCCTCTTTTTGTGCTGCTGTATACTCTTTAATGTTATCTGATGACTCTTTAACTTTAGTCTTTGATTACATTAAGTCAGATAAAGCTGTAACTATTATTTCAGCAATCTTAGTATCTGTTGCTGTTGCTTTTATATCTGGTGCTTTTGTCCAATTTATTTTAAGAGTTCTCTTTAGTTTTAAATTCCAAAATTCTTATAAATATTTAGGTGGTATTTATGCTGGTTTCTCTTTAACAGCAATTATTTACTTCCTTGTAGTAAAAGGTGCAAAGGGTGCATCTTTTATGAAAGCTGAATATTTACAATTTATAGATGCACATACATCAAATATTTTATTAATATCTTTTATAGGTATTACTATAATAAGTCAAATCTTTGTTTTTCTAAAGTTTAATGTATTTAAGGTAATTATTTTATCAGGTACTTTTGCTTTAGCTTTCTCATTTGCAGGTAATGACTTAGTAAACTTTATAGGTGTACCTCTAGCTGCTTTAGATTCATTTTTAACATGGCATAATTCAGGTTATGAACCATCACAACTTATGATGGACTCATTAAATGATACAGCAAAGACAAGTACTGTATTTTTAGTTATTGCAGGTTTAATTATGGTTATTACACTATGGACTTCTAAAAAGGCTCATCGTGTAATTCAAACCTCAATTAATCTATCTTCATCAACACGTGGTGATCATGAGCAATTTGGTGCATCTCCTATAGGTCGTGTAGTAACACGTGTAGGTTTAGGTATGTCACGTACTACTTTAAATATCTTACCTGCTTTTATGTTAGCTTTCTTTGCAAAAAGATATGAAAAGGAAGCTTTAGTTAAAGGTGAGATAGCTCTTCCTTTTGACTATGTACGTGCTTCAATTAACTTAGTATTAGCCTCAATTTTAATTTCATCTGCAACATCATTAAAATTACCTTTATCTACAACTTATGTAACATTCATGGTTGCTATGGGTACTTCATTTGCAGATGGTGCATGGGATAGAGAAAGTGCTGTATATAGAATATCAGGTGTTATAACAGTTATAGCAGGATGGTTTTTAACAGGTCTTTGTGCTTTTACAGCATCTTTCTTAGTTTGTTTAGCTTTCTTAAAATTTGGTTTAATTGCTGTTTTCCTAGCTATTGCTATAGTAATTTTTGTGGTTATAAGAAGTAACTTTGTATCACAAAAGGTTACAGAGACTGTAAAACAAGTTATTGCTGCAAAAGGCGATAATAAGAAGATTTTACAAGCAGTATCATCAGCTGTACCTAATTTCTTTGATAATAATGTATCTTGTTTAAAAAGAGCTTTAGAAAGTTTCTTTGATGATAATGAAACACAAATAAGAAAAGCAAGAAATAAAGCATCTAATATATTAGATGAGATTTCTCGTGAAAGAACTGCTTATTATTCTATGGCTCTTGAAGATAAGACACATATGCTTATGAGTAAATCAGAGCAAAAAGAAGCTTTAGATGCTATGCACTTTTTCTACTTATCTTTCTCAAATATGCGTGAAGCTTCAAAATCTGTTCGTTTTGCAATTGATCAGGCTTTAAATCACGTAGCAAACCGCCATACTATTTTTGGTGGCACTATGAAAGAGATTTTAGAGGAGCTTTTATTACGCATGCATAAACTTACAGTTGATATGCACTGTATTGCAGATAATCCAAGTGCAGATAGCGTTGAAACTTTAGTAAAGCATGCTAAGAAGTTAAATCGTGATATTGATAGAGCACAAGTTGAATTAGTAAATTTAATTGGTGTTGAAAAGATTTCAATGCATTCATCTGAAATGTTCTTAACATTCTTACAATCAATTCGTGATGTAGCAAATCGTTATGTTGCTGTAGCTATGCAAGAGAGAGCTTTAGCTCGTATTGCTCATGGTGCAAATGATGGTAGTGAAGATCCACATATGGCACAAATGCAAACTCAAATTATGCCAGCTGCTTATGCTACAAATAATGATGAGATTGTCGTTAAGACACAAGTTGAAAATAGTGATATTGTAAAAAGCTCAAGTTCAAATTATGACGATGTAGACACAAAAACTACAAGTGATATGTCTAATACTTTAGACACTACCTTAAATGATAAGGATAGTAGTGATAATGAGCAAAATAAAGTCTAATAAAGACTAGATAAAAGATAAGGGGTTTTTAAAACCCCTTATTTTTTAGATAAAAATTGATTAGATAATAGATTGAGTTTCTTCTAAATTAAAGTATAGATTCATTAATTGAATTGCATGTGATGCACCACCTTTTAGAAGGTTATCTAAGGCACATGAAATTACAATATATCCATCTTCATCAACTTCAAAGCCTATAGCTGAAAATGGTGTATTTTCTACATCAGCAATTGATGGTAGATTATCTTGCACACGTACTAATGGACATGTTCTATAAGCATCAATAAAGATTTCTTTTACACTATCATAATCTAATTTTTTATTTAATTTAGCTGTAATAGTTGTTAAAAGACCTCTTTTAAAGCTATCTATATGAGAATTTAAAATAACACCTGTATTTAAGTGGTATTTAATTTCAAATAAATCTTTATGTTTAAATAGTTCTTGAGCTTTTAAACTAATTTCACAAAAAGAGTTATCAAGACTTGCACGTCTACCTAAAATAGAAGCACCTGCTATAGCATTTATTGATGGTTTATAATCAAGATCAAGTAAATTACTATCTAAAAGAGGTCTTAGAGCAATATGGCTTGCTGTTGCATAAGGAGATGGTATGGAAATTAAATGAGATTGTTGTACTGATAAAATATCACACCATTCACTTATACCATAAGCTGCTTTATTTAGTATATCCTCATAATTTATAGTATTTTCTTCATCATTATCTTCTAGCTTAAATCTTGCTTTAAAGTCATCAATATCATTTATATAAAATGCAGAAGATAGATCAAAAACATAACATTTATGTTCTAAGAAAATAGGGGTTAATTTAACACTTATTTCACTATCTGTTGCAAGGAAGACAACATCACAATCATTTGCAATAGATTCTACATCTTCATCATATAAAGGAGTTAAAGAAAGATCTGTAACGCCTTGTAAACATGGGTATAAAGTGCTTATATTTTTATCAGCATCTTTACTATCTTTTGATACGTAAAGTCCTTGAAGATTGACTTTTTCATGTTTTGCCAATTTCTTAACAAGTTCAGAACCTATATATCCACTTGCTCCTATAATTACAACATCTAACATAATAAATCCTTTTGCTTATACTGTTTATAAGAATAATGAGACAACAAATAAATTTATGTAAAACATCTTAAATGCAAAATTATATATCAAAAAGATAAAACATTCATAAAAATTATTATGAATATTGCCTTATATAAAAGAAAAAAAAAGACTTTTACTTTTAAAGTGTAGAAAAAGTAGCTAGTTCTTTATCATTTATTTAAAAAAAAAGTGTAAACTTTTTATTTATATTTTAAGTTAAAAATTATTTTTCTATTGTCTTAGATAAATCTACTCTATAGTAAAACCTTAAAAAAAAATACAAAAAATTATAATAATTTTTATTATTTTTTATGTATATCTTTTGTTTATTTTTTACTAATTTAATTTTTTTTAAATTTAACTTTTTATTTATGTTAAATTTACCATACTAAAAAAAATATTTTTTTATACATTTAAACAAATAAAAAATATGCTTTAAAACTTATATATTCTCATTATAAAATAGGCAAAATTGAACTAATGCTTAAAGTTTATATTTTTTTTAGACTTTTGCTATAAAGTATTAAAAAATATACAAAGACTTAACATTAGTTATATATACTTAATATGTAAGTCTCTTTTATTCTTTTTTGTAAAGTTTAAGCTTAGTTAAAAACAACTTAAAAGATAGAAAGTTAAATCCTATACATTTTATTTTTAATAAAAAGGATTATTTTTATTATGATACAAAGCTATAAAGAAATTCTTGCAGATCTTATTTCTTTTAATACAATAAGTTCTCTTGAGGCTAATAAAGATCATGGTAATACAAATTTAATAAGTTATGTTAAAGACTTTTTTGATGCCTTAGGATTTTATACTAGTGTATATAAGGTCTTTGATGGTAAATATAATTTACTAGCAAGCACACATAAAGATACAGATGGTGGTTTACTTTTAACTTGTCATACTGATACTGTAGGTTTTAATATTGAAAAATGGAAAAATGATCCATTTATCCTTGATCATGCAGATGATAGATTAATAGGTAGAGGTGTTACTGATACTAAGGGTTTTTTAGCTGTTGTAATGGATTTTTGTGCTAATTTTAAAAAGACAAAATTACCATTAAAAGTGCTTTTAACAGCAGATCAAGAAACTACAATGTCAGGTGTTGTAAACTATGTACAAAATGTACCTTTAAAGCATGATTTATGTATAGTTGCAGAGCCAACTATGCTCTATCCTGTAGTTGCAGCTAAAGGTTATATGGGTCTTTATGTTGATATTTTAGGTAAAACTATACATTCATCTAATCCTGAAAAAGGTTCTAATGCTATTAATGGTATTGTACCTTTTGTAAAGGCAATAGAGGATTTAGAGGAAAATTATAAAAGTAATTTTTCAGATCATAGATTTTCTGTACCATATCCTACTATTAATTTAGGCAAGATTATAGGTGGTCACAGTGTTAATACAGTATGTGATAATGTTAGAATTTTATTTGATGCAAGACCTATAAAAAGTAAGAGTGAAACTGAAATCTATAATGATTTAACTAAGATAGCAAAGAGTTTATCTAATACTAAATTACAATATAAGATTGGTAGATTACATAATGATATAGATCTTTTTGATTGTAATGACAAAGATACAATTGATTTTATAATGAAGGTTGCAAATAAAGAATCATATTGTATAAATTATTGTACAGAAGCAGGTTTTCTATCTGCAAATGGACCTTGTATTGTACTAGGTCCTGGTAGTATTAAGGATGCTCATAAAGATAATGAATCTATTGAGGTAAAACAGCTTGATGATTTCTTATATCTTCTATCTTTAATTTATTCTCAATTAAGTCTTAAGATGAAGTTATTTTAAAATTTTTAAAGATAGATCTTATATTTTAAGATCTATCTTTTAAGTAAACTTTAAAAAGTATAAAGATAAAAAATTTTAAGATATATATTTTACAAATAAAAAACTTTGGATAATAATTTGTATTATTTTCTCTTTTAAATAGCTTATCTTAGTAAGATTTTGTTTACCTTTAAGCACTTATAAAAAAAATGAATTTAAATTAATTATTTAAAAATACAAAGCATACTGATAAAATACGCCTTATCTTTTATACATCTTTTATTTAAATCACTTTTTTAAACGTGGAGCTTATATGTCAGACGTTTTAGCTGTGGATAATTTTGATGAGAAAATAGAGTATTTAAAAAAGACCATCAAATCTATTCCTGACTACCCAAAACCTGGTATTTTATTTAGAGACATTACATCACTTTGTATAGATAAAAAAGCTTTTGCTTTATGTATAGATGTTCTTTATGACTTATTTAAGGATAAGAATATTGATAAAGTAGTATCAGCAGAGGCTAGAGGTTTTGTTTTTGGTGCTCCTTTAGCAGCAAGATTAGGTGCAGGTTTTGTTATGGTAAGAAAGCCTGGCAAATTACCACGTGAAACAATAAAAGAAGATTACGATCTTGAGTATGGTCATAATTCATTACATATGCACAAAGACTCAATAGAAAAAGGCGATCGTGTCTTAGTATTAGATGATTTACTAGCAACAGGTGGTACTATTGGTGCTATTATAAAGTTAATTAGAAGTTTAGGTGGCGACATCTATAAAGCAGCTTTTATTATTGAGCTTGAAGATTTAGGTGGTCGTGAAATTATTTCAAAAACATATAATGTAGAAACCACATCTTTAATAACATTTCCAGGACATTAATTTTTTATGGCAATTGAAAAAAGAGACGAATACCTAGCACTTGCAAGAAAATATAGACCACAAACATTTGAAGATGTTGTAGGTCAAAAGCATGTACTTGAAGCTATAGCTAATGCAATTGATTTAAATAGATTGCATCATGCTTATTTGCTAACAGGTACACGTGGTATTGGTAAAACAACAATTGCCAGAATTATTGCTAAATCTTTAGAATGTGAAAAGGGTATGTCCTCACATCCATGTGGTGAATGTGAGGCTTGTAAAAGTATTATTCAAGGTACATATACAGATGTAATTGAAATTGACGGTGCATCCCAAACTAAGGTTGAGGATACAAGACAATTACTTGAAAATACTCAATATCCACCTATGTATGGCAGATATAAAATCTACATCATAGACGAAGTTCACATGTTAACTACAAGCAGTTTTAATGCTCTTTTAAAGACTTTAGAAGAGCCACCTGAGTATTTTAAATTTATTTTAGCTACAACAGATCCACATAAAATACCAACAACTGTTTTATCAAGAACACTACAGTTTCAGTTAAAATCTTTATCAAAAGAAGATATTGAAAGTCAAATTATAAAGATTGCAACTAAAGAAAACATACCTTATGACAATGAGGCTGTATCTTTAATTGCAAGAGCAGGTCGTGGCAGTATGCGTGATGCTTTATCGCTAACTGATCAAGCTATAGCTCTTGGCAATGGTAGTATTATAAAAGACACAGTACAATCTATGTTAGGTACTGTAGGTGATAAGATACTTGTTGATATTTTAGATTTACTTGCAGAGTCTAATATAGATGAATTTGCTCATGTTTTAGACAATGTAGTAAGTAAAAGTCCAAACTATAAGAACTTATTACAAGAGCTATCTATCTTAATGCATGATATTGCTTTATATCAAGTAATAGGTACTAAAGCAAAGTCTGTCTTTACTTTTGAGGATAGTGTTTTAAATAAGTATGCTCATTTATTTAATCCAAACTCACTGCAACTTTTCTATCAAATAACTTTAGAGGGTTTAAAAGAGTTAGAATTAGCTCAAGATGCTCGTACTTGCTTTGAGATGACCTTATTGCGTCTTTTAGCCTTTAATCCCCAAAAAAAAAAGATTGGATAGACCTTCTTGATAATGAGAAAAATGTATCAGGCATTGAAAATTTAAAGACTTTATATAGCAATATATTTAGTTTAGATGAAATAGAGACTATAGCATCTATACAAGATAAAAATGCCATAGCTTTAGATGATAGAGAAGATCTAAATAAAAAAGAGCTACATGTAGAAAATCTAAATAAAGAAGATTTAAATCAAAAAGATTTAGATAAAGCAGATCTAGATAAAGATAATCTAAATATAGAAAATACTAAAGAAGAGATTTTACATCCTTTAAAAGATGACACTCTAAAAGCTCAAGATGAGACTTTAATAAGTCATGATAATGGATTAGATGTAAATGATGATACTAATAATCTCTCTAAAAAAGAGGTTTTAGATACTTTTAATAATACTGATATAGATAATGTTGCTTTAAATGCTAATGATATATCTAATACCTTAGATAAAGAGATTAAAGATAATAATATTGCTAATATTAAAGATAGTCTATCAAATAATATATATGATAATTTAGGTGTGCAATTAGATCCTGATAGTCAAATTGATTCTATGGGTGGAGTTATACCATCTGAGAATTTTGATGAAATTAAGGATGATTTAAAGCAGGATAATTTTAATGCAAAAGATGCAAGTCATGCTATATCTTTATTAAAAGCAAATGTACAAGAAGAGAGTAAAGCTAAGGTTGAGACTATTGATTATAGTAGCAATATAGTAGATAAAAATGCTCTTAACTTTAATACTGATAGTATGAGTTTTAGTGCACCTATTGAGCTTATTAAACAAGTAGAAAATGATTCTTATCTTTCTTATTTAGATGAAGTTAAAGACTATATAAATTTATTAAATAATGAAATGCATAATATGCATAAGGACTTTAGTAATAGTAAAGCACCTATCTCAAAGCAAAGTATTACAAATAGTCTTGAAGCTCAAATTAGTAAGATTACTAATATTGCTATAAATCAAGGTAAGGTTGCTTATGATGCTTTAGATCTTGCTATAGACAATAATACTGAAATTAATAAGAATATAGATATTGAGACTGCAATAGAGCAAGCTAAAGAGTTAAATTTTGTTGCTACAGAAGCTTTAAATAGCTCTAATAATAGTTTTGATGATGACGATCTCTTTGATAATTATGAGGCAACATCTAGTTTAGACAATGAATTTGTCTCAAATGAGCTTAATGACTATGTAGATAGTTATGATAATTTAGCAAATAATGAATTTAATGCTAGCACAGATAGTTTAGATGCTTTAGATAATAGAGAAAGTAGTGCTAGCACTAATTTTGTTTTAGATGATGCTAAAGATTCTTTAAATAAGAAAGAGAGTTTACATACTACTTTTAATAAGGCTATAAAAGCTGCAAAAGTTAGCACACAAAAGCTTTATGATATAAAGTGTTTTGATAGATTTGACAGTGATGGTGTCTTTAAACCTTATAAAAATGATATAAATGAAGAATTTTTAAATTCTTTAATAGACGAGTATAAGGATATTGCAAATAGCAATGAGACTTGTAGTTATGTTTTATCTAATATTAACTATGTAAAAGATGATCCATTTAAGTATTTAGATAAAAACAAGGATTATAGTAGAAAAGAGAATTTAGAAAATAATCTTTATAGTATACGTTCTTTTGATAATTACATAGAGAATTTTGATAAAGAGCATAATGCTAAAAATAGTGATGCTAAAAATCATACTGCTATAAATTCTGCTACTCTAAATTCTTTAAAAGAAGATGTAGCTACTAGTGCTACAACAAAAAGTATAGACGAGACTTTGCTAGCAAGTAGTATTGAGTCTAATGCAAATAATGTTATTGATACTAGCATAGGTCAAGATAATGTTTATGATGAGAGTAATTCTTATATAAATAGTGAGGATAATTTTGACTATGTTGACTATGATAGTAGTGAAAGTTATAGCAATTATGATGATATAGATATTGTTTATGATAGCAATGAAAATCAAATAGTAGATGGCAATCCACAAAATACATTTATGCCAAATAATGTTGATTTACAAGCTATGCAAAGACAAGATTTTTATTTTAAGGGCAAAGAGCAAGTTTCAACAGATGATTTTTATTATGCTGTTATAAATAAAGATCCTTGGTATCATGATATTTATAATGCCAATATTGAAAAAGATTACATATTATCTTTACTTGAAGATAGTACAAGAACATATATAGACAATGATGATAGTCATTGGCTTTTAACTACATCTACACAGTATAGAAATATTTTAAATAGTAAGGATGCTTTAGAGGATTTAGAGAGATGTTTTAGTACTTATTTAGGTAAAAAGATAAAGATTGAGTTTAATTTTGTAAATGACAAGTTACAAAATACTCCAAAATGTTATGCAGAGAGTGAGTATTTAGCCCATATTGTAAATGTTAGAAATAAGATAAAGGATAATAAGTATTTAAGATCTTTTATTGAGAAGGTTGGAAATAATGTAGATAACATTAATATATTTTTATATAAGGATATAAAAAAAACAAAATAAATATAACTAAAGTATAAATTATTAATATAAAAATGGTATACTTTTTTATTAAAAGTTTAAACATTTTTCTTATGTCAAAGAAGTGTAGTATTTTTTATAGTTTCTTTTTAGAAAAATAAAAGATTTTATAGTAAATATTATATTTCTTTTTAGATAAGAAAATAGATAAAAGTAAAAAGGGTAATCTTATTTTACTTTTAATATTATTATCTATACTACTATTTTAGAGAGAATAAAAATCCATGAAGGATATTAAAAATTTAACTTATTATCTAAAGAAAGATAAACAAGCACTAGATGGAAATCTACGTTTAGATGCTATTAATTCATTTTTAGGTCATGCATTTCACACACTTTTACAATGTGAGCTTGATATTCATTTAGGTTATAACAAAAATTCATCAATAGAAAAAAATACCTTAAATAGAAGAAATGGTTATACAAAAAAGAAAATAAAAGGTTCTTTTGGTGAGATTGAATTAAAAATTCCAAGAGATAGGGATGGCAGTTTTAATCCTTTTATTATTAAAAAGAGAAATAAGGAGATAGATGCCATTTTAGAGATGATTTTTGGTTTGTTTTCTATAAAATTAAAAGAGAAAGATGGTCTTACCTTCTTATCTGATCTTTACAAAGATGAATTTTCAACAGATCAAATTTCTGATATTTATAGATCTTTTAATCTTTATTGCAAAAAAAATAAAATCTTTTGGGATTTAGATGAGCAATATGAAAATCTTTTTATTGATAAAGTTTATTTTAGTGCTTTAAATAAGAAAAACAAAAAAAAGAGAATACCTTTATTGGTTTTAACAGGTGTAAAGGACAATAAGTCAAGAATTTTAGGCATTTATCTTGTAAAGACTAATAGTCAAAATAGATTTTTAAAGATATTTAATAATTTAAAAGAGAGAGGTTTACTTTCTGTAGACAATGTAGTTTTAGAAAGTAATCTTATTATAGAGAGTGCTTTATCATATGTTTATGAAGATACTAAAATTGTATATCCTATAAAAGAGGATAGTATTTAAAATATAATAGCTTTTGTCTTTTATCGTTAAAAGTAAAGGACAAAAGTTTATTTTTAAAGTCAATTATAAATAATATTAATATATAAAAAAATGTGTAAATTTTATATTTTTTATTAACTTAATACACAAAATAAATATACATCTTAAGTATTGTAATAAATAAAAAAACAAATATTTAACTTTGATTTTAGCTTTTATATTTATATTTCACTTGATAAAAAAAAGTAATTGCTAAAATTTCTTAAAAATTTATGAAAAATCTAAAAAGTAAAAGATAATAAGCGCATTAATAAGAGGATAGAATTGTGAGTTTTAATATTGAATCTAGCGATAAAAAACGTGTCGTTATTGTAGGTGGTGGTTTTGGTGGCCTTCGTTTGGCTCTTGATTTAAAAAAAGCTAATTTCCAAGTGGTATTAATTGATAAAAATAACTTTCATCAATTTCCACCTTTAATTTATCAAGTGGCAACTTCAGGTTTACACCCAAGCTCTATTTCATTTCCATTTCGTAAAATCTTTGAAGCTAGAAAAGATTTTTACTTTAGAATGGCTGAACTTAGAGCTGTATATCCAAAAGAAAAATATATTCAAACCTCAATTGGTAAGTTAGATTATGATTATTTAGTTTTAGCAAATGGTGCTAAGACTAATTTCTTTGGTAATAAGAATATTGAAGATGCAGCAATGCCAATGAAGACTGTAGGTGAGTCTATGGGTCTTCGTAATGCTATATTATCAAACTTCGAACGCTCTGTTACTTGCTCAACAAAACAAGAAAGACAAGAACTATTAAATGTAGTTATTGTAGGTGGTGGTCCTACAGGTGTTGAGGTGGCAGGTGCTATTGCTGAAATGAGAAATTATGTAATTCCAAAAGATTATCCTGATATGGAAGCTAAAAGAATGCATATTTATCTTATTCAAAGCTCTGATAGATTATTACCTGGTATGTCTAAAAAGGCATCTGAAAAGTCAGAACAGTTTTTAAAGAAATTAGGTGTTGATGTCCTTTTATATAAGAGAGTTATAGATTATAAGGATAATAAGGTTATCCTAGCAGATGGTATGGCTATTCCTACACGTACCTTTATTTGGGTATGTGGTGTATCTGCTAATGATATTGTAGGTCTAGATAAAGAGGCTTATGGTGCATCAAATAGACTATTAGTTGATGAAATTAATAGGGTTAAAGGCTATGACGATATCTTTGCTATAGGTGATATAGCTTTAATGTTAGATAGCGATGCAAAACATAAACAAGGTCACCCTCAAATGGCTCAACCTGCTATTCAACAAGGTGCTAATTTAGCAAAGAACTTAGTTGCTCTTGAAAATAATAAAAAGACTAAGCCTTTTAAATATCGCGATCTAGGTTGTATGGCTACTATTGGTAGAAATAAAGCTGTAGCTGATGTCTTTAAGATGAACTTTGCAGGCATGTTTGCTTGGCTACTTTGGATGGTTGTACATTTACGCTCTATCTTAGGTGTACACAATAAGATAGCTGTTCTTTTAGACTGGACTTGGGGTTATCTAACTTATGATAGATCAAATAGAATGATTTTATCGGCTATTAAACCTAAGGTTATACTAAAGCGTGAAGAGATAGAGAGTAAATATCACTGGGGTTCTATAAATAGTACTTCAATTGAGATTGATGCTCATAAAAAGCATAGTGAAGCTTTAGATAGTCTTAATGATTTAAAAGAGATTAATGTAACTCCAGATATAAATACTGTTTTAGATAATGTAAAAGAAGTAGAAGTTGAATTAAAAGATATTGAAAAAGAAATAAAAGAAGTAAAAGAAGAACTTCATGATGAAGTTAAAAAACATTAGTAAAAATACATAAAATGTAAGGTAAGTTAAAATGGTATTGTTAATTCAATACCATTTTTTTACATAAAATTTATAGTCATTATTGTTAAAGTTCACAGTATATTTACTAATTGTAATTTTTGCTTTGTTACTTAAAATCACATAGTAAAAACAAGGCTTTAAAACAACTCTATTTATACATAGTGCTTTCTTTTCTAAAAAGAAAGCAAATATTTTATGAACATAAATTTATGTAGATAAAAATATAAAAGTTTATAGATTATTGTAGACGTTAATGATAAATGGAATATAAAAGCTCATGCTAAACTCAATAAATTTTTAGCATTTTAAATTTAGATGAACTTTTACAACAAAAATATACTTTACAAGTCATTGTGATTATTGCGTTGTTATTTAAAACAAAATAGTTATATCTTATGTAAAAACAACGTAAATCTCACATGAACTACTTTACACCTTTATATTTTTTAAATAAAAGCGTACATTGTTTTGGATACACTTTTTCTTCTTTTTTAGGTTTTACACTTGTTGTAGTTGTAGGTGGTAAAAACCAAGATTCAAGTTCATATCCACAGCCATTACCATTTGGTACTTTATTTTGAGCTATACAATCTTTACTGTCTAAAGGACATGCAAGTCTTATATGCATATGAGCTTTATGCCCAAACCAAGGACGTAGACGAGAGAGCCATATGTCATTGTCACTATCATGACTGTAAAGATCACACATTCTCTTTTTAATCATAGGTGCTACAAATATTCTTTCAACTCTATCATCATTTGCTGCTAGATAAATTAGTTTTTCAATATTCTTAGTAAAGTGTTTAGTAATACTTTTAGATGTTACTATATATTTATCTTTTGGCTTTTTAAGCTCACTTAAACTTTTTCTTGGAGTTGAAAAATCAAAAGGTATATCTACATCAAGACCTGTATTATGACTTGCATGATTTGAATGTCTATTAAAAGGTCCACCATATTTTTTTGAGATATCACCAATTAATAAATTAGGAAGCTTAGCATCCTTTGCCTTTTTCATAAGATTATAAAGATAATCTAGCATTTGAGGGTGAGCATAATTTCTGCCTTTATCTCTTATTTGTACTTGATAGTTTTTAGAGTTTAAAGGGAGGGCTACAGAATTTTCTATACAACCTGCATTGTAACTACCATAGACTAAAGAGATATCATTTTTTGCAAAAGCTAAAGAACTTACACATAAAGATGAAATAAAGATAATGGTTTTTAGCATAATAAAAAGTTACCTATAATTAGGCATTAATTAAAGAGATAAGGATGATGATAACTAAATTATCTGTACAAGTTTACTATATTTTTTTTATTTCTTTTTAAGAATTAAAAAAAAGATATACTATATAAATTCAAACTTATGTCAAGTTTTTTTCTATGAATGATATTATCTTTAATAACCTATATATGTGTTTAGGTGCAACTCCTCGTAGTTCAACACAAGATTTATATAAAAATGCATCAAAAATAAAAGTCTTTAATCATGTAAATAAAGAGATAGATTTTAAATATAAATCTTTATGCGACATCTCTTTTAATAAAGATAATCTCTTAACAACTAATGTTGATGATAAGGTAAAAGTTATTAGTGCTTTATTATCTTTTTATGATGATATTTTAACTCAAGAAAATATAGTTAAAATTGCCAAAAATTATAAAGATTTTAATGCAAAGAAAGTTAAGACTTTAACTCATGTAAATAAGCAAATAACTTTATTTGCAAAATCCTCATCTTTAGATTCAAGATTAAATGCAGCAGTGCTTTCTTTATATACACATCAATATAAAAAGGCATTTAATTTTTATGAAGATATTTTAAATAATGAATCGGATTTAAAAGAGCTTTATACTTTTTTAAATATAAAGCCAAAAAGTATAAGTAAATATGAGATTGTATCTTTATTAAAGAGAAATATCTTAGTCTATATCATAAATAATTTAAACAAAGATGAAGAAGTAGACTATAGTTTGCTTAAGCTTTTTTATAATGCAGATGAAGATTATAAAGAAATTTTCTCTATATATAAGCAAAAGCTTATGTCTTTTGATTATACATTTGTACATCTAATGACATTTTTGTCTTTTTTTATGCAAAAAAAATATGTACAAAATTTAACAGATTTACATTTTTATAGTAGAAAATTTAATAAAGAAGAAGATGAATTATCTTTAGAATTTTTACACTATGACTCTTATGACGAGGTCTTTGATGAGACAACAGAAGATATTAAAGAGTTTAATTTAAATAATGGTAATGATGATAATGTTGGATATGAAATAAATTGCAAAGAGGATTTAATAAACTATATAGATAAATTTGATGAGCCTATATCACAAATATCTAATTTAGATTTATTTGCCTTTATTAAAGATCAAATATGTTTAGAGGATCTTACTTTAAATAATATTAATAACTATGAATCTTTATTTTTAACTTATTATTTACCATTATAGGGTGAATATGTATCTTTACAAAAGTGGAAAGATATTCTAAATAAGTATGTAAAAGTATTGAATTTAATAGAACAAGATTCTTCTCTTGAAAAAACATATTAAGTAAAGAGATGTTCTTTTTATCATTGATGTATATTTATATAAATTTATTATATAAACCTGCTAAAGAACATAAATTATATTAGTTGATATATATAATAAACAAATCATTAGATGAATCTGCATTTGATAAAATATTTGGTTCATCAAAAGATTTATTTCAAGAGTTTATGTCTTTTTTAGATTCATATGTGTTTTTACAGCATGATTTTGTCAAATTTTCTTTTGAATTTTTTATTAGAAGTCAAAACGATTCTGAAAAAAGTTTTTGTGATACGTTGAAAAACATGGCTCAAATGTTAAAAGAGCATGGATTTGATAGAGATAGTATAATACAAAATTTGAGAGCAAATAATATTGGTTTTAATGATTTTGATGAGAACTTATTAACAAAAGCTCAAAAACTTTTTGCTGATATTGAAAATCGTCTTGAATCAGAAAGTTTAAGTGAAGATATGTTTCCAATATCAATGTTATTAAATAACCATCCTTCAATGGATATTATAAATAAAAACATATAACACACAAATATAGCTTATAGTAAATTTTTAAAGAGCAACCTAAGTGTAAGTCTGAAATTTGTTTAGGCAAAGTTAAAATATAATCTTTGTTAGATGATAATTTTGCTATGTAACTTATTTATAAAATAAAAAAAATTGATCTATATCACGATTTTAACTGATTATTATTTTCAATAAATCTTCTATACTTTAAACAGATATTGCGTACAAGAAATATATAAAACTTGTATAACATTTTTAAAATTTTATTTAAAAATGGTGTTAAATTATACTTATAATAAATGTATAATGACACTTTAAAATTATTTAATTTACACACCTTTTGAAAAATCAAAGATGAAAACAAATACACTTAATAGAAATGATAGAATACTTAGTATTTTATTAACACCAATATTTGCATTATGTAATTTAACTTTTTATAAGACATTGCTTTTAACAAGCAATAAAGTACGTGGTTTTTCTTATTTACTAATTTTATCTTTAATTTTAAGTGTACCTATGTCATTTAAGATTAAAAGTTTATTTTCTACTTTTAATGATATGGGGTTTTCACAAATGGTTGCAAAATTACCATCTAGTTATTTGGACACTAATGGAACATTACATCCTCAAGATGATGCAACAAATTTACTTTATGTAAAAAATAAGCAAGGTAACTTGTTTATTGTTTATAATACAAATGATGAAACTTTAGATAGTTCTTTAAATCCATTTTTTGAGATTAGATCTAAGTATTTAAAATTGAAAGCAAATGATGAATACTTAAATATACCTTGGTCTGCATTTTCAACAAGCCCTATGAATATAAATTCAACAGATGCTTCTTTCCTTTTAGACAAGGTTTTAAATTCATCATTTTTATCAATATTTTTAGTTATAAGTATGTGGTTATTCTTAGTTGTTGCATTTAATGCATTAATTGTAGGATTGTTATCACTTTTAGCTTTAAAATTTATCACTCCTAGATTAAAATTAAAATATTCTCATACTTTAACTTGTGCTTGTTATTCTAATACATTAGTATTACTTATAATGACATTGCAATTTTTTATTTATTTACCAATATCTTTTAATATGATGGCTATAATTTCTTTTTCTTATGTTGTTTTTGCAGGATTTTATGCCAATAAAGATATTCTAAATACATTAGAAAAAGTTAATGTCTATATGAATACTCAAAAAATGTCAGAAGATATTAAAGATAATACTGAACAAAATGGATCAAATGGCTCTTTTAAAGCTTAAACTTCAAGGTTTATGAAAATGAACAAAAATATTCCGTCTGCCTTAGTCGCATTAGGTACTTTTTTAGGTTTAACAGCTCCACCTCTTCAGGCTGAAGCTATTGAACTTACTATCAATAACACAACAGATGCAAAACTTACTTTTGCTTTTTCTTACTTAAGTAATAAAACAGACACTTGGGTTGTTGATGGTTGGTACAATGTTGATCCTAAAAAACAAGGTATCATCACTTTAAATACTGATAATGGAATTTTCTATATATATGGAGAGTTCTCAAATGGTCGTAAGATTGAAGGAGGCAAAGGTGCCTTAAAATTAGGCATCAAGGGTGAAACATTCTTTTACGAGCAATCAAAAGGTCTTAAAGATAAGACAAGTACTGTAGCCTTCTTAAGGGCAAAAGCTGACAGTGCTAAATCAAAAATCAACATAAAATAATATGTAAAAAACTCTTATTTTATAATATTTTAGTAAATGAAATGGATCTGCTTATAAGTAGATCCTTTTTATTTGTTTTATTAAAGTAAAAAAGTATAAATCTATTTTGTAAAAGTTCATAGTAAACATAACAATTTTGATATTCAATTTGTACTAGTTTATTTAAGTGAGCTAATACAAGTTTTTTAATATTGTACAAAGTTATTTATGTGTATAGTAAAACTAAAATAATTATCTAAAAAATTAAATAATAGTATATTTTTTATTAAAGATAATATTTATCATTACGATATATAGGCAGAAGTTAAAATAGATTTTATAAAAAAGAGGCATACACTATGGCACTTTACGTAAATACTAACGTAAGTTCATTAAATGGTCGTAATAAGCTTGGCAATGCAACTAATGCATTAAATACAACCTATCAAAGATTATCATCAGGTTTACGTATTAATAGTGCAAAAGATGATGCTGCAGGCTTACAAATTTCTGATAGATTAACCACACAAATCAATGGTTTAAATCAAGGTAACCGCAATGCGTCAGATGGAGTGGCTCTACTTCAAACAATGGAAGGAGCCATGGATGAGATGACTAATATGCTTCAACGTGTACGTACTCTAGCTGTACAATCAGCTAACGGTACTAATACTAAAGCTGACCGTGAAGCGATGAATGCTGAAGTTAATCAATTATCATTAGAAATTACACGTATTGCATGTAAAACAACCTTTGGTGGTCAACAAATTTTAGCAGGTAATGGTGGTAAAACAAATAAAGCAGGTAAGGGTTTAATCATATCACAAGGTATTACTTTACAAGTTGGTGCAAATACTGGTGATACTATTAAAGTTACAGGTTTATCTGCAGCATTTACTATTAGTGGTATTGCAACTAGAGCTGGTTTAGCAAAACTAGATGATAAAATTGGATTTAAAGATAAAGATACTATGTCTGTATCAGCAGCATCTGTTGCAGCTAAGTTAATTGATAGTGTTGATAAGATGATTGGTGCAGTTGATAAGCAACGTGGCACCCTAGGTGCTATGCAAAATCGTTTAGAATCAACTATACGAAATCAATCAAATATTGTGATGAACACAGCTGACGCTCGTGCACGTATTCGTGATGCTGACTTTGCTGAAGAGAGTGCAAATCTAACTCAACAAAATATTATTCAACAAGCTGCATCATCAATGTTAATGCAGTCAAATATGAGACCACAAATGGCTCTATCATTAATTGGTTAATGATAAAGACTATTTAACAAAACAAAAATTTATATAAGTCAGGAAATAGCCCTTTATAAAAGGAAAAGGATATAAATATGGCACTTTACGTAAATACAAACGTAAGTTCATTAAATGGTAGAAATAAGTTATCAAATGCAACCAATGCATTAAATACCACTTATCAAAGACTATCATCAGGTCTTCGCATCAATAGTGCAAAGGATGATGCTGCAGGTTTACAAATTTCTGATAGATTAACCACACAAATCAATGGTTTAAATCAAGGCAATCGTAATGCAAATGACGGAATAGCTCTAATGCAAACAATGGAAGGAGCTATGGATGAAATGGGTAATATGCTTCAACGTATTCGTACTTTAGCTGTACAATCAGCTAACGGTACTAATACTAAAGCTGACCGTGAGGCTATGCAAGCTGAAGTTGCTCAATTATCTAAAGAAATTTCACGTGTTGCTTGTAAGACAACCTTTGGTGGTCAAAAGATCTTAGTATCTACAAAAGGCCAAAAAGGTGGTTCTGACGATAGATTTATCAACTCAAAAGATTCTATAGTTTTACAAGTTGGTGCAAACTCAGGTGATACTTTAAGTATAAAAGTAAATTCTAGAGGCTTTACTTTATCTGCTATTGCTCGACAAGCAGATAAGGTTAAATTTGGTGGTACTGGTAATGCAGAAAGTGTTACTAAAGCTATGAAAAAAGTTGGTACATCTTTAACATTTGATATTGCTGTTGCAACAAAAGCTAATGATACTTTACTTGCTATTGATGATATGATTGCTAAAGTTGATAAACAACGTGGTAGCTTAGGTGCTATGCAAAATCGTTTAGAATCAACAATACGTAATCAATCAAATGTTGCTATGAACACAGCTGATGCACGTGCTCGTATACGTGATGCTGACTTTGCTGAAGAAAGTGCAAACTTAACTCAACAAAACATTATTCAACAAGCTGCATCATCAATGCTAATGCAGTCAAATATGAGACCACAAATGGCTCTATCTCTAATTGGTTAGTAGTTAAAATAAAGATAAATTTATTTAAAGGGATTGCTTCGTGCAATCCTTTTTTTTCATAGAAAAAAATAGATAACTTATTGATATTTAAAGGTAAATTTTATTGGCATAAAAAGTGCAATTTTACTAAAAAAATAGAAAAATTAGAGATTAAATTGTTTTCTTTATTTGATTGATATTTAAAGGAAATAATTTAATATTATATGTTTTATCGAGGTTAACTATGCAAGTTAATTCAAATTTTAATGTAGCAGATAGAGCTGAAGTTGCCAATCAAGGCAATAGCGTGCAAAAAGGTTTAGGAAATAATTCATTTTCTAAATCTAATGATATTTTT
The DNA here is from genome assembly GCA_029258325.1 of Anaerobiospirillum sp. Lineage (GTDB taxonomy): Bacteria > Pseudomonadota > Gammaproteobacteria > Enterobacterales > Succinivibrionaceae > Anaerobiospirillum_A. The sequence goes on along the minus strand of JARHZF010000016.1, from coordinate 22,806 downwards.
AAAAGTATCTTAGGTAACTTTAAACAAGGTTCTACATCTCAATTTAGTTCATCTTTAAATATTAGCAATAATATAAATGAAGCTTCTTTTAAAAGAAATAGTGAGAATTATTTAAAAAATAACACAGATGTAAAAGATAAAGGCTTTGATATAGATGATAAAGATGAAGATGATGAAGAGAAAACATCAACTAAAGATAAAGCTTTAGATGATAATTTACAATTTGCTTTATCTTTTCTATCTAATCAAGCTAATGATGTAACATCTAATCAAGCTACAGATAGTAAAGCTACAGATACTCTTTTACAAAATAATGAGCTTGTAAAGTTAAACTCAAAACAAATTGAAAATGCTTTAAATAATAGTGCTCAAAATGCAAGTTTAGAGGGTGATGCTGAAAATCTAGCTAATAGTAATACCTCTAATTTAGTAAAAGAAGGTAGTGATATCTTATCTAATACTAAAAATGCTTTTGCTGAAATTGAAAGTTCTGATATTGAAGTTGATTTAAATCAAATCAAAGATGGTTTAAATCAAATCAAAGATGATTTAAATAAACTTTCATCAATGAAAAAAATAGATTCAGAACAAAATCTAAATCAAATGGCTAAAGATGCAAAGGTTACATCTGTATCTTTACGTGATGTTGTTGTAGATGAAACACCACAAAATATAGAACAAGAAGATCTATCTTTAGAAAAAGCTTTTAAACAAAAATCTTTAAATGATTTAAATATTGTTAATGAAGAAAAGGTAGATAGCTCTGCTAAAGAAGGTTCCAATAAGTGGAAGATTTCAGAGCAAATAAAACAGCAACAACAAGGCACAGATGCAAAACAAAAGACTGATAATGCATCTGTAGCTCAAAATTTAAGTAATAAAGTATCTTCTGCTTTAAATACCCTAAGAGGTGCTTTAACTAAAAAAGCTGAAGCAAATACTCTTGAAAGCTCTAATTTAGCAAAGAGTGCTAAGAATATTTTAGCAAGTGCAACACAGACTTTAAGTCAAGTTGTAAGTGGTGCTTCAGAAGGTCAAGGCATGCAAAGTTCTAATGGCCAAAGTCAAAATAATTTATTCTTTGGCATGCAAAATAATATGCAATTTACAGAGACTCAAGGTAGCACTATGTCTGCTAAGACTTTTAAAGAGCATATGAACTTTACTCGTAACACAGATGAAAATGCTAAAGAACTTGCAAATAAAGTTATGAAGATGGCATCAAAGAACCTAAAAGAAATGGAAATTGATTTAGATCCAAAGAATTTAGGAAAAATGAAGATTACTGTTGGTATCAATAAAGATAATGATGCAGCTTCAGTATCTATTGCAGCATCAAATGCACAAACAAAAGAATTATTAGAGGGTTCTTTAGGTAAGTTACGTGATATACTATCGCAAAATGGCGTTGAGACAGAAGCTAACATTTATGATTATTTAGAACAAGAAAATCATAAAGGACAAAATCAACACGAAGGCAGTGAATCAAAACAGCATAAACATCAAGAAAATAAAGATAATTTGGAAGATGGCTTGATTTTTGCTCAATCTGAAGATAATAGTCTTGAAGTAAATTATTTGACACAAGCTACTAAAGACTTAAGATTTGGATCAACAAGTAATCAAGAATTGAGCTTTTTTGCATAAAAATTTGTCTTACTTGTTGATGCTGTGCCATAATAAAAAGGAAAAGCATTAATAGGTAAGATTTTTATGTCAGATAATATTAAAGAAGCCGATGATTTAGAAATTGAAGGTTCTAAGAGCAAAAAGAAGTTAATTATTGTAATGGCTCTTTTTGTTTTAATCTTTTTAGGTGCTGGTGCCTATTTAGGTTATGCTTATATAAAGAATTTGCCTCCATTTGAACCAACAGGTCCTACCCCTGAAGAAGTTGCAGCTCTTAGAGTTCAACAAGAAGAAGAGTTCAAGAAGCAAATGCAAGAGTACTTTATCCACTTTGAAGGTGGTTTTACTTTCAATATCGAAAGTTATGCAGGTGCTAAGCACATGATGCAACTTGATGTAGTTGTTTCTGTAACTGGTGATGAAAATAAAGCAGATTGTGAAAAACATAAAGCCTTAATTGCATCTGTTATTTCAGAAGTAGCATCAAAGCAAAAGTTTGATGATCTTGTTACTCCAATTGGTAGACAAAGATTAAAGAATTTAATGTTAGACGCTATTAGATCAAAGTTATCTGGTATTGTAAAAAGACCTGTTGTTGATCAAGTTTTATTTACAAACTTTGTATTGCAGTAATAAATTAGGGGTTTTTTGTGACTGAATTTTTAACTCAGGATGAAATTGACGCTCTTTTGCATGGTGCAGATGACGTAGAACCTGAAAAAGTAGGCGAAGATCAGGCTGGTATCAAGAGTTTTGACTTTGGTACACAAGAGCGTATCGTTCGTGGTCGCATGCCTACACTTGAGCTTGTAGATGAACGTTTTGCAAGACATATGCGCATATCATTATTCAATATGATGCGTCATAGTGCTGAAGTTACTTGGGTTGGTGTAAAAATGATGAAGTTTGGCGAATATGTTCAAACTCTTTATGTACCAACTTCTCTTAACATGGTTCGTTTCCGCCCTCTAAAAGGTACTGCATTAGTTACAATTGAAGCAAGACTTGTGTTTATTCTTGTGGAAAATTTCTTTGGTGGTGAAGGTCGTTTTAGAACTAAAATTGAAGGTCGTGAATTTACCCCAACTGAAAGACGTATTACTCAAAAGCTTCTAAAAATGGTTTTTGAAGACTATAAAGAAGCTTGGGCTCCTGTAATGGATGTTGAGTTTGAGTATCTTGATAGTGAAGTTAACCCTGCAATGGCTAATATTGTTAGCCCATCAGAGGTTCTTGTAGTAAATCAATTCCACATTGATCTAGATGGTGGTGGCGGTGATATGCACATCTGCTTCCCATATTCTATGATCGAACCTATTCGCGAACTATTAGATGCTGGTGTACAATCAGATAAAGGTGACACCGATGTTCGTTGGAACAAGGCTCTACGTGAAGAAGTTTTAGATGTAGAAGTTGAGATGCGTGCTAAACTTCTTGATCTTGATGTTTCATTACGTCAAATTATGGACTTTAAAGATGGTGATATTATTGGTATTGATATGCCAGATAATCTTTTAGTCTATATTGAAGATTTACCATCTTATCATGCAAAGCTAGGTAGAACTAAAGATAAGCTTGCAATTAAGATAAGTGAAATACTAAAACGTCCTAAGTCAATGAAGAGTGAAATTTCATTATATAAGAGTAATGCAATTTCCTTTGATGAGGATGATATTATTGAAGAGTTTGATGACGATTAGTAGGAGTTTTTAAAAATGTCAGATCAAAACTTAGCAGATGATTGGGCAAGTGCTTTAGCAGAATCTGGTAATACACCTACAACAGATATCCCTGAGATGGGTGGCACTAGTTCAGCTGAACTTGAACAATTTAGTAATAGTGACAATGTACAAGCTCCTTTAACTAGAGAAGAGCGTAAAAAGCTTGATTCTATTTTAGATATTCCTGTGAATATCACAATGGAAGTAGGTCATGCTAAGATATCAATTCGTAACTTACTTCAATTAAATCAAGGTTCTGTAATTGAGCTTGAAAGACTTGCAGGTGAGCCTTTAGATGTTTTAGTTAATGGTACATTGATTGCTCACGGTGAAGTTGTTGTAGTTAATGACAAATTTGGTATTCGTTTAACAGACGTTATATCTCAAGTTGAGCGCATTAAAAAACTTCGCTAATATGAGATATTCTTATATATCAATATGTGCATTTGTATACTCTTCTTATGCAAATGCAGATGAGGCTAGCAATAAATTAGCCTCATCATCTCTAAATAGTACAGAAGGTCTACTACAATGGATGTTCTCCACAATTTTCGTAGTAGCCTTAATTTTTTTATTTGCTTATCTTATAAAAAAGATGCGTTTTATACCTAAAATGTCATCTGATCTCTCTATTATCACACAATTATCAATAGGACCTAAAGAAAGACTTGTAAAGGTAAAAGTTGGTGATAGACATATTTTATTAGGTGTAACTCCATCTTCAATTTCATATCTTTGTGATGTTGATACAAAAGATCAATCATTTAATAGTGTAATACAAAAAGAAATTGAAAAAGATAAGGTTGTTTTAGATAGTAAGCAAGATGGAAAATCAAAAGTTACAGAGTTATAAGGAAGATTTACAAAAAAATAAAAAAAGATTTTTTGTAAGTCTTTGTTCTACCCTTATTCTTGGATTTATTTTATTTATGATGTCAGATGTAAATGCTGCTAATTTAGATATGTCTGCATTTACAGTAAAAACAAATCCAGATGGTACACAAGATTATTCTTTATCATTGCAAGTAGTTATTTTAATGACAATTTTAGGCTTTTTGCCTGGTATTGTTATTATGATGACTTCATTTACAAGAATTATTGTTGTTCTTTCTATTTTACGTCAAGCCTTAGGTTTACAATCATCTCCATCAAATCAAATATTAATAGGTATTTCTTTATTTTTAACTCTATATATTATGGGTCCTGTTTTTGATGAGATGTATGAGGTTGCAATAGAACCATTTATAAATGATGAAATTCAAGCTCGTGAAGCTTTTGATAGAGCACAAAAACCTGTGCATGCTTTCATGCTTTCACAAACAAGACTTTCAGACATAAATTCTTTTGCAGAATATGCAAATATGCGTATTGATAAGCCTGAAAATACTCCTATGCGTGTTTTAATTCCAGCTTTTATGATAAGTGAATTAAAAACAGCATTCCAAATAGGCTTTATGATCTTTTTACCATTTTTGATTATTGACTTAGTAGTAGCTTCAATCTTGATGGCCATGGGTATGATGATGTTATCACCTATGATTGTGTCTTTACCATTTAAGCTCATGCTCTTCGTTTTAGTTGATGGTTGGACATTAATTATGGGAACACTTGTATCAAGTTATGGTATAGGAGTTCCTGTATAGGAGTAGATTATGGAGCCAGAAGTATTTGTTGATGTTATTCGTGAAGCTTTAAGCTTAGTTGCTATCTTGGTATGTGCATCTATTATTCCATCACTTGTTGTAGGTTTAATGGTGTCAATTTTCCAAGCTGCAACATCTATAAACGAACAAACATTATCTTTTTTACCACGTCTTATTGTAACAGTTTTAGCTTTGATGTTTGGAGCACACTGGGGTCTTGAGAAAATGATTTCTTTTTTTAATCAAATGATTTCCTTAATTCCTCAAGTAATTAGTTAATATGACTTATTTAGACACTATTTCTATTAATGCAATAGCTTCACTTGTATGGCCTTTATGCCGTGTAGGTGGTTTTTTTATGGCTATGTTTATGATTGGTGGAAATGCTGTTCCAACAAGAGTTAGGGCTCTATTTTCTTTAGCAGTAACTATTTGTATATTACCATCTATACCTCAAATATCAGAAGATGCTCAGCCTTTTTCTGGTGAAGGTATTATTACTACTTTTAATCAAGTATTAATAGGTATTGCTATAGGTTACATGACACAATTTTTAGTACAATCATTTGTTGTGTCAGGTCAAGTTATTGCTATGCAAACAGGTTTAGGTTTTGCCTCATTAGTTGATCCTGTATCAGGTACTAATGCACCTGTTATTGGTCAATTTTTTACTGTGCTTGTAACCTTAGTATTTTTTGCTGTCAATGGTCATTTATTATTTATTAGGTTACTTTTATTATCCTTTGAGACAATGCCAATAGGACCGCATGGTTTTAATGCTTTAAACTATAAACAAATAGTAGATTTTGGATCTGTAATGTTCCAAATTGCTATAGCTATGTCAATTAGTTCTATTTGTTCTATGTTGATAATTAACTTTACCTTTGGTGTTATGACAAAGGCAGCTCCTCAACTAAACGTGTTCTCTATGGGTTTTGCTATATCCATGATTGCAGGTTTCTTTGTATTAGTTTTCTCATTAAATTCATTTATGGGAAATTTCTACAATGCTATAAATGTACTTACAGAAACAACATGCTCATTAATTTCAACTGAGTGTGAGGGTATATTTAGATAGTTTTTTTCTTTATAAAATTTATTTTATCTTTTATAAAAGACATAAATTTATATTTTATAAATCAATATGTTATTTTTATAAAAAAGATATTTTTATAAAAAAATATTGCAAAAGTTATATTAATAATTTATTATAGTTAGTGTATGCTAACTTATGCAGATGGTGGTTCTTCTGCTATATAAGGGACAGTACAAAAGGTATTGTCCTTTATTTTTTTCTAAAGTCACAAAAAAATATGAGAATAAGATATATAATAGAGAAATATTTTTAATAACTTTATCATGAAATTCAATAAGTTTGGTATTATATATAACCTAAATATAAAAATATTGTTTTTCACTTTTATTTTGATTTTTAAAAACTCTTATTATTCCTAATAAATAGAGATAAGTTTCTGAGATTATTTATGGCAACAAAACCTGTATTTATGGTTTCTACGGAGAATACAAAACATTTTTGTATTGTTAATACTGTATTTGAATTTGTAGGATTTTTTTCTCCAAGTAAAACTCAACAAAGCATAGAATCATTGCATAACTCTTTTTTACGCTTAAATCCATCTAAAAAAGTGTTAGAAGTATCAAATCGTTCAAATTCACCTTTAGGACATAAACTAAGTGCTCATAAATTAAAATTAAGCACTAAAAATAAAAATGTTTTTGCCCTAGATTCTATTTATTATGCAAGTAAAGTATTTAAAAATGGTGGACCTTATTTAGATTTATTGCATCAAGACATAAATACTATAAAAAAAGACAAACGTCTTTTTGAAAGTGGAGATTTAGTTGGATTTAAATTTTTCCACTTAAGTTTTGATGTTGAATATAGTAATGCTTTTTTTAATTATCTTTATATAAGTACACTACATAAAATAAAAGAAAATAGGGTTTTTGCAGATGAACTTATGCAATATGATGCCTTTACTGATATTGAATATAATGTAGGTTCTTATTCAGAAGCTGAGGCTTGTGCTATATATGTAGCACTGCGTAATAAAGGTTTAATAGAAAAAGCCTTATTAAGTAAGGAAAATTTTATAAATATAGTTTATAAAGATGTAGCAAAAGAAAGCTCATCTAAATCCCTACAAAGAGCAAGAGGCTCTTATAACTTACAAGATGATGATAACTTTATAGCAAGAAAAAATACCTCTTATTATTCAAATACACAGACATTAAAGTCACAAATATCATTTAACCTAAAGGATAAAAATACAAGAAAGGATAGTTTTACTAAACCTTTTGATTTAAAGAATTTAAGTGAAGCTTTATGTAAAAGTGATCTCTTAAATGAGAAAAAAGAAGATAATTCTTATTCTTTTTACAAAATTGAAAATTCAAATCTAAAATTAGGTGCAAATGATGATGTAAATAATGATGAGACTTTAATTGAGGTAAGTGCAAGTGATGATGAAAATAAAAAAGAAGGTAGGGTATTTACAGCATACTTAAAGAAAAAAGAAGAAAAAGAGGAAGTAGAGACTCCTTTAGTTGAGGAAGTTGTTGTAAAAAGAAAAAGAGGCAGACCTCGTAAAGTTGTTGTTGATAGTGAAGTTAGTGCAAGCAAAGAGGTTGTAAAAGTAAAGGGTAAGCGTGGTAGACCACGTAAGAAAGTAGATGAAAGTGAGTCTATAGAAGTTTTAGAAAATAAAGATAATAGTTTATCTATAGATCCATCCTTTTTTACTCTTAAAAGTACAAGAAAAGAAATCTTAGATACAAGTTCTGAAGATAGACGTAAAAGACAAGAAAGACTTTTATGTGAAGAGTTATTTTCAGCCTTTAATAAAGATTAAATTTAAATATAAAAAAAGGGAAGCCTAAAAAGCTTCCCTCTTTTTTTATAATTTATTTATAGCAAATAAATTATAATGCTTTAATCATTGCAGATAACTCGCTCTTATGACGAGCTGCCTTATTCTTATGAATAAGACCCTTGCATGCAGCACGATCTAATACTGGCTCAGCAATTTGGAATGCAGCTTTAGCAGCTTCCTTATCGCCTTGTTGACATGCAGCAATAACTTTCTTCATTAAAGTACGCATTTTTGAACGAGCAGCTACGTTACGTTGACGTGCTTTCTCTGAAGTGATAACGCGCTTCTTTGCAGATTTGATATTAGGCACAAAAAGCTCCTGATAAAATATTTTTAAAAATATTCCACATATAAAAATATGAGGCTTGATAAACATCAGATTATATACTCTTATTTGATATCTTTCAAGAATATTTTTTGATGTATTTTATTTACATTTAGATCTCTTTTGGTGCAATTATTCTTGTATACTAAAGGCTCTTTGTTATTTTTTAAAGAAAGTTGGCACTATGTTATAATATATAAATATTTATAAGGGATATGTTATATTTTATATCTTTCTTTATATGCAAGTTTTTTATGATTGGATTTTTAAAAGATGCACTTATATAGGCATTTATGTGATTTTGCAAAAGATGATACACCATTAGCTCTTGCTATTGGTAATTTTGATGGCTTTCATCAAGGTCATAAAGCCGTTATTAACACCATGAAAGAAAAAGCAAAAATTCATGGTTATAAAAGTGCAGTAATGATTTTTGAACCACAACCTCTTGAATATTTTAATAAGGTAATACCATCTAGATTGTATTCTATAAGAGATAAGGTTAGAGCTTTTGAAAAAGAGGGTATTGATTATTTATTTTGCATGCCCTTTAATAGAGCTTTTTGTGAATTAAGTGCACAAGAGTTTATTATAAACATATTACATAATAAACTTAATGTAAAAAGTATAACCGTAGGATCTCTTTTTACCTTTGGTCAAGGGGGAGTAGCTGGTATTGTTGAACTTACAGAAATTGCAAAATCTGTAGGAGTTGAGGCAAATGCTATTACCTCAATTGCATCTCATGGTACACGTGTATCTTCAACTATGATAAGAGGCCTTATAGAAAATGCTAATTTTAAAGAAGCAGAAGCTATGTTAGGTCATCCTTATGTTATTGAAGGACGTGTAGTTCATGGTAATGCAATAGGTAGAACTATTGGTTTTCCAACAGCTAATGTAAATTTACATAGGCGAGTTACACCTCTAAAGGGTGTTTATGCTGTTTTTGTAGACATTGATGGAAAGATATATAAAGGTATGGCAAATGTAGGTCTTAGACCTACTATTTATGAAAATAAAGTAAAAAGTTTGCTTGAGGTTAATATCTTTGATTTTTCAGGTGACATTTATGGAAAAAATATAAAGGTTACTTTTAAAAGAAAAATTAGAGATGAGGAAAAATTCCCAGATTTAACCTCCCTTATGGCTCAAATCAAAGTTGATGCTAAGACAGCCCTTTATTTTTTAGATAATATTAATTTTTAGTAGGTACTTTATGGCCGATTATAAAAATACATTAAATCTTCCTAATACAGATTTTCCAATGCGTGGCGATCTTGCTAAAAGAGAGCCTAAGATGCTTGAAGAATTTAATCAAAAGAAAGTTTATGAGCAAATACGTAAAGCTCGTGAAAATCGTGACATGTTCATTTTGCATGATGGTCCTCCATATGCAAATGGTACTATTCACATTGGCCATGCTATTAATAAAGTATTAAAAGATATTATTGTAAAATTTAAGACCTTAGATGGTTTTGATGCTCCATACATTCCAGGTTGGGATTGCCATGGTCTTCCTATTGAACACAAAGTAGAAGGTTTAATTGGTAAGCCAGGTCAAAAAGTTGATGCAGCAACATTTAGAGCAGAATGTCGCAAGTATGCAATGAGCCAAGTTCAAGGTCAAATGAAAGACTTTATTCGTCTTGGCGTTTTTGGTAGCTTTGATAAGCCATATGTAACAATGGATTATAAAACAGAAGCTGATACTATTCGTGCTTTAGGTAAAGTTATTGAAAATGGTCACTTTGTTTTAGGTGCAAAACCTGTTTATTGGTGTATGGACTGTCAATCTGCATTAGCAGAAGCTGAAGTTGAGTATAAAGATGTAACATCTGACTCAATTGACGTTAAATTTGTTGCAAAAAATGAAGATGAAATCCTAGCTAAGTTCAATACTAAAGAGGGCAATGGTCCTGTATGTGCAGTTATTTGGACAACAACTCCATGGACATTACCTGCAAATAGAGCTATTTGTTTAAATGAACTTTTTGAATATTCATTAGTACAAATAAGTGATGCAAGATTAATTATTGCAACAGATTTAGTTGAATCTGTAATGAAGCGTTATGGTATTGATGATTATAAGATCTTAGGTCAATGTAAAGGTAAAGATCTTGAATTATCAGAGTTTAAACATCCATTCCTTGATTTTTATGTACCAATTATTTTAGGTGCACACGTAACATTAGATGCAGGTACTGGCTGTGTTCATACAGCTCCAGGTCACGGTCTTGATGACTATAATGTTGCATCAAAGTACAATATTGAAGTTGCAAATCCTGTAGGTCCTGATGGCTGTTATGTTAAGGATGCAGCATTCCTACCTGGTGTACACGTATTTAAAGCTAATCCTTTAGTAATTGAAAAATTAAAGGAATTAGGTGCACTTCTTTGCTCACAAAAGATTACTCACTCATATCCACATTGCTGGCGTCATAAGACACCTGTTATCTTCCGTGCAACTTCACAATGGTTTGTAAGTATGGAAGCAAAAGGTCTTCGTACTCGTGCTCTTGAGGAGATTAAGAAAGTACGTTGGATTCCTGCATGGGGTCAAAATAGAATTGAGGCTATGGTGTCTCAAAGACCTGACTGGTGTATTTCACGTCAAAGAACATGGGGTATGCCTTGTGCTGTTTTAGTAAATAAAGAGACAGGCAAGATTCATGAAAAGACACCTGAAATTATTGAAAAAGTAGCTCTAGCAGTTGAAAAAGGTGGTATTCAAGCATGGTGGGATCTAAAGGTTGAAGATCTTATTGATGCAAGTGAAGCTCATTTATACTATAAAGATCCAAATACTTTAGACGTATGGTTTGACTCAGGCTCAACACACTATACTGTAACTGATGCTCGTCCTGAAAACAAAGGTCACAGTGCAGATCTTTATTTAGAAGGTTCAGATCAACACAGAGGTTGGTTCATGTCATCTTTAATGCTTTCAATTGCAATGAAAGATGAAGCACCATACAAACAAGTTTTAACTCACGGCTTTTGTGTAGATGGTCAAGGTCGTAAGATGTCAAAATCTTTAGGTAACGTTATTGCTCCACAAGAAGTTATCGATAAGATGGGTGCTGATGTATTACGTCTATGGGTTGCATCAACTGATTATTCAGGTGATATTGCAGTATCTCAAGAAATCTTTAAGAGATCAGCTGACTCTTATAGACGTTTACGTAATACTATAAGATTCTTACTTGCAAACTTAAATGGTTTTGATCCAGCAAAAGACATGGTAGCTTTTGAGGATATGGTTGAGCTTGATAAGTGGGCAGTATCTAAAGCATCAAAGACACAAGATAGCATTATAAGTAACTATAATAACTATGATTTCCACTTAGTTGTAAAAGAGTTAATGCATTTTTGTTCTATTGAACTTGGTTCATTCTATCTTGATATTATTAAGGATAGACAATATACAGCTAAGAGTGATTCTGTTGCAAGACGTTCATGTCAAACAGCTTTATATTTAATTGCAGAAAGCTTAATTAGATGGATTGCCCCAATTTTAACCTTTACATCTCAAGAAGCATGGCAAGCAATGCCAGGTACACGTGATGAGTTTGTATTTACTCAAGAGTGGTTAAAAGATCTACCTAAACTATCAGATGATTCTAAGTTTAATGACGATTTCTGGCACAAGATCTTAGAGATAAGAGATGAGGTAAATCGTGCTATTGAACAAAAGAGAAATGATGGTGTAATAGGTGGTTCATTAGAAGCTGAAGTTACCATTTATACAGATGAAGCTACTGCAAACATCTTAAATGCAATTGGTGATGAGTTAAGCTTTGTATTTATTACCTCAAAAGTTTTAGTAAAGACAGATGCAGCACCTGAAAATGCTATTAAGAGCGAAAATGGTTCTCTTGCTTTTGTAATTGAAAAATCAAATGCTAAGAAGTGTGAAAGATGCTGGCACTATGAAGCAGATGTTGATGCAGATAGTGAATATCCAGGTTTATGTCCACGTTGTATCCAAAATATTAAAACTCTAACAGGTGAGATAAGAAGGTTTGCATAATGCAATTTAATAGATCTAAAACTGGATCTATATTCTTACTCATAAGTGCGCTGGTCTTAGTATTAGACCAGCTCACTAAATATTTATGTGTAAATTTTATAGAGTACGGTACATGGGGTATTCAAGTGACCCCATTTTTTAATTTAGTTCATATATATAATCATGGTGCAGCTTTTTCTTTCCTTGCAGATCAAGGTGGCTGGCAAAGATGGTTTTTTACTTCAATATCTATACTAGTAACTTGTGTATTTATTGTACTTTTAAAGAAAAGTAAAAAAGAATTATTTTGGACTAATTTATCTTATGCTTTATTTATAGGTGGAGCTTTAGGTAATTTAGTTGATAGAATATTTCTTGGCTATGTTGTTGATTTTCTACTGTTTTATATACGAACTGATACATTCTTTTATGCCTATCCTGCATTTAATGTTGCAGATATAGCAGTATGTATTGGAGCATTTTTATTAATAATAGTAACTATCTTTTCTAAAAAAGAAAAAGATTAAAAGATAAAAAGAGAGATTATGAAAAATTCCTTTAAAATATATTTAGCCAATATTAGAGGTATGTGTGCTGGTGTTGAACGAGCTATTAAAGTTGTAAATTTAACCTTAGATAAATATAAAGATAGAGATGTCTATGTCTTGCATGAGGTTGTTCATAATACTCATGTTGTAAAGGAATTAGAGAAAAAAGGTGCTCATTTTGTTGAAAGTTTAGATGATGTGCCAGAAAATAGTGTATTAATTTTCTCAGCACATGGTGTTGGTATTCAAACATATGAAAAAGCAAAAGATAAAGGCTTATATGTAATTGATGCTACATGCCCTCTAGTAAAAAGAGTACACTTTAAAGTAAATAAAGCCTCAAAGGAAAATAAAAAAGCTATAGTTATAGGTCACGATGGACATCAAGAGGTTAAAGGTACTGTTGGTCAATATGATGGTCCTCTTGAGAATGTGCGTGTTATCTTAACAAAAGAAGATGTAGATAATCTTGATTTTAAAGATGAAGATCTAGTTTTTGCTACACAGACAACTTTATCTATAGATGAAACCTCAATTACTGTTAAAGCTTTAAAAGAAAAATATCCATCTATTGAAGGTCCTTTAAAAGATGATACTTGTTATGCTACACAGCATAGACAAAATGCTATAAAGGAATTAGCTAAAATTAGTGATGTTGTTATTGTAGCTGGCTCTAAAAACTCATCTAACTCAAATCGTTTACGTGAGGTTGCAGAGAATGAGGGAGCTTTAGCTTATTTAGTTGATGATTATAAAGATATAGATAAAAGTTGGTTTTATAATGTAGAGTCTGTAGGTATTAGTGCAGGAGCATCTGTTCCTGAGTATATAGTAGAGGATATTATTAAATATCTTTTAACTCTTACAGATACTGAAGTTATACCTGTAGGTGATAAACCTATAGATAGAACCTTCCCTTTACCTGATCTATAAAAAAGAATAGATAAAAATTAGATTAAATTATTTAATAATTATCTATAATACAACTTGTAAAAATAATGTAGAGAGTTAATAAAAAAAGGAATAAGAGCATGACCAAAAATTATCTAAAGCTCGTTTTTATCAATAGAACTGTTTGGTATGCTATGCTTTGGTTTGCTTTTATAGCAATTTGTGCAAACTTAATACCTTACTTTTCAAATGATTATAGATATATGTTAATTCAAGGAGCTAATAATGAATTTGTTAACTCCTTAAATGATATTTTTATCTCTCAATATAATCATTATTTTCAATGGGGCGGTAGAACTGTAGCTCATACTATAGCTCAATTTATGCTCTATATTGGAAAGCCAGGGCATGCAATAATAAGTGGCATTTGTTATGTAGTATTTATGCTATTTATCTATTACAATGCAATGGGTATAAGACCTACACTTAAGATTAAGTTTATTCCTTTTTTCTTTATTTCAATGGGTCTTTGGATATCTCTTCGTGCTTATGGAGAGGTAGTTTTTAATGTTGTATCAAGTGCAAATTATCTCTTTACTACAACACTTATCTTAATTTTTATCCTACCTTATAGATTATCTTTTGAAAAACATAATCTTGAAAATAATGTGCTTTATATAATTCCTATGTTTATATTAGGAGTTCTATCTGGTTGGTGTAATGAAAATACTTCCTTTGCTATAAATTTTTGTATTTTCTTTCTTTTAATTTATCAATTTAAAAATAAAGCACTTATAAATTATTTAGTATCAGGTTTTATAGGTTCTGTAATAGGTTTTGCTCTTTTAGTATTTTCACCTGGTAATAAAGCACGTCTTGAAAATATGGAAGGTCGTGGTTTTAATTTCTTAAATCACTTAGATGAAGCTGTTTTAATTATTGCAGAATCAATTTTTATTCAATTTATTCTTTTAATTGTTTTAATTTATGTTTTATATAAGATAAAAGAGCGTATGTTACATTTAGATCGTATGAGTCAATACATAGGTTCAATGTTCTTACTTGCAATAGGTGTAGTATCCGCACTTATTATGGTTGTATCTCCAAATGTACCAGCTCGCTCCTTTACTCCTTATACTGCATTTACCATAGCTGCAATTTTAGGTTTTGTTAAAATCTTTTTAGATAGAAATGAAAATATTCTATCTTCTAAGCTTATGAACATCATAGGCTATTCTTTAGTTATTTACTTTTTAATAACAGCTTTTAATACTATATTTGCTTATAGACAGGCATATTTAGATCAATTAAGACGTGAATATGAAATAGTACATCAATTAGATACACATCAAAGTAATCTAGTTGTAAGTCCTTTTAATGTTAAAAATTCAAAATATGTCTTTATTGGAGATATACAAGGTGATGTAAATCACTGGTCAAATAAAATCTTAAGTTCTTTTTATAATATAAAAACTATAAAAAGAAAGTGTGATTTTAAAAAGGATGAACTTCCTTATGATTTTATACCATTACAAGATTATGGTTATCCTGTTTGTAAATAATCAAATATAGGAGCTATCTATGTTAGATTTTGATTTTCAAAGACCTACACGTTATATATTTGGTCGTGGTAAAGAAACAGAAGTTGCTAAGGTTTTACATGAATATAATGTAAGCAATGTTTTAATTGTTTATGGAAAATCAAGTGCTAAAAAGACAGGTCTTTTAGGTCGTGTACAAACATCTTGTCGTGATTTTTTAATAAATTATGAGACCTTAGGTGGTGTACAGGCAAATCCTCGTGATGATTTAGTTTACACAGGTATAAATATCTGTAAAGAGAAAAAAATTGATTTTATCTTAGCTGTAGGTGGTGGCTCTGTTATAGATACAGCTAAGGCTATAGCAATAGGTGCTTTTTATGAAGGTGATTTTTTTGATTTTTATTTAAAAAAGGAAATACCTAAAAAAGCTCTACCTATAGGTGTTGTTTTAACAATACCAGCATCAGGTTCTGAAGGTTCTGTAAGTTCTGTTATTCAAAAAGAAATAGATGGTGTTGTCATAAAGCAAGGTTTTGCTCATGATTTATTAATTCCAAAATTTGCAATCTTAAATCCAGAGCTTACTTATTCATTACCTGCCTATCAAACAGCATGTGGTATTGTTGATATGATGGCTCATGTAATGGAGCGTTATTTTACTAATACTAAAAATGTATCTTTAACAGATAGATTATGTGAGGGTGTATTACAATCTATTATTGAAAATACAGAGTATTTAATTCGTGATCCATATGATTATGATGCACGTGCTAATATTATGTTTGCAGGTACGCTTGCTCATAACAATATCTTAGGTTTAGGTCGTGAGCAAGATTGGGCTACACATCATTTAGAACATCAGCTTTCAGCTTTATATGATATAGCTCATGGAGCAGGACTTGCTATTATGTTCCCCGCTTGGATGGAATATACTTTAGAACATAATGTAATGCGTTTTTGTCAATTTGCCCATAGAGTTTTTGGTATAGATATAGATTTTGAAAATCCATCTATAACAGCAACAGAGGGTATTAGAGTATTACGAGCATTCTTTTATAAAATAGGTATGCCACTTTCTTTTTCAGATATAGGAGCAAAGAAAGAGGATATTCCAAAATTACTAGATATGCTTAATATTGATAATCATACTGAGGGTAATTTTGTGGTTTTAAAAAGACAAGATTGTGAAAATATTTACAGAATAGCCTCTCAATATGAACATAATAAGCACAGAATGATATAAAATTTTATATTTTAAAGCTAATACCATAAAATAAGCTTTAGATTAATTAAAGATAATTTATAAGAGGTGTTATAATCATGTGTCTTTAATAGAAAAATATCACTATTAAAGATGTGTTCTTGATTTTACATTAATACTTTGCAAATATAATATTTGCTAGATTTAAAATTGTTCTCATTCTAAAATAAGACAATAAAAAACTTTTGTCTATATAAAGATAAATTTAGGAGCATATTAATGAGTGGAAGTTGGTTAGAAAAAATTACAGATCATATTCTACCTAAGAAAAATGATTCAAGTAAGCATGAGATTCCAGAGGGTGTTTGGACAAAGTGTGAGTCTTGTGAGCAAATTCTCTATAGAGCAGAACTTGAGCGTAATTTTAATGTTTGTCCTAAATGTAATCACCATATGCGCCTTAAGGCAAGAGCTAGAATTGATGCTTTTTTAGATGAAGGTGAAAGAATTGAAATTGGTGAGCATTTAGAGCCACATGATGTATTACGTTTTAAAGATTTAAAGCGTTATAAAGAAAGATATCAAGCAGCTCAAAAAGCAACAGGTGAAAAGGATGCTTTAGTTGTTAAAAAAGGTACTTTAAAAGGTATTCCTGTTGTTGCATGTGCTTTTGAGTTTGACTTTATGGGTGGTTCCATGGGCTCTGTTGTAGGTGCTCGTTTCTGCCTTGCTGTTGATGAGTGTATTAAAGACAAACGTGCTTTAATTTGTTTTTCAACATCAGGTGGTGCTCGTATGCAAGAGTCATTATTCTCTCTTATGCAAATGGCTAAAACCTCAGCTGCTCTTGCAAAACTTTCACAAGAAAAATTACCATTTATATCAGTTATGACCAATCCAACTATGGGTGGTGTTTCTGCATCTCTTGCTATGCTTGGTGATGTAAATGTAGCAGAGCCAAATGCTTTAATTGGTTTTGCAGGTCCTCGTGTTATTGAGCAAACTGTACGTGAAAAGTTACCAGATGGTTTCCAACGTTCTGAGTTTTTACGTGAAAAGGGTGCTGTAGATATGATTGTATCACGTAAAGATATGCGTGATAGTCTTGCAAATTTAATTGCAAAATTAATGAAAAAAGATGATATCTATCCTTTAGATATAGTAGATGCTAAAGATGATTCAACTATAGAAGTTGATGTTGAGGTAGTTAAATAAGATTAAATTATGGCAACTTATGATGATACTATAAAGGCAAGATCTTTAAATGATTGGCTTGCCTACTTAGAAAGAATAGATCCAAGTAAAATATCATTAGGGCTTGAGAGGGCTTCTACTGTTGCAAAAAGGATGCAATTAAATTCCTTTAGGAATAAGACAGTTGTAGAAGTTGCAGGAACTAATGGTAAGGGATCTGTTTGTGCTTTTTTATCACAAGTTGCATTTCGTTCTGGTATTAAGGTAGGTATGTATACCTCACCACATTTAATCTCTTTTACAGAGAGAATAAATATTAATAATAAAACAGTATCAGAACGATTATTATGTGAAGCTTTCTGTGCTGTTTTTAGTGCAAAAGGTGATATTGAGCTTACCTATTTTGAATTTACTACTCTTGCAGCTTTATATTGTTTTGCAAAAGAAGATGTTGACTTACTTATCCTTGAGGTAGGTTTAGGTGGCAGATTAGATGCAGTTAATATAATAGATGCAGATATTGCTGTTATAACATCAATAGGACTTGATCATGTTGATATCTTAGGTGAGACTACAGCTAAGATTGCCTATGAGAAAGTTGGTATTTTAAAATCTGAAAAGACACTTGTTTTAGGTGTTGTAGATTCAGAAGCTCGTGATGTTATTATGCATGAGGCTTTTTTACGTGATGCAACTGTATATCAAGAAGGTCGTTCTTTTACAGCACGTTATGTAGAAAACAGTAATAAATTTACATTTTCATTTTCTTTAATGCAAAGTAATCTATGCATGATAAGTTCAAATGAAATATATCCTCTACCAAAGATACCAAGAGCATGTGTATCAGTAGCTTTATTTACAGCTCTTTTATTACAAAAAAGAGGGCTTAATATTACTAATAAAGCTATTGAGTATGCACTTGAAAACTCAGCTCTTCCTTGTAGGATGCAAAAGGTTACTATAAATCCTACTATCTATATTGATGTAGCTCATAATGTTCCTGCTGTTAAAAATTTAATAAAGACATTAAATCAAATAGAGAAAAAAGGGCGTCGTGTTTGTGTGCTTGCTATGCTTAAAGATAAAGATTATAGAGGAGTTATAGAAGCTTGTGCTAATTCTTTTGATGTTTTTTATATAGCATCAACAAGAGGTGTACGTGGTCTTAGCTACCATAAACTACTTGAATCTTTAGCTCTTTATAAAGAACAAGATAGTATAAAAGCTTTTGATAATGTAGAAGATGCTTTATCTTGTGCTTTAAAAGAATCAAATGCTCTTGATGAGATTATAGTATTTGGCTCTTTTGTAACAGCAGCAGCTACATATAAATTTATTCATACACATTTTTAAAAGAGGTTAACATGGCTCTTGAATTAAAATTAAGAAATAGAATTGTAGGTTTATTAGTTGTAGCATCTGCTATCTTAATAGCTTTACCAGCTTTAATAAATCATGATGAAGAAAGTAATAAAGATGAAGCTTTAAAAAAGGAAAATGTAAATCAAAATACCTTTGCTCCATCAAAAGTTGAAAAGGATTATACTCAACTTTTAACAGACAATAATACTCAAAGTCTTGATATAAATACTAATGATGCTTTAGTTTTAGATAAAAGCATACATGAAAGTGTTAATAATGATAAACCTTTTGCAGTTGAACCTCAAAAAAATGCAGTAACACCAAGTACAAATACAAATAAAAATACAGAAGTTGTACAAAACAAAGCACCTTTGAAAAATACAGAAGTGTTAGTTGCAAATAAAACTCCTAAAAAAGAAGTTTTAACTACTCAAGGTCAAAATAGAGTAACAAAGGACGATCAATTTGCTTCTTATACTCAAATAAAGGGTAAGTTTTCTGTACAAGTAGGTACTTATTCAAAGCAAACATCTGCTAAAAATATGGCAGGTAAACTACAAAGTGCAGGCATTAGTTCTTATTTCCAAACTATATCTAAAAATGGCAGTGATTTAATTCGTGTTTATGCAGGTTCATCTAGCAATAAAGATGATTTAAAGGCTATTAAAGATAAGGTACAAAAAGTAACAGGAACTTTAGGTATTATTGTAAAAGTACAATAAGAGGTAATTATGGATACATTTGAGCTTGTTGATTATATTGATGATTTTTTAGATGTTAAATCTTTTAAAGATGCTTCATATAATGGAATGCAAATTGAGGGTAATAGTGAGACAAATATTATTGTCACAGCTGCAACTGCAAGCTTAGATGCCATTGATGCTGCAATATCTTTAAACGCAGATACCCTTTTAGTTCATCATGGTCTTTTTTGGAAAGGGCAAGATCCAAGAATAATTGGAAGTTTTAAAGAGAGAATTGAATGCTTAATAAAGCATAATATTAATCTACTTGCCTATCATCTACCATTAGATGCAAATTTAGAAGTAGGTAATAATCAATATCTTTTAAACTTATTAAATTGCTCTAATATAAATTATATAGAAGAGGGTAATCCTCAATCTATAGCTATGCAAGGTATTCTTGATGAACCTATAACTGTTGCTGATATTGCAAATACTCTTGCTACTAATTTAGATACAGTAGTAGATGTATTAGGTCCTAATGATATTAATACAAGATTAAAAAGAATAGCTGTATGTTCAGGTTCTGGTTCTTTTGTTTTAGATGATAATAAAGATCCATTTTTTGATGCTTTAATTACAGGCGATGTAAATGAGCAGACCTATCATATGGCAAATGAAACTGGTGTTAGTGTTTTTTGTATAGGACATCATGCCTCAGAACAAGATGGTATTAGACTTTTAGGTGCAAATGTAGCAAATATTTTTAATATTCAACATAAACATTTAAAGTTTGCCTATGAAAAAAATACTTTAAGATTTACCTCTTAAAATGCTAATTAAATATAAAAAGAGATAGTTTTATTTTAATAACTCGGATTTTATAAGTTTTTTATGATATACGAGTAAAACAAAGAAAGGATCTGGATTCACAGATCCTTTTTTATTTTATAAAACTTCATCAAATAGGTTCATATCTATATCATTTAAGTTATTTTCATATGGATCTTCTTCAATGTCTTCTATTGGTCCTTCTTCATATTTATATAAACTTTGTGGTGAAGAAACTCCAAGAGCTTTATATAAAGAAATATTTTTACCAGATATTTCATCAAAGTAGAACCTATTCTTAAAACTAGTAATCATTATTGTGTCTAATTCTTCAATAACTCTGCATAATGAATAATTATCTAGTTTTATTTTATCTTGTGATGACTCTACACTTTGTTCATATTTTCTTATGTTATATGCAAAGAATGTCATTATTGAGGTTGCAATAAACTGACAGAGTAATCTTCCATAAAATACTTGATCATTAGATACATATAATCTATTAAAGTTTAGAGTAGACTTTAATATTTGGAAACTACTTTCAACTTTTCTTCTTTGACTGTAAGCAAAATACGCATATTCAGCATCTGCAACATTATCAGATATTAAAACCATAATACCTTTATATTTAAGTACTTCTTTTAGTTTCTCATTGTTGATTTTTAATTCACCATTTCCATCAAATACACAATATTTATCGATAAAGATCTGTTGTTGACCTATATTTATTGCAAGTTTTTCTTCTAAAGATAGCTTTCCTTTTTTAGATATAATTTCACTTACTTTTTCTTTATATGTTTTACATGCATTTGTGACATTAAATAATAAAACATCCTCACTATCTCGATAGACTTTTTTATCAAAGTATATATGAACATATAATTCTTTTTCTGCTTTATAACGACGATTTTTGCCTAAAATAGGGTAGTCATCATATTTATATACTACTTTCTTTGTATCCATATATTGACCAAAGAACAAGTTATATTTATTAGGATCATTTAAATCATGTATAGCCTCATCTACTATATCTTTTACCCATTTAGATGACATCTTAGAACGCATAACAAAGTGATGTTCATTTAAAATTAGGTTTAATAAATTTTCATTACTATCATAACCTCTATCAGTAACAAAGGTGAGCTCAGGTTGCAAGTCATCATGGAGATTTTTTGATACTTTACTAAATAATATTTTTAAATCAGACAATAAGTTATTTACAGTAACAACATCTATAACATTACCCTTATATGCTTTTATAAATAAAGGAATACCTGTTGCTTGGTTACATACCATAAGATAATTAACTTGTTTTAATTTATCTCCATCTTTGTTATAACCATACTCTGGTAGAGATAGTTTATTAGAGTATGTAGATATAGATGTTGAATCAAGAGCAACAAACATTCCTTTAAAAAAGTCTGAACCATATTTTCTATACAAAGCTCTATTTTGCTCTACAAAGAAATTCATAATGTCATTATGATCTATTGTTTTTAATAATGCATTGATTTGACCATCATTTAAAGTTTTACCCCAAGGTAAAAAATGACTTTTAGCAAAAGGTTGGTAATAATGCATAACAGGAGTTTGCTTTAAGACCAAATAATGTATGAGTGATGCTATTTTTAAATGACGATTATACTTATTAAATACAGCCTTAAGAGCATCACCAACGCATAACTCTGCCATAGCTTTATTAATAGCAAAGTTAGCACCTCCATGTAGTTTTTTAAATTTACTCTCTTTAACTATTTTAAGATATAATTCTTCCTCTTCATCTTGTATAGGTTTAAATTCAAGACCTTGTTCTGTTTTAAATACTCTAAAATTATTGAGTTCAGGATAGAGATCGATAAACTCTTGTTTAAACACAATCTCACCATATTTACAATTATCTTTTATAGTACCAACAGTCTTTTGACTATCTCTAATAGAGCGTTTTTTCTCTTTATCATAATGATGAGTATAAGTTTGAATGTAGAAATACTCTTTACCTTTATATTTGCTAGAACCTACTTTAAGACCTGGAAGTTTTGGAATTTCTAATGTTTTCATAATTAAACCTATCTCATTATTTTATGAGATATTATAAATTATAAAAAAATAATAATCAAGTAAATACTTACTTATTTATCAAGAAATTATTAAAAATGTGAAAAGCATCTCATTTTTATGAGATACTTTTCAATAAATTAGAGCTATAAAAGGGATTTTTTTTATCTAGATAAAATACATTAAAAAATAACTATTGTTTTGGTGTGTTTTGTTTCATATAGTCATTAAATATTTGTAAAGTTGTCTTAATAGCACCACGACCTTTTTGTT
>JARHZF010000156.1 GCA_029258325.1 Anaerobiospirillum sp. | reverse complement strand
TATTTTATGAGATGATATAAATTATAAAAAATAATAAGCAAGTAAATACTTACTTATTTATCAATAAATTATTAAAAATATGAAAAGCATCTTATTTTTATGAAATACTTTTCAATAAATTAGAGATAAAAAGGCTGTCGTTAAGACAGCTTTTTTTTATACCTTAAATTTTAGTTAACATGCATATTCATATTATCTAAAGTCTTTTTACAAAAATATTATTAAAATTCTTAGTAAAAAATATTTAATTTATTTTAATTTTGCTAAGATTTATTCAAAAATAAGAAATATTTTAATATAACTAAATAAAGTAGCATCTTAGTTGTTATAAATCTTTAATATAATCAACATAACATTATATAATAGGTTATAGAAATAAAATTGTTTATAAAATTAAAACTCTTTAAGAGTATATATGCAATTAAAATAAGTTATTATTGTTAGGAGTGTGTATGAAAAAACTAGGTCTATTTACTACAACATTAATAGCAGCATCTATGCTAGCTTTATTTGGATGTAATGATAGTGCAAAGGAGACTACTACAGTAGCTCAAGCAACTCCACTTAAAAATGCTGTAATGAAAGTTGCTTTTAATCAGCCTGCAAATCATCCTGAATTTATTGCATTAGAAAAATTCTCAGATAAATTAAGTGAAGCTACAAAGGGTAATTTCTATTTTGAAATCTTCCCAAATGAATTATTAGGTTCACAACAAAATTCAATTGAATTAGTGCAAAATGGAACAATACCATTTTCAATAGTTGCAGGTTCTCTTCTTGAAAATTGGAATGAGGAGTTTAAAGTTTTTTCTCTTCCTTATGTTTTTAAGGATTTTAAACATTTAAAATCTATTGTAACTAATAAGGATATTGTTGGTGATCTATATAAATCATTAGAACAACAAAATATTACAGTATTATGTGCTTTTTATACTGGATCTAGAAGTATTTATACCAAAAAAGGTATTCAAATTTTAACCCCAAATGATTTAAAAGGTTTGAAACTAAGAACCATTCAATCTGAATCAATGGTTAATATGTTTAAAGCAACAGGTGTTAAAGCTATACCTATGAATCAAGGTGATGTATATTCATCTCTTTTAGCAGGAACTATTGATGCTGCTGAAAATAATGAAGTTACTTATCTTGCTTTAAAATTAAATGAAGTTGCTCCTATATACAATAATACAAGACATTTAATAATGCCTGATTTTTTAATTGTAAACACAAATTACTTAAATAGTTTACCTGAGTCTGTAAGAAAATTCTTTGATGAGAATATAAATGATCTTATTGAAAATGAATTTAATCTTTATGATGAAAGTATTCAAAAAGCTAGAGAAGAAGCTAAAGAAAAGGGTGTAACTTTTGTAGATCCAAATATTGAAGAGTTTAAAGTTATAGCTAATAAATATGTTGAGGAAATTTTACAAACAGATTCAGCTAAGAAACTTTATGAAGTTATTCAAAAAAGTTATGTAGAAGAAATTCCTACTGAATTAGATAAAGTAGAAAATTCTGATACAACTTCAAATGAAGAAACTAAAATGAATACAGAAACAGAATCTGAAGTTCAAGCAGAAAGTGCAACAACAGATACTGATGCAAAAGATGCTGATGTAAAAGATACCAAAGCAAAAGAGCAATAATTATTAAAGGATAAAAAAACTGCAAATTTTCATTTGCAGTTTTTTTGTCTCTTAGAGATTTACATTATTAAAATAAAATCTTTTAAAATTTTATATTTTTAAAGATTTTACTACTGTAAATTTTGTATCCTTATAAAGTATTTCACTATTATTAAAAACATTATCTAAATATTTTTCATACATTAAAAATGTATTGCCAACAATTATTACTTGCCCTTTATTATTAACATGTTCTTTTAGTTCATTAAGCATAGCTAAAGTTACATCAATAGATACCTTCATGCCATCATGAAATGGTGGGTTTGAAATGATATTATCAAAATTATCTACATTATTTAACATATCTGATGCAACACATTTAATGCTAGAGCTTACATTATTTAATTTAGCATTTTCATAACTTGCATATAAAGCATTAGCTGATACATCACTTAAAGTAATATTTTTAACACCATTTAAAGCAAGGTATATTCCTATAACTCCACAACCACAGCCTAGATCAAGATATGAACCTGCATTTATATGATCTTTTATAGATAAAAGTAATTTATTAGTACCATCATCAATTCTATTATGAGAAAAGACACCTATTTTTGATATTATTTTTATATCCTTATCATTTATAGAATATGAAAGTGTATTTTCATCTAATTTTTCAAATCTATTCTTATACTGTGTAGCAAATAATGTACATTTTCTTGCAGTATCTACTTTATATACAGCATTAGTTTTTTCTAAAAGTTTATCAGCACTTTTACCACCTGCTGCATTTTCTCCAACAATATAAATATTGCTATTTTCTTTTAATTTATCTTGTACACAATATAATGTTTTTTTGATGCTATCTTTACTTTTAGTTAAAAATAAAAGCACACTATCAAAGCTATCTTCAATCTTAGCTTTTATTTCATCTATAGCTAAAAAATGTAAATATACATGCTTGTAATTTACACTTTGAGAAATTTCATTACTAATATCTAAATTTAATGTATTAGCTATTTGTTTAAAAACAATAAAATTATCACAAAGGATATGACATTTTTTAGTAATTTTTGCTATATGTAAGATCAAAGGACTATCTATATTACCTGCTATAAATAATTCTTTATCCTCAAATAGTTGTATATTTCTTTGTAATAGATCAATTTTATTGTCATTTACATGCATAAAAATACCTAAATTTATTTTTTATTAAATATTAAAAAGATAGGGTAAATTATAACATACATATTAAATTTAAGATTTAAAGCTCTACTTATATATCTTTATTATTAGATTTTAAAAATGCAAAATATGCTTAAGTTGGAATAACAAAAGGATAAGTAATATTCTCTTTTTGAAAATAGTTATTAGTTTTCAATTTAAATATGTGACATATTGAAAACTTTTATAATTTTTTTTACCAAAACTATAAGAAATTATTTAAAATTTAAGAAAAATACATATTAAATTCAATAAAAGAATCGGTAAGGGGGCTAGAATGACTGATGTTTTTAAAGTAGCTGTATTATTAAAACCAGGTGAGATTCAACCAGCTTTAGAAAGAGTAGCTCAATTTGCCCATTTCATGCCTGAAATGGAAGTTACTGCTGTACGAGTTATTAATGAATTTGATGACTCTACTAAGGAGAAGATTCAATATCAAACAGATATAGAGTTAGATAATCTATTTAAAAATTATCAAACTATTAAAAAATACAATAAAAAGATTATTTTCAATACTGTAGTTGCTGATGCTTTTGTTGATTTTGCTAATGACTCAGATTTTAATTTATGTGTTATTAGTGCCAATAAAAGAAATACTATAAAAGATCTATTTATAAGCACAATTGATTGTAGCATTATGAGATCTATTAAAGTACCTCTAATAGTTGTAAAAGATGCTAATGCACCACAAAGACTAGGCAAAGCAATGCTTGTTGCTATTGATTTTGAAGAGTCAGAGCATGATGCTTTACTTGATGATATTTTAATTGAGAAAGTAAAGATGTTTGCTGATAAGTTTAATGGTGAGATTCATGTTGTAAATGTTGTATCTCCAGCACATAGAGGTGTAATGACTCCAACAACATCAATATCTCCAATGGTAGGTCTTGGTAAAGATGTTACAAGAAAAGATTTACACTATATTCTTCTTCGTGCTTTTGCAAAGAAACACAATATTCCAGAGGAAAATACCCACGTTTCAATTGGTCGTATAGATGAGGAAATCCCAAGACTATCTAAGGCATTAGAAGCACGTATGGTATGTATGGGAACATCAGCTAAGAGTGGTTTACTTGGTTCTATAAATTGTAATGCAAGTGAACTTGTTTTAGAACAAATTAGAGGTGATGTTTTTGTTGTTAACTTCTGTGAAGACAGATATTTAAATAAATAATAAATTGTAATTTATAAAAAAATCCCAATTTTGATCTTATCTTAATTGGGATTTTCTTATTTTTATCTATTTAAAGCACGCCATGCTATATCTTTTCTATAGAACATACCATTAAAATGTATCTTCTCAATTAAAGAATAAGCTTTTTCTCTTGCCTCTTTAATATCATCGCCTAAAGCTGTAACACATAGTACTCTACCACCAGATGTAACAACATTGCCATCTTTAAAAGAAGTACCAGCTTCAAAGATCTTGGTACTAACACCATTATCATCAGCATCTAAGCCTGAAATTATATCTCCAGTCTTTGGACTTTGTGGATAACCATCTGCTGCAAGAACAACACCTATTGAAACTTTATCACTAAATTTCACAGTTTCATTTAAAAGACCATTATCTTCACAAGCTTTTAAGCATAGATCAACAAGATCAGATTCAAGTCTCATCATAATAGGTTGAGTTTCAGGATCACCAAAACGGCAGTTAAATTCAACTACACGAGGGTTTCCATCTTTATCAATCATAAGACCTGCATAAAGGAATCCAAAATATGGTATACCATCATTTTTCATACCTTTTAAGGTAGGATAAATGATTTGCTCCATAACTTTGTCATAAACAAGAGGAGTTACAACAGGAGCTGGAGAGTATGCACCCATACCACCAGTATTTGGACCTGTATCATTATCACCTACACGTTTATGGTCTTGTGATGTTGCCATAGGAAGAGCATTTGTAGAGTCAGACATAACAATAAATGAAGCTTCCTCACCTTCCATAAACTCTTCAATAACAACACGAGCACCAGCGTTACCAAAAGACTTATCATCTAGCATTGATTTTACAGCTAAGATAGCCTCATCTTTTGTCATAGCAACAACAACACCTTTACCTGCTGCAAGACCATCTGCCTTAATAACAATAGGAGCTCCTACCTTTTCAATATAGGCAATAGCATCATCTGATGAGGTGAATATTTCATAAGCTGCTGTTGGAATGTTATATTTCTTTAAGAAATCTTTAGTAAAGCTCTTTGAGCCTTCAAGTTGAGCTGCAGCTTTTGATGGTCCAAAAATCTTAAGATTTTCTTTTTTAAAGGCATCAACAATACCAATAACAAGAGGTGCTTCAGGACCTACTACTGTTAATTCTATATTGTTATCTTTTGCAAATTTTAAAAGACCATCTATATCTGTAGCTTTGATATCTACATTTGATACTTTATTTTCTCTATGTGTACCTGGATTACCTGGCGCCACAAACACATTAGTAGCTTTTGGTGATTTAGCTAAAGCAAAAGCTAAAGCATGCTCACGACCACCATTACCAATTACTAAAATATTCATTACATAAACCTTTATTAAAAATTAGTGTCTAAAGTGACGCATATTTGTAAATACCATGGCTATATTGTGTTCATTTGCAGCTTCAATAACTTCAGCATCACGAATAGAACCACCTGGTTGAATTATACAAGTAACACCAGATTCTGCAGCTGCATCTACACCATCTCTAAATGGGAAGAAAGCATCTGATGCTAATGCAGAACCTTGTAGATCTAAGTTAGCATCTTTAGCTCTAATTTGAGCAATCTTAGCTGAAAATACTCTTGAGGTTTGACCACAGCCAATACCAACTGTCATATTGTTCTTTGTATAAACAATAGCATTTGATTTTGTATATTTACAAACTTTCCAAGCAAATAGTAGCTCATTTAGCTCATCATCTGTAGGAGCTCTTTTAGTTACAACTTTTAGATCTTCTTTTTTAACTGATGTAGTATCAGCATCTTGTACTAAAAGACCACCATTTACTCTCTTAAAGTCCATACGACTTTGAGATTGTTGTAAATCACCAACTTTTAATAATCTAATATTTTTTTTAGTAGCAATAACTGCTATTGCATCATCATCAACATTAGGAGCAACAATTACTTCACAGAATTGATTGTCTATAATTTTTTGTGCAGTATCTTTATCTAAAGTCTTGTTAAATGCAATGATTCCACCAAATGCTGACTCTTTGTCACAAGCAAAAGCATTTTCATATGCATCTTTAATATTATCAGCAATAGCAACACCACATGGATTTGCATGCTTAACAATAACACAACAAGGTTTATCAAATTCACGTACACATTCAATAGCAGCATCAGTATCTGCAATATTGTTGTAAGATAATTCTTTACCTTGAATTTGCACAGCAGTAGCTATAGATGAACCATTTAAGTTTACATCTTTGTAGAAAGCTGCTTTTTGATGTGGATTTTCGCCATATCTCATACCTTGTAATTTTACAAATTGCATATTTAAGGTACGAGGGAAATCTCTTGTTGAATCTTCATTTACAATTCCATAATCAGGAGCTTTTGTTCCAAAGTAATTTGCTATAGCACCATCATATTGAGCTGTATGTTCGAAAGCTTTAATTGCTAAATCAAATCTCTTATCATAAGTTAGAGAGTTATTATTATCATCCATCATTTCAATGATTGAATCATAATCATTAAAATCAACAACAATAGCTACATCTTTATGATTTTTAGCAGCAGCACGTACCATAGTTGGGCCACCAATATCAATATTTTCTATAGCTTTTTCAAGAGAACAATTTGGATCTGCTACTGTTTTTTGGAATGGATATAAATTTACACAAACTAAATCAATACAACTTATTTCATGTTCAGCCATTACTTTGTCATCAAGTCCTCTTCTACCTAAAATTCCTCCATGAATTTTAGGATGTAGGGTTTTTAATCTACCATCCATCATTTCTGGGAATTTTGTATAGTCAGAAACTTCAATAACATCTACATTATTTTCAGTTAAAAGTTTTGCTGTACCACCTGTTGATAAAATTTCAACATTACGCTCTTTAAGTTTTTTAGCGAAATCAAGTACACCTGTTTTATCAGAAACGCTGATAAGAGCTCTTTTAATAATGCGAGGCTCTAACATGCTGTGCTCCTTTTCTTGTGGAAAAATAAAAGATGCTATTATTTTACTGTATATAATCTTTTTATGAAATTAAATATACAAAAAGCTTAAAATTTGATCACTTTTGATAAACAAAAAAAGAAATATTTAAATTTTTTCTCATTTTTATAATAAAAACTATTGATAAATACTGTTCTTTCTGTTTAAAATCTAACAAAAATTTTTTTATAACATGATGTAACCCACTTTTTGGGGTAGATAAAAGGAAAAAATTATGAATAAGGCTGAGTTAATTGAAAAGATTGCTTCTAAATCAGAGCTAACACAAGCAAGCTCACGTCGTGCTTTAGATGCTTTAATTGAAACTGTAGGTGAAGCTCTAAGTGCAGGTGATCGTGTTCAATTAGTGGGTTTTGGTACATTTAAAGTAACAGAGCGTAGTGCACGTGAAGGCAGAAATCCAAAGACTGGTGAGCCAATCCAAATCCCAGCATCAAAGACTCCATCATTTACAGCTGGTGCAGAATTAAAGAAGATTGTTAACAATCGTTAATTTATAAAGTTATTTTAACTTTAAAAAAAGCTCTAGTGCTAAAAAGTACTAGAGCTTTATTTTTATCTATAAAGCATTTGCATTAGATATTCTTTTGATATATCAAAATTATTGCTGACAAAATTAGGTGTCATAGAGTTAAATATATATTTAGCCCATTTGTTTAAAGCTATTTGCCTTTTTTCAAATAAGTCAGATCTATAATATGCACGTGTAGTCTTTGTTCCTATATTATGAGTAAGTGCAATTTCAGCTACATCATTTTCAATATCATTTTCTGCATAAAAATCTCTAGCACTAGATCTAAATCCATGTAATGTTGTTAAATCACCACAATACTCTTTTATAAGTTTATTTATATATGTTGTAGATATATGTGTCTCTTTATTGTCTTTTTTTCTACTGCTTTCAAAAAGGTAAATATTTTTATTTTTTATATGTCCTATTACAAAAATAAATTCTTTTGTAATGGGGATATGGTGATCTTGCTTTGGTTTTGTTTTAAGTAATTCTTTTGGTACAACAATTCTATCTTCTTGAATATGTGAAAATTTTAAATTTAGTACTTCTGTACGTCTTAAATGAGTTAAAAGACAAACTAATATATAAATACATAAATGTAATGGAGCTTGTTCTAAAGATTCAAAAAGTTTAGATATGTTTTTATAGTTTATACTCTTGTAATGAACAGTTTCATTTTTAACTAAAAGATTATTGTAATTTGAAAAATTGTCTATACCATGATATAAACCTTTAGCTTTGCAATAAGATATTGCTGATTTAATTATGTTTAAGCATTTAAAAATAGCACTATTAGATGTATTTTTACGATTTAAAAAATTTATAACAATATTAGGATTTAATACACTAATAGGTACATAGTGCAAAGCTTCAAGACGAGAGTAGCATTTTACCTTATAGTCATAGGTAGATTTTGCATTATTTTTGTTATTTACAAAAATATAATTATGCAAAGCTTTTGCTAAAGAGAAGTTTGGTTTACTAATAATTCTATTATTTTCAAGATAAGAATCAAATGCTTTAGCTATTTCTTTTAAAGTTAGATTATCAATTTCTTCACATTTTGCAAAAGGAAAGTAACTATCAAACTCTTTTGAATAAATAGCAAAGAAGTTTTGATTATTATCAATATTTGCATATTTATTTTTAAGTTTAAAACTATAGATAGTAACATCTTTTGATATTTCTGAATTTAAAGCATCTAAACAAATTTTATTGTGATCAATCTTTGGTAAGTTTTTATAATCATATAAATTCCTTTTCTATAAAAATATAATTTTATCAAATTATTTTAATTAAACAAAAAAGATGTTTTTTTGTTCACATTTTTAACATATCTATTGTAAAAACAATGTAAGGATGCTTTTATTTAATGTATATTTATAAAAGGTAAAAAGAGATTTTTTATTTATAGAAAATCTAATTTAAAAAGGTTTCACTTTATCTTATAAAACTTTACCCTTAACACACAAAAATATATTTTTATATTGTTGTAAAAGCTTCTTTTTTACATTTATTTATGTATTTAAAGATTGCTTTTTTAATAGTAAAGTTAAGTATAATGCTTTAAAAGCAAAGTATAAATTTAAAATAATGAGGTTTTTATGGCAATTCACGAACATGCAGGCAAACTAGCAAGAATATGTGATTTGGTTAATGTACCACGTTTAATGGCAGCTTATTATTTAAATCAACCTGATGTTGATAATGTAGAGCAAATGGTTTCTTTTGGTACATCAGGACACAGAGGTTCTTCTTTAAACGGTTCATTTACAGAAACTCATATTTTAGCAATATCTCAAGCAATTGCAGAGTATAGAGCAAAGGAAAATATAACAGGTCCTTTATTTATTGGTATGGACACACATGCTCTATCAGAGGCTGCTCTTGCTACAGCAATTGAAGTATTAGGTGCAAATGAAGTAGAACTTAGAGTTGAAAAAGATCATGGTTATACTCCAACTCCATCAATTTCACATGCTATTTTAACTTACAATAAAGGTCGTACTACAGGTCTTGCTGATGGTATTGTAATTACTCCATCTCATAATCCACCTTGTGATGGTGGCTTTAAATACAATCCAACAGATGGTGGTCCTGCTGGTACTGAAATTACTTCATGGGTTCAAAACAGAGCTAATGACATTATCAGAAATGGTCTAAAAGAAGTAAAAAGAATTCCATATGAAAGAGCTATAAAGTTATCAAATGTTCAAGAATATGACATGCTAAATGAGTATGTAAATGATCTTGCTAATGTAATTGATATGCAAGCTATTGCTGATGCTAAACTTCATATAGGTGTAGATCCATTAGGTGGCTCTGGTCTATATTATTGGGATGTAATTAGAGATAGATATAATCTAAATTTAGAAGTTGTTAATTATAGAGTAGATCCAACATTCTCATTTATGAGCCTTGATAAAGATGGCAAGATAAGAATGGACTGTTCATCTCCTTATGCTATGGCAGGTTTAATTGGTCTTAAGGATAAATTTGATATAGCATTTGGTAACGATCCTGATTATGACCGTCATGGTATTGTATGTAGATCAGGTTTAATGAATCCAAATCATTATTTATCAGCTGCAATAAATTACATCTATACACATAGAGAAATGTGGAAGAAAGATGCAATGATTGGTAAAACTGTTGTATCTTCATCAATGATGAATCGTGTTGCAGAAGGTCTTGGCAGACGTGCTTATGAAGTTCCTGTAGGCTTTAAATGGTTTGTGCCAGGTTTATTTGATGGATCACTTGCTTTAGGTTGTGAAGAAAGTGCTGGTGCATCTTTCTTAAAGAAAGATGGTAGTGTATGGACTACAGATAAAGATGGCATTATAGCAGCTTTATTATCAGCTGAAATGTTAGCTGTAACAGGTAAAGATCCTAGCGTTCATTATAAAGAGCTTACAGATAAATATGGTGCACCTTTATACAATAGAGTAGACGCTCCTGCATCTTTAACTCAAAAGGCTATTTTAAAGAAATTAGATCCAAGTGCTGTTGAGGCATCAACTCTTGCTGGTGAGCCTATTTTAGAGAAATTAACAACAGCTGCAGGTAATGGTGCAGAAATTGGTGGTCTTAAAGTTGTAACTAAGAATGGTTGGTTTGCAGCTCGTCCATCAGGTACTGAAAATATATACAAGATTTACATGGAATCTTTTAAAGATAAAGAACATTTATCATTAATTGAAAAAGAAGCAACAGAAATTGTAGATGCTGCACTTAAGAAAGCAGGTGCATAATAAAGCTTATATAAAATAGCAAAAACCCCATTAGGATAATTATTTTAATGGGGTTATTTTTTTAGTTAAAACTCAAAAATTTTATTAAAAATATCATTAAATAAAAAAAATAAAAAAATTATTAAATACTTTTGTATATTATCCGATAACATGGTTAAATTATTTTTTATCAAAAATAAGGATGTTTAAAATGGCTTTATATGTAAATACTAATGTTAGCTCATTAAATGGTCGCAATAAGCTATCAAATGCAACTAATAATCTAAATACAACTTATCAAAGACTATCATCAGGTCTTCGTATTAACAGTGCAAAAGATGACTCAGCAGGTCTTCAAATTTCTGATCGTTTAACTACTCAAATCAATGGTTTAAACCAAGGTAACCGTAATACCTCAGATGGCATTGCATTAATGCAAACCATGGAAGGTGCTATGGATGAAATGGGTAATATGCTACAACGTATACGTACTTTAGCAGTACAAGCAGCAAATGGAACCAATACAGCTGCTGACCGTGAGGCTATTACAGCGGAGTCTAATCAACTTGCTAATGAAATCACACGTATTGCATGT
>JARHZF010000201.1 GCA_029258325.1 Anaerobiospirillum sp. | reverse complement strand
TTTCTTTAGTATAAAAGGTGCTACTGAAAATAAAGAGCTATTTAAAGGTTTAAAGATAGAAAACTCCCCATACTTTAGTGAGCAAGGTAAATATCCTGTTATTTATCTAGATATGAAAGATTTAGGTAAAACTTATGAAGAGTTAAAAAGTGATTTAAATGTAAGAGTCCGTGAGGCATTTAAAGCATATGGAAATATTATAAAAAGTAGTGATGTACTACAAGACTTTGATAAAAATGATTGTCTTAATATTTTAAATGACAAAGAATTTAAAGCTCATAATGCAATAAAATTATTATGTAATTGTTTATATCAAATCTATGGTCAAAATGTTATAGTTTTAATTGATGAGTATGATGCTCCTTTAGTTAAAGCTTATGAATATGGTTACTATAATGATGCTGTAGAACTATTAAGTAGATTTTATGGTATTCTTTTAAAGAATAATAAATATCTTAAATTTGCTGTAATAGTTGGCATAGTAAGATATTCAAAAACTAGTATATATTCTTCTTTAAACAATCTAGCTGAATATAATATTCTAACAAAATCTTTTGATGAGTTTTTTGGCTTTACAGAAGATGAAGTTAAAGATGCACTTAAAAAGTATAATTTAGACTCTAATTTAGATGAGGTTAGAGATTTTTATGATGGTTATAAATTTGGAGATATGCATATTTATAATCCATGGAGTATTACTAATTACCTAAGAGATAAGGAACTTGTTGCTTATTGGGTTGGTACATCAAAGAACTTTCTTATAAAAGATCTATTAAAAATTGCAGATGAAAGTATTTTTGATAGACTTAAAATACTTTTAAATGGAGGTTCTATAGAGGGAGATATTAATCTTACTTTAACATTAGATCAAAAGTTAAATAAAAATGAAATCTGGTCTCTTTTATTCTTTGCAGGTTATCTAACTATTGATGATACTCAAAAAGTAGATCCAAAAAGTGACAAAAATAAACTTAAGATACCAAATAAAGATGTCTTTACTGATTTTGTAGATATTCTTTCTAGTACTATTTTACCTGAAAAGTTAGATGTAATACATTAAGATTAGATATGCTTGCAAATAACTTTGATAAATTTAAAGAAGACTTTTGTCGCATGTTAGAACAAGATGCAAGTTCTCTAAATGCACAGACAGAAAACTACTATCATGCAATAGTATTTACTATAGGTCATTCTTTAAATAAAAATGAGTATTTTGTAAAATCAGAAATTGAGTCAGGCAGTGGTCGTTGTGACTTATTAATACTACCTTACAGTCAAAATGATAG
>JARHZF010000034.1 GCA_029258325.1 Anaerobiospirillum sp. | reverse complement strand
TTTAACAAGATAATCACCATTATTATCAATTTCAACTCTAACAGGTGCACCATTACTAAATTTAGGTTTTTTAGTTGCAGGATCTATAGTAATACCCATACCAGGACCAGTATCAGTAACACCATTTATAGTTGCTACAGCATCACCCTTATTACCATTTACTGTATTAGCAACGGCTGCTGAGGCAAAGGCAAAATCTTCAGGTTTAGTTGCATTTACTTTAACATCATAAGCTGCATGCATTGTAGGTTGTACAAGCATCTCAGTGCCTTTAATAGCACCTTGCTTTTGATTAAAGTTCATTACAATACCCTCACTCTCTAGGGTTACTTGTAATTTACCATTTACATCTTTTGCTTCATAACCATCTGGATTAGTTGCAGTTTTTGGAGCTATTTCTACCTTATTGCCTTTTTTATCAATACGGTATACTGTCATCTTACCTGTAGCATCAAATTCAACTTTATAATCGTTATTTGATATATTTGAACCCTTGCCTTCAATAAAGGTTACGCTCATTTGATTTTTTGGATTTGATGAAACAGCATCTACTTTTGATGGAATCTTTACAAGATCTGCACCTGCTAGACCATCTAAGGTTAAACCACCTTTGTTTTGCTTATTCATTGCATCGCCAAATGCTAATGCTAATTGACCTAAATCACGCATTGATTGACGAATTTCATCGGTACTTACTAATAAGCCACCTAACTTACCACCAAATGAATCATATGACATTAGAACATTGGTAGATTTAGTATTACCAAATGTAATTTCAATGTCTTGACGATTTGGATCTAAGGCATTTTTATGATTATCTAAAATTGCATAGTTATCTTCGTTTACTAATAATTGACCACTACCTAAGTAAACGCTTATGCCACCATTTGCTTCATTTGCAACGTGAATATCAACTAGGCTTGATAACTCATTAATAAATTGATCTCTCTTATCTAGTAGTTGTAAAGCCATTTCTTCTTTACCACCAGCTATAGATCTGATCTCCTTATTAATATCATAGATACCTTTTAAAAGAGAGTTGATTTCGATGGTAGTATCACCAATTTGAGCATTAACATCATGCATTTGTTGTTGCATGTTTTTGTTCAAAGTGTTGTATCTATCCATCATGATATTTAATCGTGATAGAACTTCTTTTCTTGGAGCCACAGAAGTTGGATTTTGAACTGCAGTTTGTAATGAGTCAAAATAAGAATTTAGTGATGAGGATATAGATAGTGAATCATCAGATAACATCTTATCTACAGATTGCATACCAAACATGTATGCATCATAGTAGCCAACATGACCTTGATCACGGAACATTTCTCTTTGCACATACTCATTGTATACACGACGAGTATTTGTAGAACCAATACCCCAATCAATAACTGATGTGTATACATTAGTTTGTTGTCTTATGTAACCTACAGTATTAACATTACTAATGTTATTACTTGTTGTACCTAATAGTTTTTGTTGTGCAAGTAAACCATATTTACCGGTTTGTAATAAATCTAACATCTCTCTCACCTATTTGTTTTGTTAGGCAATATATGCCTGCTCTATCACTATATTTATCTTTTATGCTATTTATATGCCATAAATGCAATTTTTCTTGAAATTGCTTTTAATTTATCAGCATAACGAGGATCAGTTGCATATCCAGCTTTCTGAATTTCATCAAAATAACGATCTGGATCAAAGCTTGATTTTGCAGCATGCCTATATCTATCATTGCCAGTTATAAGCTTTACATAATCACGCATTGACTCAAGAACATCACTGTATGCTCTAAATGATGAAACACGATCTACATATTCACCATCTTCATACTCACCTGATGAAAGTTTTTGAACATCTCCTTTCCATGATGATCCTGCTTTAATTCCATAAAAATTGTTATTAGCAGGGACATGTTTGCCCCAACCTGTTTCTAAAGCGGCTTGTGCTAATAAAACAAGTGGATTCATAGACATTCCTTCCACTGCTTTCTTTGCATAAGGCATAAGCTTTTGAACAAAGTCTTCTTGAGATTCAAAATTACGTATATCCTGAACAGTAGGAATAGAATCATAGAATTTCTTTAAACTCTCCTCATTTTGAGCAGCCTTAATTAAAGAACCAGCAGAAAACACTGCATTTTTAACATTTGCAAGTGTTGAACCTTTTAAAGAAACTTCATGTGATGGCATTGGACCACCTGACATGCCTTTTTCAAGCTCCTTTAAAAGTTCCTCGCCATCATCACCTAGTGATTTTGCAAATTGTTTTGTTATTAGATAAGTAATTGAGTTTTTATTAAGACCGCCAGAACCATTTACAACAGAACCAACTTGTTGCTCTGCTAGCATATCCTCATAAAAGCCAGAATATTTACTGTGCAAAGGAGAATCTGGATTAATATTGCTATTAGTTTCCTTCATAGCATTCATCCAGTACTGCATTAATAATGACTCAAATTGAGCAGCAACAGTTTTTAAGGCCTGTGCTTGTTCTGCCTTTGTACCAACTGCAAGTGACTTTAAATTATTTAGGCTTCTATGATCACCTAATAATCCAATGTCTGTTTTTGACTTTATATTAAGTCCATCTATTTGAGACATAACATATCCTTTGACATTTAATTGACTACAATTACTTTTTTGAGGGAATCTGCAATTAAAATGCCAATGATCTTTATTGGAATTTATTTATAAAAATCAATATGTTATTTATATAAAAAAGCTATTTTTTTTACTATATTTAGATATTTACATTTTTTAGATAATAGAGAACATCCTTACTTTTAAGTAATAATGCAAATCTTAAACAAACAACAAAACAGTACAATAACAACTTATACAAAAACTATTAAACATATAAATTTTTATGTAAAAGTCATTTTTTATCAAATGAGCCAAATTATAAAACTCCTTTTGAACACCTAAACTATGTATCTTTTGATTTTAGAGGCGATAATCTACCACTATCTTCAACTATGGATATTTTCTATGGTGTAAACTTAGGCTTTGGCTTTGAAAGTGATTTTAATTTAA
>JARHZF010000197.1 GCA_029258325.1 Anaerobiospirillum sp. | reverse complement strand
TTTTTAACCTTGGCGGAAAGGAAGGGATTTGAACCCTTGAAAGACTTGCGTCTTTACGAAATTTCGAGTTTCGCACTTTCAACCACTCAGACACCTTTCCTTGCTTTTAATACTAACATATTTTTTATTTATTTTTAATTTAAAATTTTATGTTTATAAAAAATATACTTAAGCTATTATGAGCAAAATATAACAAATTTATAAATTAAAATAATTCTCCACTTTTATGTCTAAAATAAAAATTTATTTTGATATAGATCTAATTTTATAGATTTTTTTAAATTTTTTTTCATATATAGATCTATATTATTAGACACCTTAAATATTGAGGATTTAATATGAAAAAGTTTATGAAAACATCTATGGCTATTGCTGTTGGTACAGCAGTATGTTGTTCTTCTTTTGCAGCCTTAGCTGGTGCAAATGATAAAGCTACAGCAACAAACGTAGCTTTTGCAGACTTTACTCCTGTTGAATATACAACTGAAGGAAAGCCAAATGTGATTGTGATCACAATGGATGACCTAGGTTATGGTCAAATCCCATATGATGAATCATCTTTTGATCCAAAATCAATGGAAAATAGAGAGGTAGTTGATACCTATAAAATTGGTATAGATAAGGCTATTGAAGCTGCTAGAAATTCAACACCAACTCTACGTAAATTAATGGATGATGGTGTAAGACTAACTCAAGGTTATGTAGCTCACGCTATGTCAGGTCCATCCCGTGCTGCTATGATGACAGCAAGAGCTCCATCACGCTATGGTGTTTATGGTAATACTGATTCTCAAAATGGTATTCCTCAAAGTGAATACTTCCTACCAGAACTATTCCAAAACTTTGGTTATTACACAGCTTGTGTAGGTAAGTGGCACTTATCAAAGATTACTAATATTCCTGTTCCACCTGAAAAGCAAACTCGTGACTATCACGATAATTTCGTAACCTTTGGTGATGAACCAGGTCAACCTCAAAACAGAGGCTTTACTTACTTCATGGGCTTCCACCCAGCAGGAACTGCATACTATAATTCACCTGCTTTATTTGAAAATAGACAAAATATTAAAGCAGAGGGTTATATATCAGATCAACTAACAGATGCTGCTATTAAGGTTGTCAATAGAGCAAAAGCAACAGAACAACCATTTATGCTATATCTTGCATACTCAGCACCTCACCTACCAAATGATAATCCAGCTCCTGATGTATATCAAAAGAGATTTAATACAGGTTCACAAACAGCAGATAACTTCTATGCATCTGTATATTCTGTAGACCAAGGCGTTAAGAGAGTATTAGAGCAATTAGAGAAGAATGGTCAATTAGATAATACTTTAATCTTCTTCACAGCTGATAATGGTGCTGTAATTGATGGTCCTTTACCATTAAATGGTAATCAAGCAGGTTATAAGAGCTTAACCTATCCAGGTGGTGTTCATACACCTATGTTTGTTTATTGGAAAAATGGTAAGTTCAAAGGTGGTGACTATAGCAAGTTAGTATCTGCAATGGACTTCTACCCAACAGCTTTAGATGCAGCAGGTATTCCAATTCCAGATGATCTAAAAGCAAAATTAGATGGTGTTTCATTACTTCCATA
Source organism: Anaerobiospirillum sp. (assembly GCA_029258325.1). Classification (GTDB taxonomy): domain Bacteria; phylum Pseudomonadota; class Gammaproteobacteria; order Enterobacterales; family Succinivibrionaceae; genus Anaerobiospirillum_A. Next base: position 2,189 of record JARHZF010000197.1, on the reverse strand, counting down.
TCTTGAGGGCAAGAAGAAAGGTAATCCTCATGAGAGCTTAGTATGGCTTACATCATTCTCACACTGGTTTGACACAAGAAATATTCCTTTCTGGGATAACTATCACAAGTATGTAAGATATGAATCAGATTACTATCCTCATAATCCAAATACAGAGGATTTATCTGAGTTCACTTATACAGTTCGTACTAATGATTATCAATTAATCTATACAGCAGAGGATAATGCTCTTCGTCTATATGCTTTAACTGATTTACAATTAAAGCACGATCTTGCAATGGAAAAACCAGACGTTATCAAGAAGTTAAAGGCTATTGCTAAGAAGCAATTAGATGAGTCATTACCTCCAAACAAGCCTATAAATCAACCAAAATATGAGAAGATTGTAAAAGCATTATCTGAATAATTTTTGTAAAATAAATACAATGTTTTATTTAGATAAGATATTTAAATAATCTTATTCATTAAAGATAAAAGGGGGCTTTATAGCCCTCTTTTTAAGGATTGCATATGCATTTTACTATAAAGCCATGCTCATTTACTTGTAACCTAAATTGTGACTATTGCTTTTATTTACCTAAAGGACAAGACTTTTTACAAAAAGGTCAAATGAGTGATGAGACCTTAGAAATATTTATTAAAAAATATATAGAAAGTAGTGTAGATAATAGAGTTTATTTTACATGGCAAGGTGGTGAACCATTGCTTATGGGAGTTGAATTTTATCAAAAGGTAGTACAACTTCAACATAAATATGCTTTTGGTAAAAGTGTAGAAAATGCTATACAAACAAATGCTACTTTATTAAATGATAGATGGTGTGAATTTTTAAAGAAAGAAAAGTTTTTAGTAGGTGTATCAATTGATGGACCTCAAGATATTCATAATAAATATAGATTAGATAGACAAGGTCATGGTAGTTTTGATGCTGTGATGCAAGGTATTGAGCTATTAAAGAAATATAAGATTGAATTTAATACTTTAACTTGTATTTCAAAAGCTAATTATAAAGAACCTTTAGTTGTTTATAAGTTCTTAAAAGATATAGGTTCTACTTATATGCAATTTAGTGAAGTCATTGAGACAACACCTGAAAATTGTGATTTTGATAATATACCTTTGCAATATACCAAAAAAGAATTTGCCTTAGATCCATCTGACTATGGTTATTTTATGTCAGATATATTTAAGTATTGGGTAAAGCATGATATTGGTACAATTATAATAAGACAATTTGAATCTGCAATATCTACAATGCATGGACTTGGTGCTTTATCTTGTGTATTTGAAGATAATTGTCCTGATAGTTATGTTATTGAGGCAAATGGTGATGTTTATGAATGTGATCAAGCTGTTTACTCTAAATATAAACTTGGCAATATAAAGGATTTAGATTTAACTAAGATTAATACTAATAAGATAAATAGGATAAAGAAAAATTTATCTAATGATTGTAAAACATGTACTTATTTATCCTTATGCTCTGGTGGTTGTCCAAAGCATAGATTAAATTTAGTAAATGGTATTTCAAAATCATATTTTTGTGATGGTTATAAGATCTTATTTAAAGTTATGACACCTTATTTAAATGCTATGGTAGCACTTACAGAGCAAAAGATTCCTTATGTGCAAGTAAAGACTATAGCAGATAAGATTTCTATGTTTTAAGTGTTAAAGTTCACAGTACATTTACTATGAATTTGAGTACATGTGATATTTACTTTGTTTATATATAAAAATAGTAGTGTTCTTAAGTTACAAAGTAAAAATAGTTAAACTTTAACAATATAAATTCTTATAATAAAAAGGGAATTTGCACATCATTGCTAATTCTCTTTATTTTTTATAATAAGTTTAATTTAAAAGTTTGTATAGGAGTTTAGATATGGATAAGAAGTTAACTATTTGTGATCTTATTGTTGCTAACTTTTGGTCTTATTATAAAGGTGAAAGAACATTAAAGTGCTATAGATAAAAACTAACAATTAAAAAATAAGTATGAGTCTTTATCTTATAAGGAGAAGTTATGTATTTTAGTTGAAGTTTTTGATATTGATGTGTTTTTATTTGTCTTAGATGATTTTGATATAACTTTAGATACATTAGATGCAATTATTAAAAAAGATGCTTTTTATTTGATGGAAATTACAGAAAATAAAGCTAATGAAAATCTATATACAAACTTATCT
>JARHZF010000191.1 GCA_029258325.1 Anaerobiospirillum sp. | reverse complement strand
TACTACCATTTTCAATTGCTGCCTTTAAAAGTTCTAAAGCCCTCTCTTTAGATTTTTTTACATCCTCACCCTCTTCATACTTTATAGATAACATTAATTGGGCATCTGCACATTTAAGATTTGCAGCTTTTTCTAAATACTCTAAACCTTTGTCTTTATCTATACCTATATAATCACAACTATAATATAAGATGCTTAGAAAATAAAAAGATAAATTCTCATTATATTGAGCTCCTTTTAAAAATAACTCATGTCCCTTATCTATATCTTGTTTTACTCCAAGACCTTCACAATAACATTGACCTAAATGAGCAAAAGATTGAGGGTATAAAGATAAGGTTAACTCCTCATAAAGCTCAAATGCTTTTTTAAGTGAACTATAACTTCCATCTTCTTTATAATAATTAGCAAGACAATCCTTTGCCATTAAAAAACCTTCATTTGCAGATCTCTTTATTAAATTAAGAGCCTTTTTCTTATTGTACTTTATAGGTAAGTCTTTATTTACAATTAAATATAAATTACCTAAAAAATACATAGCAAAAAGATCACCTAAAGCTACAGCTTCATTTAATAAAGCTATGCTTACTTTATAATCTTCTTTACTCTTTGCCTCTTCACCTAATATAGTAGCTAAATGAGCTTTAGATCTAGCATGCCCCTTTGATGCTGCCTCTTCAAATAATGCTCGTGCTTTAGCTTTATTAACTCTACAAAGATCTTTATTTGTATATGCAAGTGCTAAATAACACTTAGCATCTAAATTACCTTTTTTAGCTATTTTTTTAATATTATTTAAAAAAATCTTTTTATCTATTTCTTCATTATCTAAATAAGAGGCTATAAAAAGAGCAAACTCATCTTGCTCTTCTATTTTTTTACTCATGTAAATACCATTATCTGAAAATACGTAATCAAAAATAATAATATTATTTATAAAATGTATCATAAGTATCCTCTTGAACTTTATTTAAAAATGCTCTTTTAATTTAGCAAATTTTAAAAAGAAAAACTTCTCATTTTATCTTATATAATTTTCATGTTATATTTAAGCATACTTTTATAGTTCATGTGATATTTACTTTATTAATTAATAAACAAAGCTACTTTGTCATACATAAGAAAAATAACTATTACATGCACTACTTTTATATATAGGATTATTTTATGTTAGGTCAAATATATCACGTAGGTTTAACTGTTAGTAATTTAGAAAAATCTATAGCTTTTTATAGAGATATACTAAAGCTTGAGTATAAAGGTCAGATCTTAATGCAAGGTCCTAGCACATCTAAATTATTTAATAGAGAAAATTGTATAGCAAAAGTTGCTTATTTAAATGGTTCTAAAGAACTTAATATGCCACCTATTGAACTTATTGAATTTGTTGATACTAACATTTCTGAAAAAGAATCTGACCTTTTTAGAACTTCTATATCTGAAGTTTGCTTTTATACAGATGATATTCATAAATTTTATGAACATTTACAAAAACATAATGTAGAGTGCTTATCTCCACCTCAATTTTTTGACTTTACACAAGATGGCTTTTCAAAAAGCTATGCTTTTTACTTTAAAGATATAGATGGCATTATCCTTGAAGTTATGCAAAATGTTTAAATAATAAAAAACTAGGTCTATGCCTAGTTTT
>JARHZF010000086.1 GCA_029258325.1 Anaerobiospirillum sp. | reverse complement strand
AGTTATACCTAATGGAGATTTATATCATTTTGGTATTTTAAGCTCAAAAGTTCATATTTTATGGGCAAAGAATACTAGTGGCAAATTAGGTAAAGGTACACGTTACTCAAAAAATATTGTCTATAATAATTTTGTATGGCCAGATATATCTTATGAACAGAAAAAAGCAATTGAAGAATCCGCATCTTTAATTTTAAAAGCAAGAGAGCTTTATAAAGATACTAAATTAAAGGATTTATATAATGAAATCAGTATGCCAAAAGAATTAAGAGAGGCACATAAAATTAATGATAAAGAAGTTCTTAAATCATATAATCTACCTTTAGATAGTTCTGATACAGATATTGTTAATGCTTTATTTGATCTTTATGATAAAAAAATAAAAGAAATTTCATAAACATAAAAGGATGAAAGTTATATATGCTTTCATCCTTCTCTTTATTTGTAGATAGATATTTATAACTAATAATGTGATTAACAACTTTACAACAAACTGCTATAAAAAACAAAATAACATACATAAATAATTAATATTTATACATATATAAAAATAAGATACAAAAGAAAGAAATATTTTATTTATTTGTGTAAAAAATAACAAAATATATTTTTTATTCAAATGTGTAACTTTTATCTCATTTTTTTCTTTTTGTATAGGTTTATGATCTAAGCAGATGAAGTTCTACTAGTTGTTTTTATTTTTGGAGATTTTGATATGAAATTTAAAAAAATATTACTTTCTTTAGGTATAGGTCTTGGTTTAACTTTTGCAACAACAATGGCAAGTGCTGCAGAGTATAAAATAGGATTTTCACAAATAGGTGCTGAATCTGAATGGAGAACAGCAAATACTAAAGATATTAAAGAGGCTGCTAAGCGTCATGATGTAAATCTTATTTTCTCTGATGCTCAACAAAAACAAGAAAATCAAATTAAGGCAATAAGAACCTTTATCGCACAAAAAGTAGATCTAATTGGTTTTGTCCCTATTGTTGAAACAGGTTGGGATAATATTTTACGTGAAGCAAAAAGAGCAAAAATTCCTGTTTTAGTTATGGATAGAGATTTAAAAGTATCAGATCCTTCTTTATTTGTAGCTAAAATTGGTACAGATAGTTATACAGAAGGTAAAAAAGCTTTTGAATGGATTGATAGTTTTGTAAATAAAACACAATTAAAACCAAGAAATGGTAGAGATAAAATAAATATTGTAGTTTTAGAGGGTACTGTAGGTTCATCTGCAGCAACAGGTCGTGGTAATGGATTTAACGATGCCTTTAATGCAAGTGCAAATAAAGATAAATTTAAAATATTAGCATCACAAACGGGTGACTTTACTCGTCAAAAAGGTCAAGAAGTAATGGAGTCTTTCTTAAAGTCAAATAGAAATGATATTGATATTCTATTTGCACATAATGATGACATGGCTTTAGGTGCTATTCAAGCAATTGAAGCTGCAGGATTAAAACCAGGTAAAGATATCATTATTATTTCTTGTGACGGTGTAAAAGGTATCTTCCAAGCTATGATTGAAGGTAAGTCTAATGTAACTATAGAGTGCAATCCACTTCAAGGTGATTTATTCTTTGAAACTGCCAAAAAGATTTTAAAAGGTGAAAGTGTACCTAAGAGTGTCTTTGTTGAAGAAGGAATTTTTGAGGCAGACGTAGCAAAAGAAGTACTTCCAACTAGAAAATACTAATAAGATTTAAAAAGAGAGTCCATGCAAATTTGTATGGACTTTTTTGTTAGTAAACGAGGATTTGTGCTTATGAACTCTAATAATGAAAATTTAATTTTAAAAATGGAAAACATTGATATGTTTTTCCCTGGAGTTAAAGCTTTAAAGAATGTCTCATTTAATCTTAAACGAGGCGAAATTATGTCTCTTATGGGAGAGAATGGAGCAGGTAAATCAACTTTAGTTAAAGTTTTAACAGGTGTATATTCAAAAACAGCAGGAAAAATAATATTTGATAATCATGAGATAAGTCCAAACTCTCCTCTAGATAGCCAAAAATTAGGTATTTCTACTGTATATCAAGAAGTAAACTTATGTGCAAATCTAAGTGTAGCTGAAAATATTTATATAGGACGAGAACCTAGAGGTCATTTTGGACAAATTGATTGGTCTTTAATGTATGAAAACTCAAAACTCTTATTATTGGATAATTTGGGTTTAGATATTGATGTAAAAAAATCTTTAAGTTTCTACCCTGTTGCTATGCAACAAATGATAGCAATAGCTAGAGCTATTGATACAAAATGTAAAATTTTAATTTTAGATGAACCTACTTCATCTTTATCTGATAATGAGACTAAAAGATTATTCTCCATTATGAAAAGCTTAAAACAAATGGGAATCTCTATAATCTTTATTTCTCACTTTTTAGAGCAAATATATGAAATTTGCGATAGAGTAACTATTTTACGTGATGGTGAATATATAGGTGAATATGAATTAGATAAATTAAAAAGAATTGATCTTATTTCAAAGATGATGGGTAAAGAAATAAAAGAAGATGATGTTGAGACTAATGTAGATAAATCAAAAGCAAAAGATGAAATTTTTTTAGAAACAAAAGATTTAAATGTTGAAGGTAAAGTTAAAAACCTCAATATGAATATAAAAAAAGGTGAAGTTATTGGCTTTGCAGGTCTATTAGGTTCTGGTCGTTCTGAAATTGCAGAAACACTTTTTGGTACTTTATTAAAAACATCTGGAGATATATTAATTGAAGGACTGCAAGTTAAAATAAAAAGCCCTATGGATCAAATTAGAAATCGCTTAGCTTTTTGCTCTGAAGATAGAAAGCGTCAAGGTATTATTGGCGATTTGAGTGTGCGTGAAAATATAATTTTAGCATTACAAGCAAAAAATGGTATGTTCAAACACTTACCTAAAAATAAACAAAATGAGCTTGCTGATTACTATATAGACTTATTAAGAATTAAAGTTTCTGACAGAGAACAATTAATTAAAAATTTATCAGGTGGTAATCAACAAAAAGTAATTATAGCAAGATGGCTTGCAACAGAACCTAATCTTCTTATTTTAGATGAACCTACACGTGGTATTGATATAGGTACAAAAACAGAAATTGAAGCATTAGCTGTATCACTTGCAAAAGAAAAAGGTATGTCTGTCATTTTTATTTCAGGAGAAATGGGAGAGATGGTTAGAACATGTTCTCGTATTATTGTTATTCGTGACCATGAAAAGATATCTGAAATTGAGGGTTTAGATATTTCTACAGCTCATATTATGCAGGCTATTGCAGGAGAATACCATGGAACTAATTAAAAAATTTACAAAAAGCTCATTAATGTTACCTTTAACAGCATTATGTTTGCTTTTAATATTTAATGCCATATTTGTTGATGATTTTTTTAAAATTGAAATTATGGAAAATGGCAATTTATATGGTCGTCCTATTGATATTTTATATAGAGCAAGTTCTCTTATTATATTAGCTTTAGGTATGACATTTGTTATTGCAACTGGTGGTATTGATATTTCTGTTGGTGCTGTTGTTGCAATATCTTCTGCAACTTGTTGCTTATTATTAGGTGGTAATATTTCAGGAGTTCCAGAACATCCTTTTTTTATAGCAATAATTGCAGCTTTATGTGCTGGTATAGTTGCAGGTATTTGGAATGGTATCTTAGTTGCTAAATTTAAAATTCAAGCAATGGTAGCTACTTTAATTTTAATGACTGCAGGTCGTGGTATAGCTCAATTATTGACAGATGGTCAAATCATAACTGTCTACTATAAACCATTTAGTTATATAGGTGGCAATATACCAGGTATTATGCTCCCTACTGCTATGATTATAGCTGCTTTAATGATTGCTCTTGTTATATTTTTAGATAAAAAGACATCTTTAGGTTTAATGATTCAATCTGTAGGAATAAATGCAGAAGCTTCTAAATATTCAGGTATAAAAGTTACAACAGTTCTATTTTGTGTCTATATATTTTCAGGTTTTTGTGCAGGTATTGCAGGTTTAATTGAAGGATCTTTAATTAGAGCAGCTGATGCTAATAATGCAGGCCTTAATATGGAAATGGATGCTATTTTAGCTGTAACTTTAGGTGGTACTTTAATGGTTGGAGGTAGATATTATATAGGTGGCACAATTATAGGAGCAATAACTATACAAACATTGACAACTACTATGTATGCTGTAGGCGTATCATCAGATAAACTACCTGCAATTAAAGCTTTAGTTATACTATTTATCATAACTATTCAATCTCAAAAATTTAAGCAAATATATACTGATTGGAAATTAAGACATCAATCAAATCAAAAGCAAGTGAAGGAGTCCTAAAATGAAACGCTTCTTTTCTAATTTAGTTGCATCATCAATGTTTTCTTTTTATGTAACTACACTATTATTTATAATTTTATTTGCTATTGGTTCTTTCTCTTTTGAAGGATTCTTTTCTCCTCAAGTTTTTTTAAATCTTTTTATAGATAATGCCCCTCTTATAATTGTAACTGTAGGTATAACTTTTACAATTATTTCAGGTGGTGGCGGTATAGACTTATCAGTTGGAGCTGTTGTATCTCTTACCTGTATGTCGCTTGCTTATCTTATGAAAACTACAACAATTAATCCCTATTTATGTATGTTTTTAGTTCTATTTATAGGTGTGACTATAGGTATAATAAATGGATTTTTTATTACATTTTTTAAACTTCAGCCTTTTATTGTAACTTTAGGTACTATGTTTTTATGTAGAGGTTTAACTGCAATGATCTCAAGAGACTCTGTGCCTATTGATAATGAAACATATGGAGATCTAGCTTTTTTATCCCTTGAAATTGGAGATTGCTTTCTCTCACTTGGAGCTATAATAGCTATTATTGTTGTAGTTATTGCAACAATTGTTCTACGTTACACATCTTTTGGTCGCTCTGTTTATGCTATTGGTGGTAATGAAATATCATCTAAATTAATGGGTCTTAAAGTTGATACTATAAGAATGTCTGTATATATAATCTCTGGTTTTTGTGCTGCTTTAGGTGGAATTACTTACTCTTGGATTATGCTATCTGGTTATACATTACATGGTCTTGGAATGGAAATGGATGCTATTGCATCATCTGTTATTGGTGGCACTCAACTATTAGGTGGTGTTGGTTTTATTCCAGGTACTGTATTAGGTGTTATGATACAAGGAACTATACTTACAATAATTTCTTTTCAAGGTACTTTATCTGCTTGGTGGACAAAAATTGTAGTTGGTATTCTTTTATGTTTATTTATCGTAATGCAAGCTTTAATTAATGAACATAAATCTAAACTTATGAGTATCAAAGCTCAAAATATGGCAACTAAACGAAATAAAAAAGAATAATATTTAAAGATGATATTAATAATAGACTAAATCTAGTATAGTGAGGGCTTTTTTAGCCCTCCCTTTTTTCTAATCTAATAAAAACTCAGGAGCATATTTAACACTACCTTGTATATCTTTAGCATCATCTTTTAATTTTATAGCAAGATAATACTCATGAGCTATTCCTTTTAATGGTTCTATATTAAAGTCTTTAGATGGTTTATAGTTAAACTTTGAGTAAAATTTAGGATCACCTAAAACTGTTATATAGTCATAACCTAAATCTTTTGCTATTTTATGCCCCTCATTGATTAAAGCTCGAGCAATTCCTTTATTTCTATACTCTAGTTTTACAGCTAAAGGTGCTAAAGCTAAAGCAATACTATCTCCTACTTTAA
>JARHZF010000031.1 GCA_029258325.1 Anaerobiospirillum sp. | reverse complement strand
ATTTTTATGTGTAAAAAGTAGGGGTGATTTTGCAGCATCTATTCAAGCATTACATTTACCTGATAGTGATAAAACTCCACTTACTATGAAGGATTTCCCAAATGTAGATAGGGCTGAACATATGAGTGATGTAAGACCTATATATGCAGCTACAAAAGTATTAATTGCACCAAGTTTATGGTATGAGGGTTGGGGACGTGTTGCAACAGAAGCTGTAATGAATAATATACCATGCTTAACATCAACAAGTGGTGGTTTAATAGAAGCTATATCAGGTGCAGGTATTAGTTTAGATGTACCTTTAGAATGTCAAAAAGACTTTTTACGATTACCAACAGAAGAAGAAATGCGACCTTGGATGGATGCTCTAAAGCGTCTTTTAAAGGAAGATTTTAGTAAACAATGTAAAGAAAGTACAAAGATACATGATATAGACGCATGTACAGATAGACTTATGGAATGTTTAGAACCTTTATTTATGAGACGAGCAAGTCTATCCTCTCAATATCTAAGAACAGGTATTAGTATTAGATAAAAGCTTTTTATTTATTAATATAAAACTACCTTTAATCTTTTGTTTTTAGGTAGTTTTACTATTTTTATATAGATTAAATCTATGTTTAAACTATAGTAAGTAACAAATATGTAAAAAAATTAAAAAAATTTACTAAAGAAATTTAAAAAGATGTCGTTAGAGAGTGAAAGCATTAGTAGGGTAGCACAAATATGTTAGTTAAAGAATTAAGAGACGTCTTCTTAGTTGATGAATTTCAACTAGGTCAAAGATTAAATGAATCACTACAAGCAGAAGATCAACATGATTTTGCTCTTTTAGTGTCTATGTTATCTCATGATGTTACAGATAATATCTATATAAAAGATTTAATTGAAAAAAGCGATGATGTAGAAGAAAATCTACGTGATAAATTCTTTATTCGTGATTTTATTGAAAAGTACGCTGAAGATAAAGATTTTGTGCGAGGCACTAATCTTACTGATGTTTTTCATGAACAAGGTCAAGGTGCAGTTAATCTAGCTATGTCCATGAAAAATGAACCTTTAACTCCATTTAAGTTTGATATTCCACCTGAGGTTATGATTCAATTAACACCTCTAAAACAAGAAAAACTTAAAAAGGAATATAATGGTGAACCTTTATTAAGACCTCAAACCAAGAACAAGTCAGGATTCCTTGTTCTTGAAGAAATTGATGAGTCTAAGAAACTTGAAGCTATTGTTTAACGTCTTGCGTGCTCCTCTCTATTAATAGCACTAGCTTTATCACCTTTTTTTAAGATTACATATACAGCTCCTGTTCCACCTTTGAAAATAGGAGCTGAATGAAATGCTAGCACATCTTTCATCTGCTTTAACCAATGATTTACATGACTTTTCATTTGAGCTTTTGGCTTTTGTGACTCACCTTTACCATGAATAATTAAAACACATCTAAACTCTTCATAAAGAGCATTAGCTATAAAGTCACGTACAAGATCGTATGCTTGCTCTAAAGTCTTACCATGTAAATCTATATAATCAGCCTCTCTATATTCGCCGTTTTTAAGTTTACGTAGTAAATGTGGCTGTACACCTGCTTGTTTAAAAGATAAAACTTCATTTGGATCTACATATGCTACAAATCCAGATGAAACATGATCAAGCTCTTTTTGTTTATCAATAGAAGCATTGTTTTGACGAATCTTAGCAAGAGCCTTGTCCATTTCTTTTTCTTTTAAGATTACTTTATCTTGATTTATCTTTTTTACACCATGTGCAAAGTCAATAATCTCACCATTTTCATCTTTAACACTTTCTTTTAATAAACTTTCAAAATCAAAATTATCAGACATTCTTTATCTCTCTTAGTTAAATAATATTCCTAAAGTTAAGCTTATACATACAAAAATAACAGAACAAAATCTTACTTGTCGCATAGCTTTTAAAGGTGATAACTCATTTGGTTCTTTATTTTCAACTTTATAAAAACGTATCATTTTAGAACTATAGATACGAGGTCCACCTATAGATGTATTAATTGCACTTGCAACTGTTCCTAATACAAGACCTGTAGTTGAAGCTCTAAAATGAATAAAAGCGTCAGAACTTTGTTTTAGTATATGTATAGGATGAAATGAAAATATAGTTGAAATTATAGATAAAATAACTGCAGGTATAAACATAACAATTTGATAGGTAAAACTTATAGCTAAACCAAAAACTGCATATTGTTTTTCTTTTCTATTAAATGACTTTACTAAAATTACAATTAATATAGATAAAATAGCACCTGGTATTGATAAAAAATAAAACCAAACTAAAGGAGCAAAGCAGTATTGAAAAGATCTGGTAATTACATTTTCCACCATAGCTTTGCATAAACCCATTTTTGATAGTTTTTGACAGTCTCTAAGTGTTATTTTACTTAAAAATTCTTTAGCATCTTTTGTATCTTCTCTCTTTACTAAAGTATAAAAGATAGAACAATCCTTTTGTATATCATATAAAGATATAAGTAGGGTTAAAACTATGATATTTACAATAACATTATAGCCAGCTAAAAGTATAAATAAGGCTACTAAAAATAAAAAGAAAGATAAGATTAATACAAGTAAAATAAGTCCTGATGCCTTTGTTTGTAATTCTGAATTTTCACGTCTATTAACACGTTTACCTAAAGCTTTAAAAATAGGAATAAGACCATTTGCTCTTAGAGATTTTGGCATAGGCACAAACATATTTACTATAAGTGCTATAAACATAGTAAAAGCACTAGTAAGTAAAATTTTATCTCTAATTAAAAAATATTGATTATCAGTAAAGGTAAAAAGATTACTAAAATCAATTTGATTTATGTGATTTATAAAATCATTTAATTCAGTCATATAAGTTTTATTTATAAAAAAAATACAAATTTATTAAGGCACATTAAGTACAATTATAGAAAATTTTATATAAGAAACAAATAAAATATAAGATCTAGTATGTAAAAAATAAAATAAAAATGTTTTTTCTTAAAAAAAAAGTACTTATTTTTAGATAAGTACTTTTTAGAGGTATTATTATGACAAATATTTATTAAAATTTAGCATCAAAGTCTAGATAGAAACCATATGATGGATCAAATTCAAGATCATCTTTCTTATTACCTGATGAGTCATAAGCTGTGAATTTTCTATCAAAGATTGAACGAATACCAAAGTTTACAGAACTATGATTATCAAAGTTATATGTAACACCAAGTGATGCACCTACACTTTCATCATATAAATAGCCTTCACGAGCTAGAGAGCTATTATCTTTTAATTGATATAGTTCTTTATTAACTAATAAAGTTGTATTTACAGAGAAGTTTTTATTAAATCTGTAGTTTAATTTAGTTA
>JARHZF010000142.1 GCA_029258325.1 Anaerobiospirillum sp. | reverse complement strand
ATGCAAGCTAATATGAGACCACAAATGGCTCTATCATTAATTGGTTAAAGATTTTAATTTAACATTTTAAAGTTCTCAAAGGGGTATAGCTTAAAACTATGCCCTTTTATTTTAGAAAAAAACTATAGTTTTCAATTAAAAAATGCATGTTTTTGAATTAAAAGGATCAATTCCAATTGTTTTCAATTATAGAATTATTTCCAAAGATAAGTAAATATATTGTAATTTATTTGCAGTTTGAAAATGTAATATGAAAATTTAAATGCAAAAAAAAACTACTCTTTTGAGTAGCTTTCTTAATGGTGGATGCTATAGGACTCGAACCTATGACCCTCTGCTTGTAAGGCAGATGCTCTAACCAGACTGAGCTAAGCATCCAAATTGTGAGCATAATTATATATGAAAAACTATAAAAATACAAATAAAAGTTAATTTATTTTATAGCTCCTTGTTTTATATATAAATTTTACAGTTTTACAAAATATAGAGTTTATATAAGATAACTAATTTCTAGCTCTTAAAAGTCTTTGTAACTATTAAAAAAGAGATTAATAAAAAGTAATCTCAATTTAATTGATCTTTTTAATTAATAAATGATACAAGTTATATGCTAAAAAACTATGAACTTTTTAAGTTTTATAAAAACTAAGGTATTATTTACAATAATTTAAGGCAAAAAAAAACTACTCCTTTGAGTAGCTTTCTTAATGGTGGATGCTATAGGACTCGAACCTATGACCCTCTGCTTGTAAGGCAGATGCTCTAACCAGACTGAGCTAAGCATCCAAATTGTGAGACCTATTATAGTGTATTTTTTTAATAAAGCAAGTTATTTTTAAAAATATTTATATAAGTCTTTGTTTTTAATATTCTTTATATAAAAGTAGATCTCAACCTTTTATAGCTAAGATCTAACTTTTATTAATTAGAACTTGAAGATACCATTTTTGTTATTGTTTTTATCCTCATCAAAAGATGCATCTTCATTATTATTTCTATAGCTCTGATTATTACCATCAAAACCTTGATTATTATTGTTTTGATAGTTGTTATTTGCATTATTATTTTGATTTCTATTTTTTAGCATAGAAATAACTACAGGAACTAAGAATGCTATTAAAAGGTAAATTAAGAAACCACCACCTAATAAACCCATACCACCCATTAAAAGACCCATTAAGCCCAAACCACCTAAAAAGCCAAATAAACCTGCTTTTTTAGCTGCACTTGACGCAGCATTAGATGCTGCATTTGTAGCAGTATTAGCATTATTATTTGTTGCATTTGCATTATTGTTATTCATATTGTTTGCATTTGCATTATTAGTGTTAGCATTATTGTTGCTATTTGTATTATTTTTATTAAAGTCTTGTCTTGATGGTAAATTACTTGTTTCTTTATTTGCAGTATTTGACTTAGATGATGATCCACCACCAAAGTTCATACCAAAACCTGATTTAGATGATCCACCAGATCTAAATCCACCACCACCTTTACGAGCTTCAAAACCTATTTTTGAAAACTCTTGTACCTTACTTGCTACAACACTAGTTGTTGCATCTAATACATTAGAAAGAAGTGACGCTTGTGCTGTCGTTACAGATAATGATAAAACACAAGACAATAAAACTACCTTTAACTTATTCATACTAATCCTTTTTGTTATAAATTATCGAGTACCTCAAATATAGCATGTTTTGCTATATCTATGGCATTATCAAGATCGTATTTTTCTATATTCAATGCAGGATTAAAATATAAAACATCTCCTATAGGTCTTAACAATAGCCCTTTTGATAAGGCATTTTGATAAATTCTATAACCTATTCTTTGACTTGCATCAAAGGATGTTTTACTCTCTTTATTAGACACTAATTCTATTGCATGAATTAAACCTATATGTCTAATCTCACCTACATTTTTATGCTCTAAAAACTCTTCATTAAATCTCTTTGTAAGATATGAACTGCTCTCTTTTGCTTTAGATAAAACACCATCATTTATAAGTATATCAATAACACAATTAGCAATTGCACAGGAAAGTGCATTTCCTGCATAAGTATGTGAATGTAAAAATGCTTTACCCTTTGCATAATCATCATAAAAAGCATCATATACCTTATCTGTAGTACATACTATAGACATAGGCATATAACCTGCGGTTAAACCTTTTGATATAGTCATTAAATCAGGCTCAATATTAGCTTTTGTACATGCAAAATAATCACCTGTACGACCAAAGCCTGTGGCTATTTCATCTGCTATTAATAAGATGTCATATTGAGTACATAGATCACGTATACCTTGTAAATATTTTATAGGATAGATCTTCATACCTGATGCACCTTGTAATAAAGGTTCTAAAATTAAGGCACAAATTTCCTCATGATGTAATTCAAATGTCTCTTTTGCATAAGATAGACATTCAGCATTACAACAATCTCTATTTTTATTAAAAGGACAACGATAACAATCAGGTGCTTTTATATGTATGCTATCTAACATCATAGGTCTATAGATTTGTGTATATTTATCTAAAGAACCTACAGATAAAGCTCCTATAGTCTCACCATGATAACCATCTTCAAGGCAGGCAAATTTAACTTTCTTTGTTTTACCTGTCTGCATACAGTATTGAAATGCCATCTTTAATGCCATTTCAACTGATGATGAACCATTGTCTGCAAAGTTAAAACGCTTTAAGTTTTTAGGCAATATTTTTTGTAAGTTTAAAACTAAATCAATTGCACTTTTATGGGTGAAGTTTGCAAAGATAACATGCTCAAAATCTTTTAATTGTGTAATTAAAGCATTATTTATCTTGTCATTATTATGACCTAATAAGTTACACCACCAAGAACTTATAATATCTATAATCTTCTTATCATCATATGTATATAGATAAACACCCTTTGCTCTTTTTACTAAAATTGGTTTAAAGGTTTCATAATCCTTCATTTGAGCTGCAGGATGCCATATATGACGTAAATCAGTGTTAATTAGATCATTAATATTATTATTCATCAAAATACTCGCTTATATCTTTGTTATAACGCATATCTAGACCACCATTAGTTTTAACAGTAGCTATAACTTTAATATTTGATAAACTTTCTATCATTTTTAAGTTATCAACTTGCATAAAGTCATTTTCATCATAATTATTTAAAATAATGCCCTTTATCTTAATATTATGTGTGCGTAAAAACTCAATAGTTGTTATAGCATTGTTAATGCTACCTAAAGTAGCATGAGATACAACTATAGTTGAAAAGTGAAACTCTTGTACTACATCATAGAGCATAAGCTTATTATCATCTTCATAATATAAAGGACAAACTATACCACCAGAGCCCTCCCCTAAGATATAGTCATAGTCTTTTATCTTATTAAAATCTTCTTTTATTTTGTCTAAAGATATAATCTCTTTATTAAGTCTTGCAGCAAGATGTGGAGATAAAGGCTCTTTAAATAAATATGATACAAATAAATCTTCTGTCTTTAAATTTGCATAATCACGTACATAAGCTGCATCTGAACAATCAAGTGTACTAGCTCCTGATATAGCAGCTTTAAAATAGGCTACTTTTTTGTTTTTATTATGTAATTCTTTTGCAATTAAAGCACTTACATAGGTCTTGCCTATATCTGTATTTGTAGCAGTTACAAATATCTTTTGTGTCATATTACATCCTTTAAAAATGAAAGTATTTTTTAAGTGTGTAAATTATAAGATATATGTAATGACTTTATTTAAGATTTTGCTTTTTTATTGCAATAAAGATAAGGCAAGTCTCTTCATATCAAAACCACGTCTTAATATTTTACTTGCAACATTTTGTTGTACTAAAAGCTTAGCTAAATTGGCACTCTCTTCAATAAAATCTGTATCTTGAATGCGTGCTCTAGCATCTTGCATATTAATATTCATCGTAGCATTTAAACTTACAACAGAATCAAATCTATTTGCCATAGCACCAAGATAAGTACGCTTTGCATTTGTATAGGATAAAAATCCATCAATATTTGCAAGTACAGCCTCTGCATTTTTTACAGTTGATATATCAAAAATTGTCTCTTTATTATCATCTTGTGCAAAGCCATCAGTAGTAGTTATATTATTAGCTTTTTTCATATCCTCAAGCATAAAACCACCTGATAAATCTACATCTATGCTATCACCTGAATTTGCACCTACTTGTACTGAAAATATCTTATTTGTGCCACCTAAGAGATCGCCTTTACCATCGCCATTAAATACAAACATATTATTATATTTTGTAGTTTTAGCTATTCTATTTATCTCTTGAGATAGTTGATATACTTCTTGATTTAAAGCTTCTCTATCTTTATCACTATTTGTACCATTTATAGATTGAATTGCAAGTGTTCTTATTCTTTGTAACATGTTTACAGATTCATCTAATGCACCTTCAGCAAGTTGTACAACTGCTTGAGCATCTTGTGTATTACGTGAACCTTGAATTAAACCATTTATTTGTGATGTCATACGATTTGCAATTTGCAAACCTGCAGCATCGTCTTTTGCACTATTAATACGAAAACCTGATGATAATCTTGCAAATACAGTACTAAGCGACCTTTGATTATTATTAAGATGACGCATAGTTTGCATAGTTGCAATATTAGTTAGATATAAAGCCATTTCTCTCTCTTTTATAATTATTATTTTCTTTATAACTTGCTTATATATCGTATTTTGACGTTGTTTAATTTAATTAAAAACAGCTAATCATCTAAAGTATTGATATTTTTTACAAAAAATATGTATTTTTACAATAAAAGATTGTTTAAAAAATAGAGGAGTAACATTTAATTATGAACTCCCCTTTTTTTTATCTAAATTCTAATTAAAAAAAGCTTGAGAAAAATCCTACTACAGCACCAACAGCACCACCTACAATTTTACCTACAGGACCAAATAGAGCACCTCCAATTTGACTACCAGCAGAAGCTCCTTTTAATATACTTGAGACTACACTCTTTTTAATTTAAACATTATAGTCTTCAAGTTCATCATCTTTTTGCCACATACTTTCATCTTGATTCATATTAGTTGCAACAACTAATCTCTTTTCTTCTGGTGTATTTTTTATAATATAATAAAGTAACTTGTTTAAGTTATAAGGCTTAGCTTGTTCTTCACCTTCTTCTTTAAAACCTGCTGAATAATAAATAGGATCAACATCTACACCTGTTGCTTCCTTAATTCTATTCTTTACAGATTGTGCCTTTTCATTTAAGAACTTTATTAAAACTTCATCAGGCTCACTATTTTCATAATCCCAATGACGAGGTCCTTTTGCTCTATCACATTGATTTATAGCAACTAATATTCTATTTTTATTTTCTCCTAAATTTGGAATAATAACTTTATTTATAAGCTCATATGATGTACCTAAATCACGGCTACCACCATCTAATATTACTAAAACTATATCAATTAAGGCTCTATTGTTTTCATCAAGTTCATTAAGCTTTTTAATGATATTTTTAGCATGAGTTATATCTTTTTCTTTGCCATCACCAAGACCTGGTGTATCCCAAATAACCATATTATTTAGTTCATATTTTTCAATACTCATGGTTTCTGGATCAGGTGTTGTTCCAACTTTTGCTTTTTCTGTTCCAAATAAAGCATTAATAGTTGAACTTTTACCACAACCTGTAGCACCAGTTATCATAATATTAACTTTACTATCACGAGTGTTTTGCAAATTACGTAAGATAATATTTTTATCTTCTTCGCTCATATTAGTAGAGTTAATTTGCTCTATGATTTCATCAAAAGCATTCTTATTAATCATAATTAATATCCTCTAATTATTTTTTTAAATTTCTTCTTTTATTTGGTAAATTATCAATAATAAAATCAAAAAGTCTTTCTATGTTGTAACTTTTCTTTGCTGAATAATAAATAGGAAGTTTGATTGAGACACCCGTAGCCTCTTGAACTCTTTGCACAATTGATTGTGCTTTTTCATCTAAGAATTCTTTTAAAGTATTATTAGGTACATTATTAACACTATCCCAATTTCTTCCTTTCATAGCTATATCAGCTTGATTTATAGCTACAAGTATTCTATTTTTCTGCATATTTGGAACTATAAGATTATTTATTAATCTATAGGTAGTTCCCATATCACGAGAAGAACCATCAAGAATAATAAGAACTAAATCTATAAAACCTCTATCTATATTCTCAGAGTCTGTGTATTTTTTATAAAGCAAATCAATAATGCCTTTAGAGTGACTCTTATCAGCATCAATACCATCTCCAAGACCTGGAGTATCCCATAGTCGTAAAGAATCATTTAATAAATATGAGGTAAACTCCATTGTTTCAGGATCTGTTCCAACACCCTCTTTTGCTACTTCTTTTTCAAAAAAAGCATTTAATGTTGTTGATTTTCCAGCTCCTGTTACTCCAGTTACCATAATATCTAAAGGAAAATATAAATTTGAATTACGCATTTTACTTGCTAAATCACTTTCCCTATAATGTTTATAGTTTTTCAAGTTATATACCCTCTAAATGACTTACCACCAACTAAATAAACCAGATATTACGCTTTTAACAGCACCTACAGCTCCACCTACAACGCCACCTACTACTCTACCAACAGCTTCACCTACACTACCTGCTATAGCTCTACCTATATCGCCACCAGTATCAGCACCACTTTCTATACCATCAACAACACTGTCAATAAGGCTCTTTTTAATTTCATTATTATAGTTTTTCACTTCATCATTTGATTGCCACATCTCTTTTTCTTTATTTGTATTATTAGCAACAACCAATCTCTTCTCTTTTGGTGTATTTTTCATAATGTAATACAATAACTTACTTAGGTTATAAGGCTTTGCTTGCTCTTCTCCTTCCTCTTTATATCCAGCTGAATAATAAATAGGATCAACATCTACACCTGTTGCTTCTTTAATTCTCTTTTTTACAGATAAAACTTTCTCATCTAAAAACTTAATTAGTTTTTCATTAGGAACACTATTATCATAGTCCCAATTCACTCCTTTCATTGCCATATCACATTGATTTAAAGCAATTAAAATTCTTTTATCTTTATTTTCACCTAAATTTGGGATAATAATATTATTTATAAGCTCATATGATGTGCCTAAATCACGACTACCACCATCTAAGATAACTAAAACAATATCAATTAATGCTTTATTGTTTTCATCAAGTTCATTAAGCTTTTTAATAATATTTTTAGCATGAGTTATATCTTTTTCTTTGCCATCACCAAGACCTGGAGAGTCCCAAATAACAAGATTACTTAATTCATATTTTTCAATACTCATAGTTTCTGGATCAGGTGTTGTTCCAACTTTTGCTTTTTCTGTACCAAATAAAGCATTAATAGTTGAACTTTTACCACAACCTGTAGCTCCTGTTATCATAATATTTACTTTACAATTTTTAAGTCTTGCTATTTTCTTTAAAACTTCACTTTTTGTTTTTTCATCTATAGATTTTGAAGAGAAAATACTATCTTCTAAATCTTTAAAAATATCTTGCTTTTTCATAAGCTTAAGACCTCAATCTCTTAATTGTATTTAATATATAAATATAAAAATTAAATATCTTTAATTTAAATAAATATTTATATAAATTTATTTTACCTTTTTAATTAAATTTATAATTTAAAAATATAAATAAAATATAATTACAAATATTTTTTTTATATAATTAAATACTATAAAAAAACAAGAAAAAAAAACGACTAGTATCACAAAATTAATAATAAATATAACTGATTTTAACTAAGGAAAAATGGCAAAATTTACTTTTATAGTCTATTAAAATCAGAATCTTTAAATAATTAAAAACTAATTTGAAAGTTTTTTTATATGTAGAAGTCACGAGAATAGACTTGTAGAAGATAGGCTTGTTTTTAGTTACAATAAAAGTAGGTTATTAGATATTAATACATAAGAATAAATTTAATTTAAATAAAGTTGGAGTTCAATTATGCAAGAAGTAGCTGTTGGTACTGATGATTTTAAATACTTAATAGAAGAGGATTGTTTATTTGTGGATAAAAGTCTTTTTATTGAAAAAGTTTTAAAAGATAAAAAGCAAGTAAAACTCTTTTTAAGACCACGCCGTTTTGGTAAGAGCTTAAATCTATCTATGCTTAAGTATTTCTTTAATATAGAAGGTGCTACTGAAAATAAAGAGCTATTTAAAGGTTTAAAGATAGAAAACTCCCCATACTTTAGTGAAATGGGTAAATATCCTGTTATTTATTTAAATATGAAGGATTTAGGTAATACTTATGAAAAGTTAGAAAGGAATTTAAATAATAAAATTCATCGTTTATTTGTAAATTTTAATAAAGTTCTTGAAAGTGATCTTTTATCTATAGATGAAAAGAAAGATTATATTAAAATTAAAGACAGTGATGCTATTGATATACCTTTAGCTGTTGATATCTTATGTAGTTCTATATCTAAATTCTATGGTCAACAAGTTGTAGTTTTAATTGATGAGTATGATGCTCCTTTAGTTAAAGCTTATAAACATGGTTACTATAATGAAGCTGTAGAGTTATTAAGTCAATTTTATGGAACTCTTTTAAAAAGTAATACATATCTTCAATTTGCTGTAATAGTTGGCATAGTAAGATATTCAAAAACTAGTATATATTCTTCTTTAAACAATCTAAAAGAATATAATATTTTAACAAAATCTTTTGATGAGTTCTTTGGCTTTACAGAAGATGAGGTGCAATATGTACTTAAAAAGTATAATTTAGACTCTAATCTAGATAGTGTTAGAAATTTTTATGATGGTTATAAATTTGGAGATATACATGTTTATAATCCATGGAGTATTACCAATTACTTATGTGATAAGGAACTTATTTCTTATTGGGTAGGTACATCAAAGAACTTTCTTTTAGAAGATTTATTAAAGCTAGCAGATGAAAGTATTTTTAATAAACTTAAAATACTTTTAAATGGAGGCTTTATACAAAAGTCTATTAATCTTACTTCAGCATTAGATAAGAAATTAAATATAAATGAAATCTGGTCTCTTTTATTCTTTGCAGGTTATCTAACTATTGATGATAGTAAAGATGCAAATAATAATACAGAAACTAAACTTAAGATACCAAATAAAGAGGTATTTACAGATTTTGCAAGAATAATTACAGATGTTATATTTGATGGTTCATCTATATTTGAAGATTTAAGGAATGATATTTTAGCTAATGATTTTGAGAAGTTTTATAAAGACTTTAGTATTTTCTTTGAACAAAAAGTAAGTTTTTTAAATTTTGTTAGTAAGACAAGGAAAACTAAAAATAAAGAAGATAGTGCACAAAATAATAGTGAAAGTAAAGAAGGTGATACAGATAATAAATCACAACATAGTAGTGATAAGACCTTATCGCAATTAGAGACTTTTTATCATCTAATTATGATTTGTTTAGGTTCTACCTTTTCTACAAAATATTATGTTGTACATTCAGAGCTTGAATGTGGCTATGGTCGTTGTGACTTATTAATACAACCTCTAAATCAAAATGATAGAGGCTTTATTTTTGAGTTTAAATGTTTCT
This sequence comes from Anaerobiospirillum sp., assembly GCA_029258325.1. Classification (GTDB taxonomy): domain Bacteria; phylum Pseudomonadota; class Gammaproteobacteria; order Enterobacterales; family Succinivibrionaceae; genus Anaerobiospirillum_A. Next base: position 11,990 of record JARHZF010000142.1, on the reverse strand, counting down.
CTAAATACAATATTGATGACAATGAAAATGATGAATACAAAAAGAAAGATTTAAATGATAAATTAGAGTCTAAAGCACAAGATGCTCTAGAGCAAATTGAAGATAGGAAGTACTATAGCTATTTAGAGCAATTTAATATTAAGCATATAACTATAGTAGGTCTTGCTTTTTGTGGTAAAAGACTTGCCTATAAGAAAAAAGATCTAGTATTAGAAAATAGAGATTATGTAGAAACAAAATAAATTTCATATGAACTACAGTAGTTATACATATATGTAAACACTAGCTTTTAAATATAAATATCTAACATATAAAAGTAGTAAAGATAAGCTATATTCTTAAGTAAAGAAGAGTTAATTTAAATTAAAGATTTTAAGTAACTCTTCTTTTTTTTATTATTTTAAAGCAAGTTCGCTTTCAAAGTTTTCTAAAGATTCAATCTTTGCAATTAAATCTTTTTGACGCTCATAGAATAAAAGTTCCTTATTATGTTTAAAGTATTCAGGACAACCATATTTACTAATAAATTTAGCTGTATGATTATTAATAGTAAGCTCAGTTACAATAATAAGCATTTCCTGACCTGCATCAAAAACTTCACTTGAGAAGACAAATAAGTTTGTAAGTCTCTTAGATAACTTTTCAGCATCATCATTCATCTTTTTAACACGTAAGTCAAAATCTTTCTTAACTAGTGTAAAAGCTTTCTTATTAGTATCACATGATGCTACCTTTTCACGATATGTTTCAAGGATATTAATAACACTCTTTTGTATTTTTAAATTAGCACTAGTTTGATAGTTAGCTTTTTTATCTCTCTCAAAGTTAGCAACTCTTGTGTCTATATAAGATTGAAGTAGATCTTTTGCAGCTGTTGTCTCACTTGTACATGCTTTTTTAAATTCTTTTAAGGTCTTTAAGAGATTACTTAAAATATCCTCTGTCTCTAAAACATGTAAAGCATAATCTGTACTATTACCAATCATAAGACCAATTAAAGATAATCTCTCATCAAATTTAGCATTATGAGCACGTTCTCTAATTGTAGTTGAAGCTTTACCCTCTAAGATATCTTCAATTTGATAATCAGACTTATATTTATTAAATAAATCATAGTAAAGACTAAAGTCTTTTGCTATTTTCTTATTTTGTAAATATTGACCTATAAGTTTTTCACAGACCTTTATCTCATGCTTTTCATAAAGATGGATCATAGAACTTAAATCAACCCAACCACGTGCAGTTACAAAGCTTTTACCATCAATAGTTGTTTCAATCTTATAAAAGTCTTTTTTCTTAATATCAAGATAAGTCATAACAGATGCATGTACACCTATATTATAGGCATACTCTTTCCAGACATCATAATTAGGCTCAATCTCAACTTTTTTTAATCTATCCCAAGTAACAATATCAAATTCACGTACTGAATTATTAAACTCAGGAGGATTACCTGCTGTTACTACAATCCAACCATCTGGTACTTTATGTTTACCAAAGGTCTTATATTGTAAAAATTGAAGCATAATAGGAGCTAAGGTCTCTGAGGTACAATTAATTTCATCTAAAAATAAAATACCCTCTTTAAGACCTGATTGCTCTATATAATCATAAACAGAGGCAATAATCTCAGACATAGTATATTCAGATACTGAATACTTTTCGCCTTGATAGTCTTTCTCCACAATAAAAGGCAAACCTAAAGCACTTTGTCTTGTATGATGTGTCATTGAGTAAGATAAAAGACCTACACCCATTTCTGATGCAACTTGCTTCATAATAGCAGTTTTACCAATACCAGGAGGTCCTAATAAAAAGACAGGTCTTTGACTTTCTATAGGTATAACATAATCACCAAATTCATCTTTAGTAAAGTATGCAACCATAGCATTTTTAATTTGCTCTTTAGCAGCTTTAATATCCATGTATTACTACCTAATTTATAATTTAAGTTTACGTGTGCCTTGTCTTTTATTTTGTTGTTTATCTAAAAGATAGGCTATCAAATCTTTATCTTTATTTAAAGAAAGTGCATAGTCTAAATAAATGTCTATATTCCTTATTTTAAAGTGCTCTAAAGCTAAATCTAAATCTAATATAGATAAATCTTTATCAAATTTAATTAAATCCATGATAATTCTATGACAAAGTCTAGGTTGAAACTTAAAATAAGGGATTATGTTATCTAAACTATCATTATTAAATACAATATAATTTATGATATAAACATCATAATCTTTATAAATTAAAGTTATGCTTATATCTTCATAAGCTGTATAAGTATAAACTAGTTCATAGCTATTATTAAAAAGTAAGTATAAAAAATTATCTCTCCTTTCATCTTTTATCTTAGCCTCTATAATATCTGCATAAAGTGTATTTTTAAGTCTTACACCTTGTTTATAAAGATATGAAGCAATAGCTTTTTCATTACAACATAAAGAAAAAAAGTATAATTCTATAAAATATGTATTATCTTGTAAAAGATTATAAAGATACTTTATAGATTGTAACCGCTCTTTTGTATTTATTTTTTCTTTATAAAAACATTCTTTACCTAAAGTATCATAAAAAACTTTATTTACATCAATAAAGTTATCATGAAGACTATCTAAAACAGCATAGAGAAAAAATTTAGGACAAATACTGTAATCCTTTTTTACATACTCTAAAAGAAGTTTAGTAAAAGAGCTCTCCCTATAACGCAAGGCAAAAGCTAAGACTTCTGTATCAATACTAAGATCTCTATTTTTATCTAAAAAATCTTTTACATCTTCATAGTCACTATAAAGAGTTAAATACTTAAGCAAAAATGGTCTATCCCTATCTTCAAATAAAGATAAAACATGACTTACAATCTCTTGTGTTTTTGTATCTAAATCCTCATTTTTTAGATAAATTAAAAAGTCATATTTATATGTATTTAAAAGATTTGTATAAGCTTTAATTTCATCTTCTTTATAGAGCTCTTTATAAAGCATAAAGCCATGCAACATTCTTACTATATAAAATTTATCTAGATTAGATGGTATTTTATGAAAGATTAAGATTGCTTTATCTAGATGTGAATATCTTTTTACATCATCTTTAACATAGTTAATTTTATTTAGATTTTTTGCCCTTAAAACAAATCTTGTATTTTGCATAGAACTTGAAAAAGGACTTGCTAATGTATCATCTAAACAAATAACATTATTTATATCTATATACTCTAGATGTTTTAGAGCATTAAAAGCTCCTGTACGTATATATTTATAAATATCATTTAAAACTATCTTTTTATCATCAGTATAGTGATGATATATTAAGATCTTTTTATTTTTAGAGCATAAGTTTTTATCAACAGAGCTGTAAAATAAAGAGTCTTTATCTACTGTTATTTCAGATATTTTATAATCATCTAAGTTAAGATAATCAAATTTATGTTTATTAAGATTAGTAGAATTACATCTTATCTTTTTATGTAAAACTTTCTCTTGTAAATCTTTTAGAGATAAAAGCATATCACTATCATATTCACAAAAGTTCATGCCTATAAGATCTCTATTTATATGTAATGCAAATATTTTTTGTCTTGAAAAGATTGTCTTTAGCATATCAAAAAAAACTACATCATTTTCAAGAACAATTTTGCTCTTATAAGATCCTTTATATGCAGTTAAAGTTTTTACTATGAAATTATCTTCTTCATAAATATCATAATAAAACATAAAAATACCTTTAAGTAAAATGTTATTAAAAAGATTATCTAATCTTCATCTATAAAACTAAAGTCAAGATAATGCTCATTTTGAGTAATTTTTACTATCTCATCACGAACTTCCATTAAAGCAAAGCCAAGTAAGTTATCACCTTGCCATTTATAAATACAATGTGCATCTTTATCATGTTCAGATAAACCTATACCCCAAATATTATCATAAGGGCTTGCCTCAACTAAGATAGCATCTTTTGTTTGTACTAAGAAGTCACAAAGCTCTTTATTTTGATAAAACTTATGAAAATTTCCATTTAAAACAATAGAGTATTTGAATTTATTCCAAATATCTATATCAAAATTATGTACTTTACGTCCTAAAGCTTTTATTTCTTTTGCATCATAAGACTCTAATATTTGTGTCTTTATAACACTATCAGAAAAAAGTTCTGCCTTTTGTGCCATCATATATTGCTCCATGCAAATATACTCTGTATCCATGACAGAAAAGTTTTCCATCCACCATTGACTAAGGCAAGACTTTGTTCTTTTTTTATCTAAAGAGCCCTGATGTCCCCAAAAAAAACAAAAATCTCTTGTATACCCTATCTCTCTTTCTTTTAATAAAGACTCTTTTGAGTATTTAGGTAGACCATCTTTACTAAAGGTTTCTATATAGTAATTATTGTGCGATAAAAAATTTTCATTGTCCTTATCATCAAAAAAACCTGTCCATAATATTGGCTCTTTAAATAAGTCTCTATACTCTAATTGCTCTTTTGTACTTAGTGTATCAAACCAAGAGTAAAACCTATCTAAATAACTTTCACCATACCCCATACGCCATCCTATTGAATAACGCTCAATATTTCTATAAGCAAGATAAGGTGGTGGCATAAGTTTTTTACAGAGTAAAGTCATATGTATACCTTTAAATAAAGCTTTAATTCTATTTATAAGATTTTTATGTATGTGTATAAGAGCTTTTTGTTTTTACAATAAGACCTATAACACAACTATAATATAATTTATAGTTTGGCTTTGACACAAAAATAAATCAATAAAAAATCTAAATTAACCATATTTTTTATTACTTTAAGTAGTTAATATTTAGATCAAGCTCTTCTAAGATCTCTTTTTGTTGTTTTGTTATAGTTTTTGATGATGTTCATATAATTATTTATAAATAAGTCTGTACATATATAAAAAGGCTTAAATCCTAAAACTTAAGCCTTGTTATTTTCTACATATAAAGTATTAACTTAGAAGATCGATTATCTCATCACAAGCACCTTCTTCTTCTGCAAAATCTAGGTAGTCAGATGGATCATCTACATCAAAGAATTTTAAAAGTAGTTCTACTAACTCATACTCATCTGATGAAATAGCTTCTTTAATAAAGGCTTCAGCACAGTCTTCTTCATATTCAAAATAAGATAAGACTTCCTCTTTATTATCAAAATCACTTAAACTATAAATGATAGCAGTATCATTTTCAGTTAAGTGTATCTTAATATTTTCAAGTTGTGTGTACTTATAAAGAAGAGGTATAGCATTTGAGATAAGGTTTATAAAATCATAATCTCTATCCATATCATTTGTAAGCAGATCTCCATAGATAGTACCATTTAGTCTTATGCCTTTATCATAAAGATAATTAGCCATCTTTTCTTGATTAAAGCATAATGAATAGAAGTATAAAGTATCAAAGATAGATCTGTCGTGTTGTAGTGCACTATAAAGATAGTCTAAAGATTTTAATCTCTCATCTAAAGATTCTACTTCAAGACCACAGCATTCAGCTTTATCATTATAAAAATCATTATTTATAATAACTGCTTCATTTCCAAAGTCAGTAAATGATGCAAGTTCATCTAAAACTAAGCTTAAGACTAGATTATCAGCTTCACTATAATAAGAACAACTTTGCTCATCTTCTTCTAAGTCTTCATCAAGTGTTACTGATAAGCCAAAGTTATTATCAAGTAAAAGTTTTACTATAGAGCTATCTCTATAGCGAAGTGCAAAGGCAAGTGCTCTTGCACTACATTCAAATTCTTTATTTTTATCTAAAAAGCTTTGTAAAGTCTCAAAATCACCATATAAAACTAAAAATTCAAGTTTTTTAGTAAGTTCTTTTTGACTTAATTTACTATCATCTTCATCTTTAATAAGATTAAACACCCTATCTTTATTTACAAGATCTGCATCTATATCTTTTTCTGCAATATAGGTGTAAAAGTCATATTTATATGTAACTAAAAGCTTTTCATAAGCTTTTTTCTCTTTGTCATTAAACTCATCTTGATGTAAGTAAAAGCCATGAAGCATTCTTACATAGTAAAAACTTGGAAGATTTTTTGGTATATGTTTAAAAACTAAGATAGCATTAGATAGCATAGAATCATTATCTATATATGATGCATACTTAACTCTATCAGATAGTTTTAGTTTTTTAAGATTAGGAGCATCTATTACTATTTCTTGTTGTAAAGAAGAAAATGGGCATGATGCACTATCATCTGTAAATTCTTCTATTGAATTTAAATTTATATAATTAAGTTCTTCTAAAGAAGAGAGGGCATGTTCACATATACGTTTACAAGCACTATCTAATGTGATTTCTTGTATATCTGTATAGTGATGAGATATTAAAGTTGTTTGATCTTTTGAGACTAAGTTTTTATCATTTGTTGCATAAAATTGAGAATCTTCAGATACAACAAATTCTTTAACTAAAATTCCAGAAAAGGCATTGCTTTCTATCTTACCTTTTTTTAGCAATGAAGCAGGATCTGTTAAAACTTTATCTAAAAAAGACTCTAATTGTCTTTTATTTAAATCTTCTATATCAAATGTGGTAGCACCTAAAAAGTTTTTACCAAGATGAAAAGCTACTTCTTGATCTTGCAGTGCATCTGTAGCGTATTCATTAAAAAGATAAACATCATCTGGTAGTTCTACAAGATCTTGTATATCCTCAAAATCTAATACTACTTTTATAGAAAGATCATCTTTTTTAAATTCTTTGCATTTCAACATACAAAACTCCAATTTTTATTATAAGGTGTAGAATAAATTTATTGTTAATAATAATCTATAAGGTAATTAACAATTTATTTTTTTATTATAATAATATGTTTTATAAAAAACAATAGATTATTTATACTAAAATAAAATTATATTATAACTAATAATATAATTTGTATTATTTTATCATGTATTTTATTATTTATAAAATAACTTTATAAGTTATATACAGAATTTAACAAATAAATATAGATATAAAATACACTTATACCTAAATAAATACATGTTAATATAAGTATTTTTATCTAAACTAATAATGCTAGTTTAAATTAAGTTACACTATAGTAGTTTATATTTTTAATTACTTAAAAACACTTATATATCTTTTGTATTGTAAAAAAATAGCACCTTTTCTACTGTAGTACTCTAGTAGTTAAAGTACATTATTTCTATAAAAAGAACTATGTGCTTTTAATTAACAACAAAATAAGCACAATTACTTGTATATTTATACAAAGTTATCATAATTTAAGTGTACTCTTTTTAATATCATTTTGAGTCTTATTTACAAGATAAGCTAAAATATCCTTATCATTACCCTCTTTTAAGGCGTAATTTACATATTTTTTGCTATTAGTTAAGTTAAGTCTAGTAAAGATATAATCTAAAATTTCTATATCTTTAAGTCTAACTACAAGCATAACTAACTCATCTTTAAATTGTGCTGTAAGCTTTAAAGAACTAAATATTGTATCTAAAAAGTCTTTATCTTTAATGCAATCAATTAAAAAACGACAATCATTTTTAGTTAAGTTCACACTAATATCTTCATAAGATGCATACTTTGCTATAAGTTTATAGCTTTTATGCTTTATAAGCATATTCTCTAAAAAGAAGTCACGAGCTTTAGTTTTAGTATTACCATTTAAAATTAAAGCATATTCTGAATCTTTAAGTCTTATACCTTTTTCATAAAGATAATGAGCAATCTTTTCCTCATTCATACATAGGGCATAATAGTATAAAGTTACAAAATCATCCTTGCTTTCAAAATTGCTTTTATATAAATAGGATAAAGATTTAAGTCTTTTTTCTATAGGAGCTTTTGTTAAAAAAGAACATTCTTTTTTATTACTATCATAAAAGAAGTTTCTTCTTTGTGATCCTACATAGTTTGTATCTAAAGTATCAAAGACTAAACTTAAGATATTATGTGATGTGATATTGTATTTATCCTTTAGACCATAAAATCTTACTATAGTGTCAGAAAAGACACCATCTGCATTTGCTATTTTAGGATTATTACACTCTATATCACGTGCTTTTTCTAATTTAAAACCATGCTCTAAAAGTAATTTAGTAAAAGAGCTATCCCTATAACGTAGAGCTAGGCTTAAGATACGTGGAGAGTACTCAAACTCTTTATATTTGTCTAAAAATACTTTTACTTTAGAGATATCTTGATACAAGACTAAATATAAAAGATAATCATTTGACTGTCTTAAAGTGAGTTTCTTTGTGTCTATTGAATCAATAAGAGCAATAACTTCATCTATAATTGCTTTTGTATCTTGTTCTTTTGTAGATAGATAAGATAGAAACTCAAATTTATACCTATTTAAAAGGCTCTTATATAGAGTAACAGTATCTTTATCAAAATCATCTTTATAAAGCATAAAGCCATGAAGCATTCTTACATAATAAAAAGAATCTAAACCCTTTTCTATATGATTAAAAACTAAGATGGCATTATGTAATTTAGAATATTGTTCTACATAGCCCCTACTTGGTGTGTTTATATGTTTAACATGAGCACCCTTTATAATACAAATTCTCTTTTTAAAATCATCATTAAAAGGATTTTTAAAGTCATCGTCTAAAATTTCAACATTATTTAAATCTATATAATTTGCTTTCTCTAAGTTATAAAGAGCACCTTTATGTAAAAATTTATAACATGAATTTAGTTCTACTTTTATATCATTAGTATAGTGATGAGAGATTAATACGCTCTTATTTTTAGAGGCGAGATTTTTATTTTCAACACTATAAAATAAAGAATCTTTATCTACCAAAAACTCCTTAATTTTATATTTAAAAAAGTAAGCATAATCAATAAAAGTGCAGTAAAAAGGATCAAATTCTAAATTCTTAGCTCTTTCTATTACTAGATCTAAATGTGTTTGTTTGTTTTTATAAAAATAATGATTAGATCTTATAGTTCCTATTAAATCCTTATTAACTTTAATAGTAAATATAGCATCTTGTGAAAAAACATTATCTTCTTCTATAAGAACTGTTTTATCCTCAAGTTCAATAGTATCATCATAGTTACCATCATAAGATTCTAATGTTGTACAAGGCTCATGAACTTTATATTTAAACATAGTAACCTCAATTTATACCTTAGTTTAAAAAGATTATAGCAAAGTAATAATTGTGATTATTATGTTGTTAATTAAAAATAGTACTATTAATTATGAACTTTTATATAAAGATCTTTTTTATCTATAAAAACTAATTCTTAAAAATTCTTAAATACCTATTTTCTATATCCTTAAAATATGATCTTTTATAAAAGTTATAAGCATGTTCATTTTCTTTATCTACAAAAAGAGTAATTGTAGATTTATCTATATATTTTTGTAACAGAGCACATAAAAGGATATATGAGCTACCTTTATCACTATTTGCATCTACAGCTATATAGTCAAGTAAAACAGATAATAGTGACTCTTTAAAAATTAAAGCACCTTTTATGACATTATCTTTTTTTAAGACCAAGATATTATCTAGCTTTTCTTTTAAATCTTCAGGACTATAGAAAAATTCATAATCTTTATTAAAATGTTTTAAGAAAAAAGCATAAAGGCTATCAATATCACTAGATTTAGCAATATCTATACAAGTAGTGTCTACACTTTTAATTTCATCTTTAATCTTTGCATCTATACTCTTTAAATTCAAAGACATATTTTTATATTCTTTAAATAAGGAGAAATTGTTCTTATTTAAAAATAAAAGCATATTCTCATCATCTTTCATAATGCGTGCATAAGAACAAGATGATAAGTTTAAGTCCTTTATCTCATTTATAAAAAAATACACTAATTTATTTGGATACTTTGCTCTTACAATAAAGTTATTATCAATTTTTTCTAAAAGATATTTATCATTTTTTAAGTTATTTTCTAAAGATAGAAAACTATCATAATAATTATGAGTTAAAAAACCTAATTTTTTTAATTTAAAAAAATCATCTTGTATATTGCTATTACACATATAAAAACTCACAAAATATCTTAGGTAGAGACTTATGTAGAATTAATACCCTAAAAGCTAAATTTTTTGCAATTTAATTTGCTTTTTTGGTATAAACACTTCTTTTATAAAGTATAAATAAAATAAAGTTAAATATCACTATTTTTTTTTAACTACATATAGTTATGAGTTTTGATTTACTTCATATGAGATTTATGTTGTTTCTGCACAAGATGGCATTATGTTGTTTTAAGTAACAACAAAAAATCACAAGTACTTTTTATTTTTACTCATAACTATATAAAATTTAATTAGATATCCTCTTTATCTAAAATTAATTTAATAGCCCATGATGGCACTTCTATATTCACATTATCATCACGAATAAAAACAAATGCTGTATTATATTGGGGCTTTATTGTTGGAAATACTCCAAAACCATCAGTAAAGTAGATAAGACCTTTTAAATTTACAAATTCTTTTTGTAAAATTAATTCATCTACATATTCAAATACAGGTCTAAAGTCTGTACCACCAAAACCAAAAAGTTGCATTGTTGCAATATAATGATCAAACTCTTGTTGATTTGTTATCTTAGTGTCACTTTGAATTTGTGTATCACATTGAATAATGTGTAAGTTTATCTTTTTAAAGAAGTTTTCTTCTTGTTTTATAATATTATAAGTCTTAGTTAAAAACTTCTGTACAAGCTCACCATATACGGAGCCTGAGGTATCAATAGCAATAACAAACTCTTTAATCTTTTTAACATCTTTATACTCAAGAGGTTCAACTAAAGGCATATTATCATACTGCTTAAGACCAAAGGTATAGTAGATATAATCAAATTCATCATCATTTATTTCCATGCTCTCACCAAGAACACAAAATTTCTTTAGAAATTGAGTATAATCATACTTTTCTTTATTTACAGACTCTAAATTTACAATTAAAGAACCTGCTTGATTACCTATATTATTTGAAAAAGATTTTAAATCAGCCTCTGTATGCTCTGATATATTTCTCCAATCCTGAATAACAGCTTGCTGTTCTTCAAAAGTCATAGAATTAAAATCTTTAAGCCTTTGATTTTTAGAATCACAGCCACTTAAATTTTCATTTTGATCTATATGTCTATAGTCTGATGCATTAGTTTTATCTTGTGTATTATTACTTTGTGTATTGTTATTACCTTGACCTTTTTTATTTTGATTAGATGAAGAACCTTTTTTATCATCAGACTCATCTTTAGGTTCTTCTTTTATTTCCCAAAGACTATGATCGTCTACTAAAAATAAAGCACTAAGACGTTTAAGTTCATTTTCTTTTAAAGAAGATTCAACTAAATATCTATAGATTTTATCAGCAGTTAAAAGCTTAACCTTGTCTTTAAAGAAGGCTATTTCTTTATTTTTTTCAGATCTATTTGGAATATTAATACAATTTAAATTTAGATCTTCAATAATATTAGCAATAGTTATATCACAAGCTAAATTCCATAAATCTTGATTAAAGACATTAGGAGAGAAACGATGATAGAAGATTAAGTGTAGTATTGTATGGAGATAATCATGAGCTATTAGTGTTTGTTCCTCTTTATAACGAAGAAGAATATATCTTGGATTAATAAATAAAAATACACCATCTGTTGCTATGGTTTTATCATATTCAACTACATTAAGACGGCTTATTGCACTATCTAAAAAACGTAAATTTAAAATTAATATATTTCTAGATAGTTTAAATACTTCAAAAGCTATTTCAGTAAGTCTTGCATCGTTCACAAGTAATGTTCCTTATAAATCTTTAGTTAAGTTTAATTGTAGCAATAAAAGTTATAAAAAGATAAGTACTTAAAATCTTACAAAGAAAGATTGTTCTTTTTAAACTCATTTGTATTACTTAATTCAAGCAAATATAAAAGCATATTATTTCTCTCATATTCTTTTGCTAAATCATAAACATCTAAAGCTAAATTTTTATCTATAAATTTAGCATCATA
>JARHZF010000065.1 GCA_029258325.1 Anaerobiospirillum sp. | reverse complement strand
GACTTTGCTTGGCGACAATAGTGCTGTAGACCCACCTGTTCCCATACCGAACACAGAAGTGAAATGCAGTAACGTCGATGGTAGTGCAACGTACGATTGTGCGAGAGTAGATCATCGCCAGGCTAATGAATAAAAAAGGAAGCCACCCATAAGAGTGGTTTTTTTTGCTTAAAATTTATTGTAAATAGTAAGGCATTTTGCCTTACTATTAACACTTCTTTGCTGAGTTTTATTACAGTTCTAAAAGTATTTCTTTAAATATATTAAGACCTTCTATAATTGTTTTCTTTTTTATATTTAAAGATGGAGTTAGACGTATAGTATTATTTCCAGCTGTTAATAATAAAAGACCATTTTCAGCACATTTTTTTACAAATAAACTCACTTTGTCTTTATACTCTTCTTTTAAATTTATTCCAATTAAAAGACCATATACCCTTATATCTGCTATTTTATTAGACTCTTTAGCTATAGAATTTAAAATATCTAAAAATAAATCTTGACGCTCTTTCACTTTATTTAAAAAGTCATCTTTAGCTACTTTATTTATAACAAAATTGCCAACAGCACAAGATAGAGGTGAACCTCCAAAAGTAGAACCATGTGAACTTAAAGTAAAATGCTTTGCTATGTTATCATGAGTTAGGACAGCACCTATAGGTAAACCACCTGCAAGACCTTTTGCCAAAGTCACAATATCAGGTACTATATTTGTATGTTCATATGCAAATAACTTAGCTGTTCTACCTATACCTGTTTGTACCTCATCACATATTAAAAGAGCATTATATTTATTACAAAGTTCTCTTACCTTTTCTAAAAAACTATTGTGAGCTTTAATAATACCACCTTCACCTTGAATAGGCTCTAATATAACAGCACAAGTCTTATTAGATATTGTTTTTTCAAAGGTCTTAATATCATTAAAATCAAGATGAGTTATACAAGATACTTTAGGTCCAAAACCATCTGAATACTTAGATTGTCCACCTACACATACAGAGAAAAAGGTTCTACCATGAAAGCTTTTATTAAAAGATATAATCTCAGTTTTATCTTTACCAAAATTATCAAAAGCATAACGTCTTGCTAGTTTTAAAGCTGCTTCATTTGCCTCTGTACCTGAATTTACAAAAAATACTTTGTTAAAATCAGTAAGCATTGTAAGGCTTTTTCCTAATTTTAAAGTTTGTTTATTAGTAAAAACATTACTTACATGTATAAGCTTTTTACTTTGCTTTTTTATTATCTTTATGACTTTTTTATTTTTATGTCCTAATGAATTTACAGCAATTCCAGCTGTAAAGTCTACATACATATTGTTATCACTATCATAAAGATAAGAGCCTTTACCCTTTATAATCAATTTATCAAAAGGATTATATACAGGCATCATAACTTCATCAAAGGTCTGTCTTGTAATTTCATATGTCATAATATTAATCCTTATAAATTAAACTCAAAAGCTACTTCATCACATTTATCTTTCTTTGTACACTTATCACAATCTTTTAAGATTTTTTCAGGAAGATTTGAAATCTTAGTTTCACTAAAACCAACCTTCTTAAAGAAATGAGGATTACGTGTAAGAACAAAGACTTTCTTAATATCCATATCAAAAGCTTTTTTTAATAAAAAATTAACTAAAGCTCTGCCTTGACCTTGTTTTTGAATAAAGGTAGAGACGTTTAGAGATCTAATTTCAGCAAGACCTGAATCATAAACATAAAGACATGCACAACCTACTAAAACATCCTCTTTTACACAAACAACAAAAGATAAGATATTGCGTCTTAAATCACTTTTGCTTCTTGGTAAATTCTCTCCTTTTAAGGCCCAATATTTAATCATTTCATAAAGAGCATCTACATCACTTAATTTAGCAGCTCTTATTACAAAAGCATTGTCTTTGTCTTTTACCTTGTTTGTTACATTTAAAATAGATTGAAATAAACTTTCAAGCTCATTATCTTGAAGTAAATTATTTTGCTGTAAATTTAAGGCATTTATATAAAGTTCATTTAAACTCATATCCTCAATTTCTTTAAATTTAGAAAAAGAGGTATTTGTATTTTTATTTAAAGTCATAAAAAACTCCAATATATAGATACAATTTCTCTAAGGTTTTTAATTAAATTTTAAAAAATAGGGGCTGATAAGCTTAGGCTTTAATTTCTGTGCCTAGTCGTCGAAGTGTAGATAGATCTTGTAGGTAAGGATTATCAAGTGATGTGATAAATATGGAAGATTTTGTATATTCTGCTGTATCTAATGCTTCTTTTACTTTTAAAGCCATACCATCTTTTATAACATTATTGTCTAAAAGTTCTTGATAGTAAGATTTATCAATACAAGGTATTACATCTTTATTAGCATCAAAAACACCTATAACATCGGATAAAAAGATAAGAGGACATTTATATAAAGATGCAATAGACTTAGCTACATCATCTGCATTTATATTTAAAATATCACCATTATCTAAAATACCAATTGAGGCAATAATAGGTACTATATCTTTTTGTAAAAGATAATCTAAAAATGATTTGTCATTAGGTTTTGTATAACCTACATAACCATATTCAAAAGAACTTTTAATAAGTGTTGTAATATCATGATCTGTACATAAGATACCTTGAGCTTTAATCTTATTTTTTATAAGTAAAGCTTGAATCTTTTTATTACAAAGACCTGCTAAAACAGCAACTATATATGGTATTTGCTCTTTAGTACTTACACGTACACCATTTATCTTATCTGATGGTAAGTTTAGGGCATTTAGTATATTATCAACTTCAATACCACCACCATGAACTAAGATTATTTTAGTGTTCTTTAAGTTTATATTTTGAAAGAATAAAGACAGTTTGTCTTCATCTAAAAGAGCTTTACCACTTAATTTAATGACAAGCGTATTCATATTATCTCCTAAATAATTGCTTTATCTTCATTAAAATTAAAGTGTAAATTTAAAGCTTGTACAGCTTGAGATGCTGCCCCCTTTAATAAGTTATCTATAGCAGAACCTATAACTATATAACCATCATCTATACAAAAGCTAAGGTCACAAAAAGGTAGGTTTTCAACATCCATAATTTTGGGCATAGTATCTTTTAATCTTACAAATTTGGATTTACCATAATAATTTGTAAAAATTTCTTTTATATCATCTTTAGTATAATTTGCATTTAACTTAGCACTAATAGTAGCTAGAATACCACGCTTAAAATTACCAAGATGAGGGTTAAAGATTACTTTTGTTTGTAATTTATCCTCAATTTCAAATTGATGTCTATGTGTAAAGATGTTATAAGCTTGTGTACTTATTTCACAAAAGCTATTAGTTAAACTAGCTTTACGTCCTGCACCTGTAACTCCACTTATAGCATTTATAATAACTTTAAAGTTATTATCAAGTACTTGTTCTTGCACAAGAGGTTTTAGGGCAAGTTGACTTGCAGTAGGATAACAACCTGGAAGAGAAATTAATCTACTTTCTTTTAAGGCATTTGTATCTGCAAATTCACAAAGACCATAAATAGCTTTGTCTAATAGATCTTTATGCTCATGTGTAAAAGCATAATATTTCTTATAAGAGTCAATATCTTTTACTCTAAATGCTCCTGATAAATCAAAAACATGGCAATTATGTTTATAGAAAATAGGAGCAAGATCGTGACTTACCTTATGATCTGTTGCAAGAAAAACAACATCACAATTTTTTGCAATTAAAGATACATTATCTAAAGATTCAAGCTTCATATTAAAAACATCATATAAAGATCCATGTAATGTAGCTATATCTTTATTTTTATCTTCACTTTGTGAAGATACATAAAGATTACAAATCTTTATATTGTCATGTTTATTTAATATTTTTATAAGTTCAAGTCCAACATAGCCACTTGCACCTACAATAATTGTTTTTAATAACATTAAAATATCCTTATTTATTTTTTTTGTATTTTTATTTTTACATAAGTTATTGATAAATAGAGCTAATGCTCTATTTTGATCCATAAAAATAAGTTTTTTTATAAAAATTAACTATTTTTTGGTAAATTAGTTTAATATTGCACAAAAATAAAGCACTTTTATTATTAATAAATAAGGATAAATTATGTCTTTTTTAAATTATTTAGATGAATATAAAGAGATTTTAAAAAATCTTATTGCTTTTAATACTATTAGTTCTACTAATGCAGATGAGGATATGAGTAATAAAGATTTATTAGATTATGTAGAGTCTTTTTATAAGAAGTTTAATTTTCACACTATAAGATATAAAGTTACAGATAAAAAAGAAAATCTTTATGTAAGTTCAAAACTTAGTGATGGTGGTCTTTTATTATCAGGACATACAGATACAGTGCCTTGTAATAAAGCTTTATGGCAAACAGATCCATTTGTATTAGAGCATATTGATAATAAATTAGTAGGTTTAGGCACTACAGATATGAAAGGTTATTTAGCTCTTATTATGCTTTTTATGTCAAAGTTAGATAAAGATAGTCTTAAAAAACCTATAAGTGCTTTATTTAGTTGTGATGAAGAGACAGATATGAAAGGTGCTATAGATTATTTAGCAAAGGCTACATATAGACCTGATTTAATATTAATAGGAGAGTCTACAGAAAATAAAGCTGTTATTGCTCACAAAGGTTATATGTCATTACAGCTTGACATAGAGGGTAAAAGTGCTCATTCATCTAATCCTGATTTAGGTATAAATGCTATAGATGGTGCTATGCTTTTTGTTAATACTTTAAATAAGTATAAAGAGTCTTTAAAAAAAGAGGTAGATACACGTTTTGCAGTACCTTATACAACTTTAAATATAGGTGTTATTGATGGTGGTTTTAGATCAAATATTGTCTGTCCTCATGTCAAAATGCTTTTAGACTTAAGGGTATTACCGTCATATACAAGTGATATGGCATTTGATGATTTAAATAATTTAGTTTTAAATTTAAATAAAGAAAGTTTATGCAAATTTAGTCTTAAAAAATCATATGCACATATAGAGCCTTTTGAGTGTAGTGATAAAGCTACAATAGATTTACTTGAAGATGTGATAGGTGATAAAAGTCTTTGTGTTAATTATTCAACAGAAGGTGCTTTTTTA
Organism: Anaerobiospirillum sp.; assembly: GCA_029258325.1. Taxonomy (GTDB): domain Bacteria; phylum Pseudomonadota; class Gammaproteobacteria; order Enterobacterales; family Succinivibrionaceae; genus Anaerobiospirillum_A. The sequence goes on along the minus strand of JARHZF010000065.1, from coordinate 29,541 downwards.
TCAAAACTTGCTCCTTTAGCTATTTTAGGTCCTGGTAGTATCAAATATGCTCATAGTATTGATGAATGTATTTATATAGACGAGCTAGAAAAAGCTTTTATTATTTTAGACACTTTAAGTAAGAAAATCTTATAGATAGGTAATTTTAGCTGAATATATTTTAATTTAAAAAAAAATTAAAAAAAATATTTGACATTTTGTTAAAAATATCTATAATAGTACTCATTGATTGCCCAGGTGGTGAAATTGGTAGACACAAGGGACTTAAAATCCCTCGAACCTTATACGTTCGTGCCGGTTCGACCCCGGCCCTGGGCACCAACCATAAAGAAAGCCTCATAATGAGGTTTTTTTTATATCTACTCACTCTTAAAATCTTATCTTTGTCTGTTTTTAAAATTATTTATCACTTACTTTATATGTACTTATTGCATAAGTATATAATGATTTTCATATTATCTTAGAGCAACTTAATAGGGAAAATATGGATAATTATAAAAATAGTTTTAATCTCTCTATAAGAAATAATATCTTTGATTTATTCCCAGGCTATAACTGCACATCTATATCTTTTAAAAAAGATAAAAATGGTGAAGAGTGTGATGAGTTTGATGCCAAATATCTTTATATTTATTTAGAACAAGATAAAGAAGTAGAAATAAATACTCCTTATCATTGTCCTAAATGTAATTCAACTTCAATAAGAAGACATGGCTTATTTGAAGTAGAAATAGCTGACACACCTATAGGTGATAAGAAAGTAATTTTAGTTATAACAAAACCAAGATATAAATGTAAAGAATGTCAAAAGGCTTTCTTTCAAGATATTATATTTAAACACGATCAATATCGTATGACTAATAGATTATATTACTATATATTAAATTCCTGTAAAAAAATTCCTTTATCTATTGTCAAAATAGCTACAGAATTAGATATTGATAGAAATATAATATCAAGAATAAAAAATGATTTAAAAGAACAAAATGATATAAAAGATTAAAGTTTAAAAGATATTTATCTGTAGTGTGACTATAAGTCACACTACATATGATAGTAATTATTTAACTTTAGGTAGTAAATCCTCATTATTATTAATAATAACCATACCACGGAAAGCATCTTTTAAATCTTCTGCAAGATCTGATTTTTCATAGCTACCAAAATAAATAAAAGATGATGTTTTATTTTTGTTATTTGCAGTTAAAACAGCACCATCTGCCTCATCTGCTTCAAAGTATTGTACATTCATACCAAAATCATTAGTTTTTTTAATAATTTTAAAATTAGTAAGTTCTTTTTTTAACATATTTACATAGGTGTTCATAGCAAGATTAGCATTACCACCACCTGAATATATATCTACTTGTAACATACTAACGTTACCTTCTTTTATAATAGAAAATGTTTCATGATTTTGATTTTGAGCATAGGGTGTATCAATTTCCCATTGATTACCTACATTAAAGTAAAAAGCAGAAGTTTTTATTTCAGTTGCTATAGCACTAAAAATAGTAGCCATTAAAGATATTACAATTAATATTTTTTTAAACATATGTAAATTTATCCATTTAGAAATATAAAACATATGACATATTATATTAAACATTATATTATCTTTCAATTTCTTTATTTATTTTGTTTAAATCGCTAGTTATTAATAATAAAAAATTATTTATATACTCTTTATCTTCATTAGAATAAGGACTATCATCAATCTTTATAGCTCTAAGGCCTATAGTATAGTTATTATTAAAAGCAAAAGAGAGAACATCTTGATCATTATATGCTGAACTTGAATGTAAACTAATATCTTTATCTTTGTACATTAAAAGATTTTTAATACTTTTTATATTAGCTTTATCTGTAAATTTTGTAGTATATCTATTTGTTTTTAAAAATATTTTATTATTTTTTGTATAAAATATTTTAAGAGAATTTAAATTACCATCATGATTAAAGATAGTATAAAGATTAGTTAAATCAATAAGACGTGAGGAACAAGCTCCTAGAGCTAAAGCTAAAGAATTATCTTTGCAAGTAACATTTTTATGATCTTTATTTATAAAACTTAAAAAGTTTTTAGTCTTTATTTTTTGCAATAAAATTTTTGCCTCTGTATTTAAAGAGTTATTTAAAGTTGTACCTAAACTTTTATAAGCTTTAATTTTATTTGAGTCTAAATCTTGTAATTTATAGTTTTGAACTTTAGAGCTTAAATCTAAGTCTTTTATATTTATAATATTGTTATTAAGGGCATAGGCATAGATAAATGGATCTAAACTTCTTGCACTTGTACGTCTTGATTGACTAATATCAACAAAAAAAGCCTCATCCATAATGCCACCTACATAACCTACAATCTCATTTTTATGAGAGATAACTACAATACCTAAGTTTTTATTAATATTATTTTTATTTAATACTTCAGCATGCTTAATTAAAGTATTTTGTACCTTATTATCTATAAAGGATACAATTTCTTTTTCATTAGTATTAGCAAAGGCATGTAGCCCTAAATAGTAAGCTTTTTGTTTGTAAAGACATTTTTTAAAGTCATGAACATCACATGATATTATATCAATATCCTTTTGAAGATTTTCTTTGTAAGTATTTTCATCTATAACCTTATTAATAAAAGCACTTTTTAAAACTAGATTTTTATAAAATAAAGTTCTTTTTTTATTTTCCTTATAAATATTACTAATAAGACGAGGATGCTTTGGTATTGCAACTAATAAGGCTGACTCTAAAGTATTAAGTTTATTAGGTGCTTTTTTAAATAAAAAGTAAGATGCTGCCTTTGTGCTATTAATACTAGAGCCAAAAGGGAGCATAGATAGATACATAGACATAACTCTATCACGGCCATAATAGAGGGTAAGAGCACTTGCAAGTATAGCTTCTTTTATCTTAGCTTTATAAGATCTCTTATTTTTATAAAGTAATTTAGCAGTTTGCATAGCTATAGTTGATGCACCTGATTTTATTTTATGCTCATGTATATTTTGATAAAAAGCTCTAACTATAGCAAAAGGATCGACACCTATATGATAGTTAAACCTTTTATCCTCAGATGCTATAAGCATTTTTAGATAAAGTTCACTTACATCTTTAGTATCTGTTTTAAAGTAATAGTTGCCTTTATTATTTTTATTATAGGCAAGAAGATTATTATCTTTATCATAAAGACTTTGTGATAATAAATCATTTAATCTATAAGCTTTATGTATTTGAGAAAATGAAGCTATATAGATAGTAAGACTAAAGTAAAACAGTAATTTAAAAAAATAAGTTAAAGCTTTATACATAGATTAAATGAGTACAATATAAAAAAGTATAGATCTTTTATCTATACAAAAAATCCATTGTGATTATGCTTTGTTAATTAAAATAACATAGTTCTATCTTATGTAAAAAAGATAAATATCACATAAACTACAAAAGATAATTTAATCATTATCAGTATAAGGACTATCTCCATATTTATTAGGAATATCTAAACCTTTTTTAGTAAATTGTAAAAGTATAATAGAGTAGGAGAACATAAATAATAAAAGTAAAGCTATAGCTACAATAGCAAGTATATTATCTAAAAAGTAAGATAAGATTAAAGATGCTGCAGATAAGGCTAAGGATACTATAGGAATTAATATAAGTTTGCCATCTTTTTCAATATCATGCAAACGTCTTACATTTACAGATAAAAAAGGGAAGAATAAAAATAGATCTATTATAGTAAGCACAAGTTCAATAAAAGAGTGAGTAGGGCGTACTAGAGCTATTAAAAGCACAACAAATATATTTATAGTAAGGCAAAATGTAAAAAAGACAAAAAATTCTTCACGACTTGCTCTACCATTTAAGCACACAAATTTCTCTTTAAGACAAGAGGATATAATCTCATTATATTTAGAAAAGTTCATAATACACACTACATTAAAAATTAAAACTAGTGTTATTCTATTATAAATATAGATTTTTACAATAAGTTAAAAGAACTTATATTCTCTTAGTAAGAAAGCATTTAGTATTTATCTTTTTTTATAAAATTACCTGTGCTATCATAAATAAAAATTTTAGGTAAAGTATATTTTTTAAATTTCTTTAATTCTTAAGTTAAATGTATAAAAAATTGTGTTTAATTTAAAAATTAAATGTTGTTTATAGGTGTATATATGAAATTAGCTGAAGCTTTACAAGAAAGAGCAGATTTAAATAAAAATATAGAACAATTAATAGTAAGACTATCTAATTGTGCTCTAGTGCAAGATGGCGAAGAGCCAATTGAAAACTTTACAAAGTTAAAACAAGATTTAGATTCTTGTTTAGAGCGACTTTCATATCTAATGCTTAAGATTAATTTAACTAATTGCAAAGTTGTAGTAGATAATATGACTTTAACTGAAATGATAGCTAAAAAAGATACCTTACTTGCTAAGGTTAAAGGTTATAGACGTATTATTAGTGCAGGTAGTCAAAATACCTATAGAGCTACAGGTAGTGAGATTAAGATTAAAACTACTTTCTCTATTACAAGTATGCAAGAGGAGATTAATTTAATTTCAAAAGAAATTAGATTAATTGATAATAAGATACAAGAGACTAATTGGACTACAGATCTTATTGAGTAAAGTTTTTTAGGTGTAATAAATATAGGGCGAATATCAAAAAAACTCCATTTATTCTTTGGTATTAAGGGACAAGATACAAAAGGCATTGATACCGCCTCATATAGTGTATGTCCAAATTGCGTATAAGCGTATCGTTATAATGTATTGTTACTACCAGATATTGACTATATTTATGAGGGCTTTTGGGTTTAGTGGGTCTAAAAAACAAATCCTTTGTAATGCAAAATTACAAAGGATCTTTTTTTATCTAAAGATTAATTTTTATCAAGGGATACAGATACTTCCATAATAGAAGTATTTTCAAGATTTTCCATATTTACAGCAACATTGTCATCATCTACATCAGGTACGTATTTTTTTAATACCTCAATGATGTCATTGCGAAGCATAGGTAGGAAGTCAGGTGTATCTTGAGATGCTCTATCATTGATTAAAACAAGGTGTAAACGTTGTTTTGCTGATTCACGAGCAGATAGATCTTTACCTCTTTTAAAAGCCTTAGATATATCTTGTATAAAGGACATGCATTACCTCTTCCTATAAATTATTTTCCAAAGAGCTTTGACAAAAAATTTGATTTATCCTTGATAAATCTAAGTTCAACATCTTTACCAAGTAATCTTGATACAGCATCACTATATGCCATACCTGCATCTGATTTTTCATCAAGAATAATAGGTTTACCTGAGTTTGATGCTTTTAACACATCAGGAGACTCTGGAATTACGCCAAGTAGAGGAATAGTTAATAATTCTTGTACATCTTCAACAGAGAGCATTTCATTTTTAGTAACACGATTTGGAATATAACGTGTTAAAAGAAGCTTAGCTTGTACAGGTTCCCAATCTTTTTCAGCACGGCGTGATTTTGAATTTAAAATACCAATAATTCTGTCACTATCACGTACAGAAGATACTTCAGGATTTGTTGTAACAATAGCTTCATCTGCAAAGTAAAGAGCTAAAAGAGCACCTGATTCAATACCAGCTGGGCTATCACAAATAATGTATTTAAAGCCCATATTATCAAGCTCACGTAGAACGCGACCTACACCCTCAAGAGTTAAAGCTTCTTTATCTTTAGTTTGAGATGCAGGAAGTATATAGAGATTGTCTACATGCTTATCTTTAATTAAGGCTTGATTTAACTTAGCTTCATTGTGTATAACATTTACTAAATCAAAAACAACACGGCGTTCGCAACCCATAATAAGATCAAGATTACGTAAACCTACGTCAAAGTCTATAACACAAGTTTTATGACCTTGTTGAGCAAGACCTGTTGAAATAGCAGCAGAAGATGTAGTCTTACCAACACCACCCTTACCTGAAGTTACAACTAAAATACGAGCTGAAAAAGGTTTATCATCAATTGATGGTTTTTCCTCTTTAGCATCATCATTGCTGTCATCATCTTTGCTCTTATCATCTTTAGAGCTAGTATCCTTTTTCTCATCATCTTTTTTAGATGAGTCATCATCCTTTACATCTTCTTTTTTATCATCTTTATCTAAAGAAGTATCTTCTTTTTTAGAAGTTTCATCTTCTTTTGTTACTTCTTCTTTTAAAACAAGATCTTCATCTTTTTTTATATCTTTTAAAAGCTCTTCTTGTTTTTGAGACTTAGATTTTGAATTATTTTTATCTTTTTTAGCTGTCATTTTTTTCAATATTCCTTAGAGAATTATTGTGAGTAAATTCATCTGCTTTAGTATAAATTAGGCTTGTTCCTTGTAAACTTACAATAATATCAAAAGCTTTTGTTTTACTATCATCTAAAATTATGTGCTTATCAATATCTTCTGTAGTTTGATAGTTGCCAGCTATAGCGACTAAGGATGGATCAAAAGTACCTTTTACATATATTAAAGCATTAGTTAAACCTGGATCTTCTTGTGATTTTGGTGTACCTGCATAAAGTTCTGCACCTTTTACATTACCAAAAACAAAAATATTATGTGAAGCTAGAATACGAGCACCATTTGAGATAGAGCCAAAGATAGCAACGCTATTATTAGCTGCAGATATAACCTCACCTGATCTAATGTTACGTTTTATAATTAAAGTAGGTGTATTTACTTTAACTTCAACAGGTATTTCTACAGGGTAAGGTTCTGATACTTTTACAGGTACTTTAACCTCAAATGTTTGTGTTATAACTCTAGATAAGTCATTATCTCTTTCAATTTTTGCATATTTATTAGAATTAACAATAGGAATTTTTTTACTACAAATAACACGTCTTCTGTCTTCTGTAGCTACTCCTGATATTCCTAATAAATAAAGACCATGCTCTGCACATTTATAAGATAAGGCTTCATAATCTAGTTCTTCAAGATAAGGCATATCACTTACATCAATTATTACAGGTAAAAATTGATAAGCAGCTGCACTTCTATCTATTTTAGCTATAAGTATTTGTTCTAAATCAGATACAAGTCCTGATGATAAAGCAATTGTCATAATAGAGTATGCTTTCATACCTACAGACATTTGAACTGGCTTTAATAAATTAGGATTTAAAACATTATCAGTCATATAAATAGAACACTTATAGTAAAAAAACTTCAAAGAATTTTAACACAAAGCACAATATTTTACTTGTTTTAATGTTATGTAATAAAGATTAAGTAATTATTTAAAGTAAAAATTATTATTTTCTTTCATTTTTTTAGGTAATTTTAAGAAGAAATTGTACATTTTATTTGTATAAATGAATTTCTATTAAATTTTTTTAGTAAACCTTATTTAATTAAAATTAAACTTACTATAATATGAAAATAAAAATAGTAAAAACAAATAGATCTTATTTTTTTTTTCAAAATGTGAACTATTTTTAAGTAAAAAATATTTTTTATTTTATAATTACTATTGTAGTATAAAATAATACAAGGAAAAAGGTAAAAAATACATGTTATTTTCTAATAATAAATATTCTAAATTATTAATATTAGGAATTTCACTTATAGTTTCGTCTGTCTATGCTAAAGATAGTAAAGAATCAAGTAAATATGAACTCGATTCTACTATAGTTTGTGATGGTCAATATTATTCTGAGGATCATATAAAATTAGATGAATTTAAAGATTTAAAACATAAATATGATAATCAAATAAGAGAAATTAAAGGTGAGCTTAGAAATCTAAGTGGTGAGGAGCGTATACGTGCTAATGAGAGAATACGTATTTTAAGTAAAAGAAGTGATCAATGCTCTCAATATATAGACAAATTAAATAAAAAGATTGAAGCAAAATATACAGATAGTAATAAAAAGTAAAAGTATGGTTGTTTTATGAAATTTATTAAATCTATCTTTATATTTTTATTTTCTTTTGTAATTTTGACACAAAGTGCTTTTGCTATTCCTATAAGTAATTGCACAATATCTAATTGTGACAAAATGGAAGAGTTATTAAAAATAAATCTATCTCTTTTGCAAGAAACAAAAGATATTTTATTAAAAAATAAGAGGCATAGTTACTCAAAAGAAGAGCAACTTAAACTTATAAAAGAAATAGATAAAGAGATTGTTCTTTTAAGAAAAAGTATAAAAGAACATAAATAAATATTTACAAAATGAGTGTATGTTTAAGAAAGCATTTTAGATTTACACTCTTTTTTTTATCTTTTAGATTAGATTTTTGATATAGGGCTTGTTTTTAAATTTAATTTAATTTTTATTAATAATAATTATCACTAATCTATCAAAAATATATTTACAATGATATTAGAATATTGCTAACTATGTTTATTTTTAACATAAATATGTAGTTATTGTGATTATTGCGTTGTTAATTAAAACAACATAGTTATTTCATATGTAAAAACAAAGTAAAAATCACATGAACTAAATATGTTTAGCAAGTTTAAATACATTTTTTAAAATTATTGTTGTGTGGGTTTAATTATGAGACTTCGTAATGTATCAAATGGCTTTTTGCCAGATTTACATGAAATTGATTTAGGTTATGCTTTATATAAAAGAATTCATACCTATGATTCAGGACAATCAAGTGTAGGTCTTGAGGATGAAGAATTTTATGATACTTCATTAACCTATGATGTAAATCACATAGTATCTACAGGAAGACTTATAAAAGATATTTTAGTATCTTATGCCCATCAAGATTTTTATGATAAATCTTTAGTAATTATTGTAGATAATAAAAAATATTTCTTTGGCTTTGTTAAAGAGGGTGACACTTTAGAGGCTGATATTATTATCTCTGTCAATTCTTATCTAAAGTATAAAAAAATAAAAGCAGATATTTTATGTATTATAAATGGTAATCTAAATGTAGATGAAATTAGCTCTTATCATAGAGGTCTTATTATTTTAGATGAAATTGATACAAAAAGAGCTTATTTAAAAGGTTCTTATGTTATAACCAACTATTTTGGTGGTAGCGTTACTAAGATTGCTACAGAAATCTCTTCACAAAATACTATAGATATAGAAGAGCATGTTGTTTTTGAACGTGATAAAAAACAAGTAATCTTAGATAAAGAAGATATAGAAAATATCTTTAAAAGTATTATGTTTGTTATAAAAGGTCTTGATACTTTCCTTGGTTTTAAAACAGATGCAGCTTTTTGTTTTTATTTTGATCATCTAACAAGATATTTTCCAGGTCTTTATGATGAAGATTTAAATATAGAAGAAATATATGAAAATATAGATGATAGCTTTATTTATGATACTAAATTCTCTTATAGAAATATAACTACAAGTGAAGTTAATTTAGAGATTGCAGATGATATTAGTTTAGATAAAGATATAAAAACTGCTGAAAGTACATTTGATGTTCTTTTAGATGATGTAGGAGCAAGCGAGCAAGAAACATTATCTTGTAAACATGTAGAAGATTTAGATACCCTAAAAGATGCTATTTTAAAAATCTTATCTACATATTATCCATCTAAAAGAGTTATTATTGAAAAAGAACTTTTAAATAATAACAATAAAGATGAATTAGTTGGTATGTTAAAACTAATATCATTCCAAAAGAAATATTTAAAAGTATAATTAGATTTATTGATACTCTTAACAAAAAAAGATCTAAAGAGTATCATATTTATTATTTTAATTATTGAGGTTTTTATGGCTGAAAGTGAGAAAGAGCAATTAGTTTTTGTCTATAAGAGCAAGAAAAAACAAAGAGCATATCTTTATATTAGAGAAAAGGATGTATTTTCTCATATACCAAGTGGTCTTTTAGATGCATTTGGTGAACCTCAATTTGTAATGATGTTTGTTTTATCTAAAAGAAAACAATTACCAAAAGTTGATGTAGAAGAATTATCTAAGATTTTAAAAGAAAAGGGTTATTTTGTAAGAATAGACTTAGAAGAAGAGGAAAACATGCTAAATGTAGAGAGAAGACGTTTAGGACTTGAACCTCTTGAAACTGACAAGATAGCAGATTACTTCCATTAATAAAAAAGAGCCAAAATAGGCTCTTTTTTTATTTAGATAGCTTGTACATAAGGATTATGTATTTTTTCATCACCTATAGTAGTATTTTGCTCATGACCTGGTAGTACATGTGTATTATCAGGTAAGATAAAGAGTTTATTTTTAATAGAATCAAGTAAATTGGCAATATTACCACGAGGGAAATCTGTTCTACCAATACTACCTTGAAAAAGTGTATCACCTACAAGCACTATATTTTCACTTTGACAATAAAAACAAACTCCACCTGGTGTATGACCTGGGGTATGAATAACTTTAAACTTATACCCATCAATTAATTCAATCTCATCATTTTCTTCAACAAATTTTGGTAAATAGTTTTCACATTTATTTAAACGAAACATATAAGCTTGTTCGTCTAATGTTTCAAATAAGAAAGTATCATCTTTATGTGGACCTATAATCTCACAATTAAAGATTTCAGCTAAAGCTTTAGCACCACCTACATGATCTAAATGACCATGAGTAAGCAAAATACCTTTTAAAGTTAGCTTATGTGTATTTATGTAATTTATTAAAGTTTGTGAGCATTCACCTACATCACAGGCTATAGCTTCATTTTTTTCTCTATCTATAAGTAATCTACAATTTTGATAGAAAACAGTAACAGGTATAGTAACAATTTCTAACATAATAAATCCATTTTTATCTGTGTTTTATTCTAACTTCAAGACCTTTTAAATAAAAGCTTTCAGGGCATGGGAGGGCTACAACATGATCTACATCTTGACGTAGTGTTGAAATTAGTTGTGCATCTACATTAGCCTCAATAGCAGCATCAGCTACAATTTTTTGGAATAAAGCTAAATCCATAAGACCTGAGCAAGAGAAAGTTAGTAATATACCACCATCAGCTACAATTTGCATAGCAAGTCTATTAATATCTTGATAGCCACGACATCCTTTTTTAAGGGTATTAGCACTTTCAATAAATTTAGGTGGATCTAATACAACAATATCGTATTTAACACCATCTTTTACTAAATCACGTAGATGTAAAAAGACATCTTTTTTAATAAATTTACAACGACCTGGATCTAGGTGATTAAAAACAACACCATCTTTTGCTTTTTGTAGAGCATTATCTGATACATCAACATTATGTACGCTCTTAGCTCCACCTTTTAGTGCCATAAGAGAAAAGCCACCTGTATAAGAGAAGCAATTTAAAACACTTTTATTTTTAGCAATTTCATAAAGGCGTTTTCTTGATGCTCTTTGATCGAGATAACCACCTGTTTTATGACCATTTTTTACATCAATTGGAATTTTAACTAAATTATTTTCAAGAACAAAAAGGGTATCATCTATATCTTTACCATATAAAAGACCAGATACTAGAGGCAGACCTTCTTTTTTTCTTGTTTTAACATCTGATCTCTCATAAATGCTAAAGTTTGGATATAGTTCTTTTAAGATATCTAAGATGATATTTTTAACTTTATCCATACCTTTTGTTGATATAGATAAAGATAGAACATCATTATATTTATCTACTATAAGACCTGGAAGAAAATCGCCCTCTGCTGCAATTAAACGTACACCATCATTGCCATTTTCGATTAAAAGAGAGCGAGCATCTATTGCATTTACAATTCTCTTTTTAAAAAATTCTCTATCAATATTTTCTTTATTAAAGCTAAGTACACGTACTTTAATTTGAGAATTTTTTGAGTAAAAACCACGAGCAAGGAAGTTGTTATTACTATCTAAAACATCAACAATAGAACCATTTTCAATATCATCATCTTCTTTTTTTATGGCTTTTGAAAATACCCAAGGATGATGTCTTAAAAGTGATTTTTCTCTATCTTCATTAAGAACTATTGTCTTTATCATTTTGCCTACATTCCTAAAAATTAGTATATGAACAACTTGTCAATTATAACATATTAAATAATGTACATAGTTTTCAACTATTGAATAAGTATTTAAATTAAACTAAAGTAGTTTTTATGATATTTACGTTGTTTCTACACAAGAAAGCACTATGTTATTTTAAGTAACAATATTATAAGTACTAATAAAGTCTATTTTTATAATAATATAAGATATAGCTTTGAGTTAAAGAGGTTTTTATGCAAAATATATCACTTTGTAATGACTTTAAAGATTTTAAGTTAAAAGATGAGATTACATCTCTTACTCTCTTTGATTTAAATGGTGTTTTTGACACAAACAATTTAGAGGCTAATTTTAATTATAATTGTACTTTATTTGCTAAAAACCTAATTTCTATAAACGATCTAAAGAATGAAAATAAAGAAGCAGACCCTTATAAAACTTATATAGGTGATGAATGTAGTTCTTATAAATTACATGGCATGCGTTTTTGTTTTTTAAACTTCAATTTAGATAGTATATATAATCTCTTTTTTAAAAGTAGACTTGCTCTTGCTTATTTAGAAAATAGTGAGCTTTATAGTGAGGATAAAAAGGAGCAATATAGAGCTTTTATTGAAAAAGAAAAAGAGATTATGACTATAGTTGCTCTAAAAACTTCTTCAGATAAAGCCCTCTCTTATTTAAAAGAGCATAATCTTTATAATGTAGATGATGCAAAATGTATATCAAAACATATTTATACTCTATATTTAGAATCATATATAAAAGCAGATGATAAAGAGAATGTAAAAGCTCTTTTAACTTGTGCACATGATGATTTTTTATTTTATAGACTTATAGCTATATCCTGTCTTTATGCAAGTATAGAGATGACAGAACTTTTAATATCTTTTAATTTTTCTTTTTTATCTTTAGGTCTTTTAAACAAAGAGTATGATAATCTTATTGAGTTTAATCAAAAAGCTTTGGCTATTTTTTATAAGGTCTCTGTAGATGATAGCACTTATGAAGTTCAAAATTTATTTTTAGCTTTAATTTGTGATGTTGATAAAGTAAAACATGAGTTACGTGGTCTTTTTATAGAGCATGATAAAAGAGCTTTAAATAGTGATGAGACAAAGCTTTTGCATTTAAAGCTCTTAGTTTCACATAATGCTATAAGTAATAATCAAATAGCACTTATATTTTTATATAGTATCTTACTTAAAAAGCATGATTTTAGAGATTATCTAAAAAGCTTAAGATCTACTTTTATAAAAAGAGATAATATAAAAAAGATAAAGGATATTTTAAATAATAACCTTATGTATAGTTATGACAAATTTATCTATGATCATTTAGATAGTGACAATATTTTATATATAGTAAAATTTTTAAGAAGTGCTAATAATCGTCTGCAAATAAAGGATAACTTTATTTATTTTTTAAATGATTTAAAAAAAGAACTGTCTATTGAAGATCTTAGAAATTTTACTTTAGAATTATTTAAAAATGTCTATTTTAAGTTTAAAGATAAGGCTAACTTTATGTTACAGCTACATAATATTTTAGATTTAAAAGAAGAGATGTTTTTAGAGTTTTTATCTATTTTTAATTTTAGTCATGAAGAGTGTACATCTTTACTTGATAGTTTAGTTTTACAAAAAGAGTTAAGTTTAGCTGCTCTTTTATTAAATTATGTAAAAGAGTTAGGTTTTAATGAAACTTATGATTTATCTTTATAGATTAGGAGTTATTATATGATTAAGAATATAATTTTAGCACTATGTGCTTTATCTATATCTTGTGTTTATGCAGACACTTATACATATGAAAGAGATGGGTATAGTGGTGAGCTTAGTTTAGAGAAAAAAGCAGATGATAGTTATGTTATAACTATAGATACATTTCAAGAGACAGGTAATATGGCATCTTGTAATCTTGAAAAGACAGGCATTTTACTTGATAGTGATATTTTATATGTAGAGCAAGATAGTGAAGAGACTAAACCACTTATTTTAAAGATAGAAAATAACAAAGTTAAAATTTTACTTGGTGATAATGGTCCTATAAATTGTGGTTTTCATGGATATTTTCTTGGAACTTATATTAAAAAAGATAAGTAAATAAGTGTAGGGTGTTTTAAGCATCATATAAAACAAAATAAATCTCATATGTATTAGTAAACTTTAAGCTCTATCTTGTACTTATTAAGATATGGATATATAAAAAGATATGTTATAGATTGAGCTTTAAAGTAAATTAATGATTTTGTCTTTTATATATTGCAAAACTTTAAAAAATAAAAGATATTCATAATATAAGAGAAATTTTGTGATAAAAAAGAGCTCTATCTTATCTTTATAAAGATAATTTTATCTAAAAATAAATGTTATAGATTGAGCTTTAATATAAATTAATGATTTTGTCTTTTATATGTTGAAAAACTTTAAAAAATAAAAGATATTCATAATAGGGAAGTGATTTAATGATAAAAAGAGATTTATATCTTAGTAAAATTAAAAATTTTATAGATACAAATGTAATAAAAGTTTTTACTGGAATAAGAAGATGTGGCAAGTCTATGCTCTTAAATTTAATTATAGAAGAGCTAAAAGCAAAAGGAGTTGCATCACAAAATATTATTTATATAAATTTTGAGTCTTTAATGTTTAGTAAATTAACAAATTTTGAGACCTTATATAAATATATAATAGAAAAATCTCAAAGTTTAAAAGGTAAGATTTATATTTTTATTGATGAGATTCAAGAAGTTGAATCTTGGGAAAAAACTATAAATTCTTTTTTAGTTGATCTAGATTGTGATATATACATAACAGGTTCTAATGCTAATTTACTGTCATCTGAGCTTGCAACCTATATAGCAGGAAGATATGTAGAAATTAAAGTCTATCCCCTTTCTTTTAAAGAATATATAGATTTTGCTAAGAGTCAAAATAAAGATACAACTCTAAGCAATAAAGAATACTTCATGCAATATCTTAAATTTGGCGGTATGCCTGGTATTCATAATTTTAATTATAATGATATTAATATTTATCAATACCTATCTGATATTTATAGTTCTATCTTATTAAAAGATGTGATTACAAGAAATAATATAAGAGATGTAGAACTACTTGAAAGAATTGTTTTGTATATTTTGGATAATATAGGAAATACTTTTTCTTTAAAAAATGTCTCTGATTTTTTAAAAAGTGATGGTAGAAAACTAAGTAGAGAAACTATTTATAATTATTTAAAAGCTTTAGAAAATGCTCATATTCTATCAGCAGTAAGAAGATATGATATAAAAGGAAAAGCTTTTTTAGTGACAATGGAAAAGTTTTATCTTACTGATATAGGATTTAAACATGCTAAATTAGGCTATAAAAAAGATTATATATCAGGATATTTAGAGAATATAGTTTATTTAGAGCTAATTAGACGAGGATATACAGTTAATATAGGCAAATTAAATACAAATGAAATTGACTTTATAGGTACTTTAAGAAATGAAAAGATCTATATTCAAGTAACTTATATATTAGAGACAAATAAAGATGTAGAAAGAGAATTTTCTCCTTTAAAGAAAGTATCTGACAACTATCCTAAATATGTACTGTCTATGGATAATTTAGAGGAATACAATATCGATGGAATTATAAGAAAAAATATTATTGATTTCTTATTAGAGTAAGATCTATAAAAGTAGGGATTTTAATTAAAATTCATGGTGTTTTCTTCAAAGAAAACATTATATAAAATAAAATTGCTACATTTAGCATGAGCTTTTATATTTATTTTATGTAATATTTACTTTATTGTTAGATTATTTTTGTTATACTTTATCATAGAAATGATATACTAAAACCAGTTCATGTGAGATTTATGTTGTTTCTACACCAAAAAGCACTATGTTATTTTAAGTAACAACGCAAAAATCACAAGGATTAGTAAATTTTGTCTTTTATACTAACAATAAAATAAATAAGGAAACTTTTTATGAAAAAGTTTATGATACTTTTTTCTATTTTTATAAGTTATTCTGTCTTTGCAATACCAAATGGTTTTGATATTAATATAGCAAAAGAAGCAGCATCTCAAAAAGTTAAAGAAGCACCTCTAACAGAGAGAGCTCTTTCTGATATTTTAAGATATGCCTATGATTTAGAAGTTGTAACTGTACGTGGCAAGCTTACTAAACAAATAGATGAAAATACTTATGAATTTGTATCTGATAATAATAAGGTTACAGTAGAACTTAATGATACAAGATCATGGAGTCATATAAATAAAAATCAATTGATTCTTATAACAGGAGAAGTTGATAAAGATGGCAATAATATAAAGATTGATGTACAGCAAGCTGTAGCCTTATCAAGATAGTAAAATAATTATAAATATATTAGATTGAACTTAATAGATTTATCTATTTAATATAATTATATTATTTTTAATCTGCTTTTATGTTATAACTTATTTATAATGCTTTTTAAATATTCTATTTACTATGTTTATGCTAATTTTTGTTTTTTATAATTAAGTCATAAGATAAGCTACTTAAGAAATTAAAGATAAAAGAAAATTCTTATATTTATAAAAGTAGCCTTTGCAAAAAGATTTTGTGACACATGAAAATACATTCATAAAAAGCAAATTGTTCTATATCATACATACCTTTTTAAATAAGCATGCTAATAAGTGGTATGCTTATTTTTTTTTATAAAAATACAAATGCAGACGTTATAAGAATAGATATGTATAAGATAGAATTGTTTTCAATAGTTTAAAAAACTAATTAAAGTTCATTTAAATTAAAATGGTACAAGTTAGATAGCTAAATAAGTTTATTTAATATAATCACTAACAATCTTTTCAAGGTACATTCTGTACCTATGATCTTAAAATATTTGCCTAATTAATATATTAATAATAAAGTTTTCTAAAAAAAATAACTAAAACTAAGCTTTTGCTAAAATATACTATGTTTTAATTAATTAGAACTTTAATTTAATATTCTTAGTTCTTGTGATTTTTTTTTGTTACTTAAAACAAAATAGTTCTATCTTATGTAAAAAACAAATATCACATGAACTATATTCTTTTTAAAAAGGCTTTATATGCAACACTCTTTTTTAAGTAAAAAAAATATAGCTCTTTTTATATTAGCAGCCCTTATTTTACTAGCTATTTTTTACTTCTTTAATAAAGGTAATAGTGATAACACTAATATTAGTACTATACATGCAGAATATAGAGATATAAAAGAAAGTGTACTTGCTCCTGCAACTTTAGAGGCTTTATTAGATGTAGATGTAGGCTCTCAAGTATCAGGTCAAATTGAAAAGATTTTTGTTGAAAATGGGCAAAAGGTTAAAAAAGGTGAACTTTTAGTTACTATTGATAAAAAGATTAAGGAAAATGAGCTACAAAAAGCTTATGCTCAAAAAGATTTAATTGAGTCTGAAATTGAAGCAAAAGAATCTTATATAGATAAATTATATAAGGATTTAAAACGCTTTGAAAAATTAAAAAAACATAATGCAACATCAGAGCAAAGCTATGATAATTTAAAATATGAATATGCTATTGAAAAAGCTAATTTAAAAGGTCTTAAATCAAAATTAGTGCAAGCAAATATATCCTTATCTGATGCAAAAACTAATATATCTTATACCACTATAAAAGCTCCTATTGATGGTTATGTCTATGCTATTTGGGTAAAAGAGGGACAAACTGTTAATGCAAATCAAAATACTCCAACCTTAGTTCGTCTTGCTAATTTAGAACAATTAGAGCTAAAGGCAAGAATAGCTGAAAGCGATGTTATTCGTATTAATAAAGGTATAGATGCTAAATTTAAAATTTTAGGTTTAATTGATAGAGAGTTTAATGCAAAACTTTTAAGAATTGATCTAGCATCTGAAAAAAATACCTATGAAGAAAATAAGAATTTAAATGATAAAGATGGTGTTTATTATATAGCTCATTTTTTAGTTGATAATAAAGAAAACTTATTACGCCTTGATATGAGTGCTTATATTACTGTTATTGTAGATAAGCGTGATAATGCCTTATCTATACCTATAACAGCTTTAATTGAAGATAATATAAATACAGGTTTTGTCTATGTAAATAAAGATGGAGTCAAAGAAAAAAGAGAACTAAGTTTAGGACTTCGGGATGAAAGTTTTGTTGAAATTATATCTGGTCTTTCTTTAGATGAGGAAGTCTTATTAACTGTAAAAGAGAGAAAAACTCATGGAAGATAATATAATTTCAATGCAAAATATTTGTTTTGAAGTATCTTTTAAAGACAGCAAAGCACTTATTTTAGATAATATCAATTTAAATATAAAAAAAGGTGATTTTGTAGCTATTGTAGGACCATCTGGCTCTGGTAAATCATCTCTTATGAATATAATAGGTCTTTTAGATAATAAAAGCTCTGGTATTTATAAAATTGATAATGTAGATATAGATAGTTTAAGTAGTCATAAAAAAGCTAAACTGCGTTGTAATTATTTTGGTTTTATCTTTCAAAGATATAATCTAATTCATTCTTTAAATGCCCTTGAAAATGTACAAGTACCAACTATTTATAAAGGTGTTAAAGAAAAATATAGAAAAGAGAGGGCTATATCTTTATTAGAAAGTCTATCTTTAGGACATAGACTTTATCATAAACCTTCAGAGCTATCAGGTGGTCAACAACAAAGAGTATCAATTGCTCGTGCTTTAATAAATGGCTCACAGGTAATACTTGCTGATGAGCCTACAGGTGCTCTTGACTCAAAATCAGGTCATGATATTTTAAATATACTAAAACATTTAAATAATGAAGGTACTACTGTAATTATAGTAACACATGATGAAAATATAGCAAAAGAAGCTAAACGCATCATACAAATATCAGATGGTAAAATTACAAAGGATAAAAGAGTAAAAGCTATTGAGGATAAATTACTTTTAGATAGTAATTTTAAAGATGACCTCTCAAATCTTGAATTTAATACTAATTCTTTATTTAAAAAGAGCTATTTTACCATTATAAAAGATAGTATGAATATTGCTCTAAATGCTCTTTTATACAATAAGATGAAATCATTTTTTTGTATGCTTGGCATTATTATAGGCATAATATCTTTAATCTTAGTTTTATCTATATCTCGTGGTGCTGAAAGTAAAGTACTTGGCAGTATTGCATCCCTTGGTACTAATACAATTAGTATATTTTCAGGATCGCGTTTTTCAAATAAAAGACATAATCAAGTTCAAACTCTAAATTTTAATGATGTTAAAGCTGTAGCAAAACTACCCTTTGTGCACTCAGCATCGCCCCTTGTACAAAGTCAAGCTATGTTTAGAACAGATAAAGACGCTGCAAGTGCTATGCTCTATGGTGTTTCTGAAAAGATTTTTGATGTTTATGGCCTTAAGATGAAAAAGGGTAGACGTATAAATGAATACGATATTCTGTACAATAAAACTTACTGCGTTATAGACGATCAGACTGAAGAAAATTTCTTTAAAGGCGAAGATGCACTGCATAAAGTTGTCTTTGTAAATGATATAGCTTTTGAAATTATAGGTGTTGTTGATACAAGAGGTGCTGTTTTTATTCGTCAAAACTCCATGCAAGTTTATATACCACATAGTGCTTATATGACACGTGTTTATAAACAAGATTATATAACATCACTTGTTATACGTTTAAAAGATGATGTTAGCCCACAAAAAGCTTTAATTAATATTGAAGATCTACTTATAAAACGCCATAAAGAAAAAGACTTTTTCTCTTTTTCATCTGATGCTTTAGTTAAATCACGTACACAAACTCAAAGCACCTTATCTCTTTTAACTGTTTTAGTTGCTATAATCTCCTTAGTTGTAGGTGGTATTGGTGTTATGAATGTAATGCTTGTCTCTATAAAACAAAGAGTAAAAGAAATAGGTATAAGAATGTCTGTAGGTGCAAGTGAAAGAGACATTATGTATCAATTTTTAATTGAATCTATAGTTATTTGCTTAATAGCATCAGTACTAGGTCTTACATTATCTTTAATCTTAGTCTATTTAATTAATGCTTTTTCTAGTAATATAACACTATTATTAGAATTTGATGCTATAGCTTTGTCTGTAGTAATATCAACTCTTATAGGTCTTATTTTTGGCTTTATGCCAGCTAAAAAGGCATCTTTACAAAATATAATTGAAGCTTTATCCAAAGATTAGGAGCTAATATGACACAATTACAAAAAGGTAGTGCAGAAGAATTAGATAAAAGATTATTAACAGATCCTATTTTAGATATATTTGTTAATTTAATTGCTTATAACACTCAAGCAAATCCAGAAAATAAAGCATCTCCATCATCAATAGGTCAATTACGTTTAGGTGCTTATTTATTAAAACAAATAAATGAAAAAGGTTATGAAGTAACTCAAAATACTAAGGGTGCTATTATTGTTAAAGTTCCTGCAAGCTTAGGTTTTGAAAATTGCAAAAGATTATGCCTTTTAGCTCACTTAGATACAGCATGTGATGCAAGTGGTGAAAATGTTAATCCTCGCCTTGTAACTAATTATAAAGGTGGTGGCATTGAACTTGATAATGGTCTTGTTATAAATGAAAGTATTTCATCTGAAATTGAAGATCATATAGGCGATGATATTGTTGTAACTGATGGTACAACCTTACTTGGTGGTGATGATAAAGCAGGTGTTGCTGTTTTAATGCACTTACTTGAAACTCTAGCCTCTGATAAGGACATAAAACACGGACCTCTTACTATTATCTTTACTGTAGATGAAGAAATAGGTAGATCATCTCAATGTATAACTTTAGATGAAATTGACTCTGATTTTGCTATTACTGTTGATGGCTGTGATATTGGTGAACTTGATGTTGCTACCTTTAATGCAAAAGGTGCAATTATTGAGATTGAAGGTCGTGTTGTACACACAGCTTGTGCTTATAAGAAAATGGTAAATGCAATTGAAGTTGCAACAGATCTAATAAAAGCTCTTCCTCAAGATGAAAAACCTGAAAATACTAAAGATTTAGATGGTTTTTATCATGTACATACAATAAGTGGTGAAGTACAAAAAGCTAAAGTAAAAATGATCTTACGTGACTTTGATGAAGATGTACTTGATAAACGTGTTACAACTCTTTTAAACATTGTAAAAGATTTAAATGCTAAGATAGGTTATGAGTGTGTTAAAGCTCGCATTGAAGATCAATATAAGAATATGGCAAATGTCCTAAAAGAACATCCAGATATCTTAAATTGGACTAAAGAAGCTTTTGAACTATCTAATGTAACTATTAAAGAAAATTATGTGCGTGGTGGTACTGATGGTTCTCATTTATCATCACTTGGCGTACCTTGCCCTAATATCTTTACAGGTGCATTAAACTGTCATGGTCCTTATGAGTGTTTACCAGTGCAATCTCTTCATAAATCTTATGAAGTTGTTTTAAATTTAGTGCAAATAATAGCTAATAAAAGTAAATAAGAGTAAATAAATGCGTGTTTTTATAACAGGAGCTAATGGTCAACTTGGGCGTGAGTTAGTTGATGTCTTACTAAAATGCAATATAGAAGTTATTGCAGCATCACATGAAGACTTAGATGTAAAGGATGCAGCTTGTGTACAAAGTGCTATTTTACATACTGATATAGATGCCTTTATAAATTGTGCTGCAATTACTAATGTTGATTATTGTGAAGATAATCAAGAAGAAGCTTTTTTAGTTAATGGCAAAGCTACAAGAGCTATGGCTATTGCCTGCAATAAAATGCGTATACCTCTTATTCATATATCAACAGACTACGTCTTTACTGAAAATGGACGTGGTCCTCATTTAGAGACAGATAGACCTACACCTAATGGTGCTTATGCTAAAACTAAGTATCAAGGTGAATTAAATATAATTGAAAATACTAGACGTTATATCATAATAAGAACAGCCTGGCTATTTTCTAAATATGGTAATAATTTTGTAAAAAAGATTTGTCATTTTGCAAAAACACAAGATGAAATAAATGTGGTCTCAAATAATTTTGGTAATCCAACTCCAGCTAAAGCACTTGCTTATGCTATAGCATATATGTTACCTAAAATTTTAGATGATGACTTTAGTGCTTTTGGTATCTATCACTATACATCTTGTGAAATTACATCTTGGGATAAATTTGCTATGGCTATCTTAAAAAAAGCAAGTGAACTTGGTTATTTGCAAAGAGATGTCAGAATAAAATCAATTCCAAGTTATAGTTTAAAGCAAAAAGCTCCACGTCCTTTAGATTCAAGTTTAGATTGTTCTTTATTTTTAAATACATTTGAGATATCTATACCATCTTATTTATCTTATTTAGATGAAGTGGTAAGTGAAGCTTTTGCAAGTTTTAAAGATTAAGCTTTTTATCTTGTAAAAGCATGTCCTAAATAATATCTATAAATATCTCTAATATCTTATATAGGCTTTTATGTCTAAAATAAAAGCCTATATAAAAACAACAATTTTAATATTAAAAATCATGTATTTTATGTGAGATCTACTTTGCTCTATGCAAAAAAGAACTATGATAGTCTAAGTAACATTACAAAAATAAGAAAGATTAGGTATTTTATATAAGATTTACTTTGCTCTATACAAAAAACTGTTTTATGAGAGATTTATGTTGTTTCTACACAAGATGATACTATGTTGTTTTAAGTAACAACACAAATATTCCATGAACTAAAAAATTATGATAATTTAAGTAACAAAAAAAATAATAAGTAATGTAAAAGTTCACCTAAATTAAAACAATACAAATTATATATAAGAATTAGTAAATGTACTGTGAACTTTAACAGTACATTTACTGTAAACTTTTATCCTTGTACTATTTTAACTTCATCTAATCTTATACCTAAAAACTTTTATAAAGACTAAGCTATACTTTTATCTTTTTTAAAAAAGTTTTTTACTTTTTCCTTTATAAATTTATCTTTTTTATAAATATAAAGCATTGTAAATAAGGTAAAAGAGCTATTTATAATAGGTGGACCTATAGTTCTAAAGTATACCCAAATATTATCAGCTGTAGCTTTATCTAAATCAAAGATAGATGGTAATGAGAATGCTACAAAGAAGTTTAATAAAGCTGCAAAGTATAAGAATATAGCCCACATAATGCAAACTCTATTCATAACACTTTCATCACACTCTAATTTCTTATGTATAACAAGGGATAAAAGATTTTTCTTAAAGATAAGTTTTGCTAAAAGTAAAAGAGTTGCAAGACATGTATTAACTATAACGCCTTTTGCTTTTATATAGTCTGGATTTTGTAAAAATATAGTAGGGAGGGCAAAGAGTAAAGTGCCACCTAAGATCATTAAATTAGATCTTTTTAAAGTTCTAAAAATTAAAAGGTAGATGAAATTAGTTATAAGTACTGATATAACTAAATGCTCTGTAGCTTTTACTATATCAAAATAAATTCTAAATGATATAAAAAAAGCAAAAGCAGGTATTACTTTTAAAGAAACTTCAATAAATTTAATTATATTCATATATAAACACAATATAAAACCAAAAACATTGTTAAATGTTAGCAATAAATATGTATTTTTATTTACTACATGATAAGAAAAGTTAGTTTTAGCTAACTATAAACTATAATAGATTTATAGCTTATGTGTAAGTAATCTATAAAAATAAGATTTAAATCAGAGATTTTTTTATAAAAGTTAAATTTTAGCATTTTTATAATCTAAAAAAGAGTTCCTTAGACTTTATTTTATTTAAAACTTTTGTAGTATATGCGATATTTATAGGGTTTATACATAATAAAGAGAAGTATTAATTTTAAATTAAAGAATTATTAGGTCTTGTGATTTTTGTGTTGTTACTTAAAACAAAATAATTTTTTTCTTATGAAAGATAACGTAAATCTCACATGAACTTTATTATTTTTAAATATCTAAAGGCAAAAATATTATGATCTACTTTTGTTGTAGAAGTTAGATTTGTTTTTATTTACCTTGTTTATACACAAAAGAAAACAATATTTTTTAAGAAACAAGGCACAATAATATAAACTAAAAAAGTAGGTCATGGAATATTTGCCTTATTTCTAAATAAAAAAGCACTATGTTGATTATAAATAACAATGCAAAAATTAAAAGGACTAAAAAAGTTTATATAACTTAAATAAATATTTAAGTAAACTAACAAGTTTTAAATTTTGTTTATAAGAAAATTTAAAATGATGTTAATATTATGCACCTCTTATTTTATGTGTTATCTTACAAACATATTTATATTTTTCTTACTCTTTTATTTTTGAAATAAGGTTTATGTATGCAAAAAAGATTTTTTTATAAACTTTGCATAGTGTCTTGTTTATCTTTATCATCTCAAGTGTTAGCAAATATTGATGCTGTTATTGTAGAAAATAAAGATATTTTAGATTTAAATATAGAGCATTTATCTTTAACTAAAAAAGAATGCGATCTTTATAATAGCTTTTGCACTAATTACTATTATAAAGATGGTTTTCTTATTATGACAAATACATATAAAGATACAAATGGAGTCCTAAAAACTTATTTTGATAATAAAAGTGTAAAGAGCATAGTTAATTATAAACATAATAAAGCAGATGGTATCTTTCAAAAGTTTAATTTAGATGGCTCTTTAAAAGAAAGTGGCTTTTTTATTGATGGTAAGTTAAGGGGTTTTTATAATACTTATGAAGATGATATTTTAAAAGAACAAAGCTTTTATCTAAATAATTATAAAGAATCTTTATCTGTATCTTACTATAGTAATAAGGAGATAAAGAGTAAATATCTTTACAATAAAGGCAATAAAGATGGTCAATTTGAACTTTATTATAAAAATGGATCTATAAAAGCAAAAGGTTATTATAAAAATAACTTACAAGAAGGTTCTTATTTTGAGTATGATACAAATGGTCTTCCATCTTTAATGCTAAATTATAAAAAAGGTTTAAGAGAGGGGAGGGCAAATTACTATGTAAATGGTGATATGCAGTACTATATAATCTTTAGTAAAGATAAGGCTTTTTATTTAAAGTGTAAAAATGATTTTATTTTAAAGACAGCTAAATTAGAAAAATTTAAAAATAACTTTAAAGATATAAAGTGTTATTAAAAGATCTAGTATTTTAAAGCTTTTAATTTACTAAAAAAGAAAAGGTCAACCTTATGAGCTGACCTTTTTTTTATAAAAAAATAAATTAAGCTTTATTTTCTAAATCTTCAATTACTTTCTTTGCGTATTCATCGCCATTTTCACTTGCTTTTTTGAAGTATTCATAAGCTTTTGTTAAATCTTTTTCAACGCCTGAACCTTCAGCAAACATAATAGCTACATATTTTTGAGCATCTACATAGTTCATATCTGCAGCTTTGATAAAGTATGCAAATGATTTTTCTAAATCTTTCTCAACACCCTTACCATCAAAGTACATAATACCAAGGTTATATATAGCTTCAACAAGATCTTTATCTGCAGCTTTAGTAAAGCATTCTAATGCTTTATCTAAATTAACATCAGTGCCTTCACCTTTTGTATATAAAACACCTAAGTTAAATATTGCTTTAGCATCACCAGTTTCAGCTGCAGCAGAAATCTCTTTGAAAACTTGTTCAAAATCTTGATTAGACATAGTAGTTCCTTTATATAAAATTTCAAAAAAAGTTTATTGATATAATTTATTCAAGAGGCTTTTTACAAGCAACTAAGTGATTGTTACCACAAGGCTCTAAGATTTGGCACTCTTCAAATCTATCGCATTTTTGATAGCAACGAGAGGCAAAACGACAGCCTTTAGGTGGATCAATAGGGCTTGGTAAATCACCTGTTAATAAAATTCTTTGTTTTTTATTATTTGGATTAATTTCAGGAATAGCTGAAATTAGAGCTTTAGTATAAGGATGACGAGGATGTTCATAAATTTCCTCTTTAGGTGCAACTTCTACTAAAGAACCTAAATACATAACGCCTATTCTATCTGAAATATGCTTAACAGCAGCAAGACCATGAGCAATAAATAAATAGGTAAGGCCAAATTCATCTTTTAGATCTGATAATAGATTTAAGATTTGGGCCTGAATTGATACGTCAAGGGCAGATACAGCTTCATCACATACAATTAATTTTGGTGATACAGCAAGAGCTCTTGCAATACCAATTCTTTGTCTTTGACCACCTGAGAACTCATGTGGATAGCGTGATTTATAAGATGATGATAGACCTACGCAATTTAAAAGATGTTCAACTCTTTTTGACATTTCAGATTTAGCGTGAGTTTTATTTACAAGCATTGGTTCTGAAATGATTTCCTCAACAGTCATACGAGGATTTAAAGAAGAATAAGGATCTTGGAAGATCATTTGAATATCTTTACAAAAAGCACGACGTTCTTTAGCAGATATTTTACCAAGGTTTGTATTATTAAACATAATACTACCTGCAGTTGGCTTATAAAGACCTGCTATCATCTTACCTAAAGTTGTTTTACCACAACCTGACTCACCTACAAGACCAAAGCATTCACCTTTATAAATATCTATATTTATATTATCAACAGCTTTAAGTAGGTTTACATTTTGATTAAAAAATCCAGATCTAATTTCAAAGTACTTGCAAAGATCTTTTATGGATAATAAAACTTCTTTCTTATCACTCATTTTAAGCACCAATAGTCTTTATACAACGTACATATCTATCTTCTGATATTTGTCTAAGTTCAGGTAGTGCAGCCTTACATTTTTCTTCACATAAAGAGCATCTATCAGCAAAAGCACAGCCATCTGGAACTAATTCTAAAGGTGGCACCATACCTGGGATCATATATAGTCTATCAGTATGATCATCAAGACGAGGGATAGATTTTAATAAGCCATGAGTATAAGGGTGAAGAGGTTTGCTTAATATATCAGAGCATTTACCTTGTTCTACTATACGACCGCAATACATTACACAAACTTTATCAGCAGCTTCAGCTACAACGCCTAGATCGTGAGTAATTAATAAAACAGAAACATTAAATTGTTCTCGCATTTTATAAATAAGATCTAGAATTTGTGCCTGAATTGTAACATCAAGAGCTGTTGTAGGTTCATCAGCTATTAATAGTTCAGGTTCACAAGACATAGCAATAGCTATCATAATTCTTTGACTCATACCACCTGACATTTGATGAGGGTAATCATTAACACGCTTTGATGGGTTTGGAATACCTACAGTATCAAGTAAGTGAAGCATTTTTTCATGAGCTTCTTTTTTAGAAATCTTGGTATGTTCAAGAATACTTTCAAGAATTTGATCACCTACAGTAAAGATAGGGTTTAGTGATGTCATAGGCTCTTGGAAAATCATAGAGATTCTATTACCACGTATGTGACGCATACGTTTATCACTAAGTTTAGTTAAATCTTCACCATTAAACTTAATAGAGCCATTTACAATGCTACCATTTGAGCTTAAAAGTTGCATTATAGATAAAGATGTAACTGACTTACCAGAACCTGATTCACCTACAAGGGCTAAGATTTCGCCTCTATCAATATTAAAGCTAACATTTTTAATAGCTTGTACTTTACCACGTCTTGTTGCAAATTCTGTAGTTAAATTTTCAACTTCAAGTAACATAATAATCTCCTATCTTCTTCTTGATCTTGGATCTAAGGCATCACGAAGACCATCACCAAATAGGTTAAAAGCAAGAACAGTAAGAGTAATTGCAAGACCTGGGAAGATAAGTGTATGTGGTGCAGTGAAAATAAAAGCACGAGAACGAGCTAGCATATCACCCCATTCAGCAAATGGAGGTTGTACACCTAAACCTAAGAAGCCTAAAGCTGCACAATCTAAAACAGCAGTAGAAATACCTAAAGTTGCACGTACAACTATAGGAGATGTGATATTAGGTAGGATATGACGCATAATAATACGTAGATTACTATCACCTGTAACTTTAGCTGCTTGAATATAATCATTTGATTTTACAGATACAACGCAAGATCTTGCAATACGAGCATATTCAGGAATTGATACAAGACCAATTGCTAAAACAGCTTTATCAAGACCACGACCTAGAGCTGCCATAAAGGTGATAGCTAAAAGGATTGATGGAACTGATAGGATAATATCCATAAAACGCATGATTAAATTATCAAGTTTACCACCATAGTAACCACCTGCTGCACCTAGGAGAGTACCTAAGGTTAAAGATATTGCAACAGCAGATACACCTACAGTTAAACTAACTTTAGTACCATCTATAACACGAGATAAGATATCACGACCTAATTGATCAGTACCAAAAAGGTGTTCCATGCTTGGTGGTTGAAGAGTATTGTTCATATCAGCAAGATTAGGATCATATGGAAGAATTGAGATACCTAAAAGATCGCTTATAGAAACAACTAATGAAATAATAATTAAAAATATGATAAAACAAAGACCAAATAATGCTGCTTTATTTGAGACTATTGATGCCATCATATCAGAAAAACGAGAGTTTTTCTTTTGCATTACACTATCTATCATGATGCACCTTCTTGACCTAATTTAACTCTTGGATCTAATGCTGCGTAAAGTAGATCAACTAATAAGTTCATAAATACGAAAATAAAAGCAACAATTAAAACCACGCCTTGAATTACAGGGAAATCTGAACGTAAGATACATTCAACTGAGTATGCACCAATACCTGGCCATGAGAATACAGTTTCTGTTAAAACAGCACCAGATAAAAGAGCACCAAATTGAAGACCAATTACAGTTATGATTGGTAATAGTGCATTACGGAAACCATGTTTACCTATAACTTTATATTGACTTAAACCTTTAGCTTTAGCTGTTCTTATGTAATCTTGGTGAAGTACATCTAGCATAGAAGATCTAGTCATACGAGTGATGATAGCCATTGAATAACCAGCTAAGGTTATACCAGGTAGGGCTATATGAGATAGGGCGTTAAAGAAAGCTTCATAATCACCAATAATTAAGGTGTCATAGAAATAGAAGCCAGTACCACCATATGGTTTCATCAGGGTATCAATACGACCTGATGATGGTACTAATTGTAAATATCCTGAAAAGAAGATAATTAACAATATACCAAGCCAGAATACAGGCATTGAAACACCAATTAAAGCACCTGTCATTGTTAAATTATCAATAATTGAATTTTTCTTAACAGCAGATATAACACCTAAAATAACACCAATAATAGAAGCTATGATGATAGCAACGACAGCAAGTTCAATTGTTGCAGGTAATCTTGATAAAAGTTCTGTAGTTACGCTTGAATTTGTAAAGTAAGATTTACCAAAGTCACCATGTAGAACGTTATTCATGTAAGTTATATATTGTGTAATAATAGGTTCATTAAGACCCATTGCTTCACGCCATATAGCAATTTTTTCAGATGTTGCGTGTTGTCCTAGTACAATAGTAGAAGGATCAGGTGAGAACACACGCATGATTAAAAATACTAATACAGATACACAAAAGAGTACTGGTATAAGCATTAATAATCTTTTTATTGTGTACACTAACACTAGATATT